>NVRK02000034.1 GCA_002400845.2 Hyphomicrobiales bacterium
CGTAAGCTTTAAACTCACCAAAGTATTTTGTAATCGCCGCTGTTAGCGTCGTTTTACCGTGATCAACGTGACCAATTGTGCCGATGTTACAATGCGGCTTATTGCGTTCAAACTTTTCTTTTGCCATCTTGGCTCTCCATCCTAGTTAGGATTAAACATTAACCCTAAGGGGTTGAAACTATTAATTATTAGCTGGGTAAAAACCCAACGGCTTAACCTGCGTACTTTTCTTGGATCTCTTTGGCAACTGCCGCAGGAACCGCATTATAGTGATCAAATACCATTGAATACTGCGCACGGCCCTGAGACATTGAGCGTAGATTATCAACATATTTAAACATATTCGCTAGTGGCACACGCGCATCAACAACAACTGCATTGCCGCGCATTTCTTGACCATGGATTTGACCACGACGTGAGTTCAAATCACCAATCACGTCACCGACGTAATCTTCAGGCGTAACCACTTCAACTTTCATGATCGGCTCAAGCAATTGTGCGCCAGCTTTTGGAGCCGCCTCACGGAACGCTGCACGTGCAGCGATTTCGAATGCTAGAACTGATGAATCCACATCGTGATATGCACCATCGATCAACGTTGCTTTAACACCCAACATAGGGAAGCCAGCAAGTGGACCATTATTAAGAACGGATTGAATACCCTTCTCAACGCCTGGGATATATTCACGAGGAACGTTACCACCAACAATTTTCGAAACAAACTCAAGCTCTTCGCTATCACCATTTGGTTCAAAGATAATTTTAACACGCGCGAACTGACCTGAACCACCAGATTGTTTCTTGTGTGTGTAATCAACCAAGTGCTCAACTGTAATCGTCTCACGATAAGCAACTTGAGGAGCACCAACGTTGGCCTCAACACCAAATTCACGTCTCATGCGATCAACCAAGATGTCTAGGTGTAATTCACCCATACCAGCAATGATTGTTTGACCAGATTCTTCGTCCGATTTAACACGGAATGAAGGATCTTCAGCGGCCAAGCGATTAAGGGCAACGCCCATTTTTTCTTGGTCGCCTTTTGTTTTAGGCTCAATCGCGATTTGAATAACCGGATCAGGAAACTCCATACGCTCAAGAATAACAGGGTTTAGAATATCACTAAGAGTATCACCCGTTGTTGTTTCTTTCAAACCAGCAAGCGCAACAATATCACCAGCATAAGCTACTTCAACGTCTTCACGAGAGTTTGAGTGCATTTCCAACATACGACCAACGCGTTCGCGCTTTTCTTTAACTGTATTCATTACAGATGTACCTTTATGAAGGACACCAGAGTAAATACGAGCAAATGTTAGAGAACCAACAAATGGATCATTCATGATTTTAAACGCTAGAAGACTTAATGGAGCGTCATCTGATGCTTCACGAGTAGTTTCTTCTTCAGTTTTGTAATCAATACCTGCAATCGCTGGAATATCTAGCGGCGAAGGTAAAAAGTCACCAACAGCGTCTAGCAGAGGCTGAACGCCTTTGTTTTTAAACGCTGAACCGCAAAGCATTGGGAAGAAATCAACTGCAATTGTACCTTTGCGAAGCAAGCGACGGATCTCATCATTGTCAGGCATTTCACCTTCAAGATAACGCTCCATAGCAGCATCGTCTTGGTCAACAACAATTTCCATCAACTTTTCACGATATTCTGCAGCTTTTTCTTTTAGATCGTCAGGAATCTCAGTAACTTCCCAAGAAGCACCCAATTCTTCACCGCTCCAGATATGCGCTTCCATCTCGATAAGATCAACGATACCTATAAAATCGTCTTCTGCACCAATTGGAAGCTGAATAACAACAGCTTTAGCACCTAGACGAGAACCGATCATTTCTTCTGAACGGTAAAAATCAGCACCGATTTTATCCATTTTATTACAGAATATAAGACGCGGAACATTATACTTATCAGCTTGACGCCAAACAGTCTCTGTTTGTGGCTCAACACCAGCATTTGCATCTAGAAGCGCAACAGCACCATCTAGCACACGTAGAGAACGTTCAACTTCAATTGTGAAATCAACGTGGCCTGGCGTATCAATGATGTTAAAGCGACGCTTAATGCCATCACGGCCTTTCCAGAAAGTAGTCGTAGCAGCTGAAGTAATTGTTATACCTCGCTCCTGCTCCTGCTCCATCCAGTCCATCGTAGCAGCGCCATCATGCACTTCACCAATTTTGTGAGACTTACCTGTGTAATAAAGGATACGCTCAGTTGTTGTGGTTTTACCCGCATCAATGTGAGCCATGATACCAAAATTACGATAGTCTTTTAACGGATATTCACGGGCCATTGCCGTCTACCTTTATAAAAATTTACCAGCGGTAATGAGAGAACGCTTTGTTGGCGTCTGCCATTTTGTGTGTATCTTCACGCTTCTTTACAGCAGCGCCACGGTTATTTGCAGCATCAAGCAACTCGCCTGAAAGACGCTCGATCATTGTTGTCTCATTACGCTTGCGCGCCGCACCAATAACCCAACGGATAGCAAGAGCTTGACGACGTTCTGTACGAACTTCAACAGGCACCTGATACGTAGCACCACCAACACGGCGAGAACGAACCTCAGCGTGAGGCGCTACATTTTCAAGAGCTGAATGGAATTGCTCCATTGGATCAGCTTTTGACTTTTCCTGCACTTGGTCAAGCGCACCATAAACGATGCGCTCGGCTTTTGATTTTTTACCATCAAGCATGATGGCATTCATAAATTTTGTCAGAACGAGATCACCAAATTTTGGATCTGGATTGATTTCACGTTTTTCTGCGCGGTGGCGACGGGACATATTATATTACTCCTATAACCGCGGTTATTTAGGACGCTTGGCGCCGTATTTAGAACGACGCTGCTTCCGGTTTTTAACACCCTGTGTATCCAATACACCACGAATAACGTGATAACGAACACCAGGCAAATCTTTTACACGACCACCACGGATCATAACAACTGAGTGCTCTTGTAAGTTATGGCCTTCACCAGGAATATATCCAATAACTTCAAAACCATTCGTTAGACGAATTTTAGCAACTTTACGAAGAGCCGAGTTCGGCTTCTTTGGAGTTGTTGTATAAACACGCGTACAAACACCACGCTTTTGCGGGCACTCTTGCATCGCAGGTACTTTATTACGCTTCACCGCTTTTTTGCGCGGGTTGCGGACCAATTGATTGATCGTTGGCATATAAACCAGACCTCTTGTGGTCGATCACCAAATAGGTGATCTGAATTCTCAATATACAGAACCGTGCCGTTTAGCCGAGATCCTGCGGTTAACACTGGATAAACCATTGTCAAACAATGGCCTTAGACAGCGACCTAATTGCAAACTTCACAATTAGGCTTTGCCACATGCAAAAAGGACCCAATCGATTTGCCCACCTTCATTAGATGACCCCCTCGAAAGAACCTTAAAACACAGAGGAGCAGTTTCCCACTCATGCAGCTTTAATATAATATCTTTTGTGCAAAACTTGTTTGAGTCTATGATTTTAGGCTTGGCGCCTTAAATTGAAACAACTCACATCGCTTTGTATGGTCTGGCTATAGAGAAATGGATTCATATCGTCAACCCCTTCCCGCTTAGAATCCTAGAAAGTTGAGTCAAATCAGTCGTTTGACTACTTTTTAGTTGAATTCGTCTGATTATGACTTGTCTAGTTGTATTAATTGGGGCCTATAGCGATTAAATACCATTATTGAGACTGTGTTTTAAGGTCAAAACACCAATTTTAGACAGGAATGAGATGAATAAAGAATCGGATAGCCTAAACAGTAGCAATATAGCCTCGATGATCTTTTTATTGATTGGTGAAGTGCAAAAAGTAAAAGACGCCAAGAAGATCCCCTTCAACGCACTTCTGGCCGCACCTGACGATGATACAGCAGTACGCATCATCTTAGAAACATTCGCAAGCGAAGGCTATTTACACGCCGACCTACACCAGATTGGTAATCTTGATGGCGAACCAGAAGAAGAAGAGTATAAGGCGGCCTATCAAGCGGCGGCTAATGGCGAAGTTGCGCTTATCTTCTATGAAGGCGGCTACGACATGAGCGGTGACTTTAAAAAATAGACTTATTTGATTATTCAAATCTTGCGCATCACTTTATTCACTTACACTAATTCGCTTTGCTCATAGCTGCGAGGCACGAGCAAAGCTCGGCAACCTCTTCGGTTGCTGGCCATAGACTGTCACTTTATTCACTTACGGCAGTTTCGCTTCGTTCAACGACTGCGATGCACGAGCAAAGCTCGGCACAAGCTTAGCTTAGTCACCCTTCTATCTCATTCGCAATAACGCCCCTCTGCTTCGACAGGTTTTTTTGAATTAAAATAAAAAAAGGCCCGCACTGCGTAACGGCAATGCGGGCCTAATTTGTTTTAGCTAGTAAGGTGCTTACTCAGCGGCTTCGTCGCTCGACATATCTGTCAAAGCAGCGGCTGATTGTGCGCTAGCAATTTTCTTCTTCTCTTCGATGATAAGTTCATCACGCTGTGTTGCAAGCGCTTTTAGCCTATTCATCAATCCACCTGTACCAGCTGGGATCAAGCGACCAACAATCACGTTCTCTTTTAGACCTTCTAGGCTGTCGGACTTGCCGGCAACCGCAGCTTCTGTAAGAACACGAGTTGTCTCTTGGAACGAAGCCGCTGAGATGAATGAACGGGTCTGCAAGCTGGCTTTGGTAATACCAAGAAGTATTGGCGTACCTGTAGCTGGTGCTTTTCCGTCACTAACCAAACGTTCGTTTAGAAGATCCATTTCGATGCGATCAACTGTTTCACCAGTAATAAGACCACTGTCTCCAGATTCTACGATTTCAACTTTTTGCAGCATCTGGCGAACAATCACCTCGATGTGTTTATCGTTGATCGTCACACCTTGTAGACGGTAAACATCTTGAATCTCATTAACGAGGTAAGAAGCTAGAGCCTCTACGCCTTTAATGGCCAAAATGTCGTGCGGTGCTGGGTTACCATCAAGGATGTAATCACCCTTTTCAATTTGGTCACCCTCTTGCAAGTGGAACGGCTTCGATTTTGGAATGAGGTATTCAGATGGCTCTAAAGTAGAGTCATTTGGCTCAATCGAAATACGACGCTTGTTCTTATAGTCACGACCAAAACGGATCGTTCCGTCGATCTCTGCAATAACAGCGTGATCTTTTGGACGACGTGCTTCAAACAATTCAGCAACACGCGGCAAACCACCGGTAATATCTTTTGTTTTTGCACTTTCCAAAGGAATACGCGCAAGAACATCACCAGCAGAAATTTTCTGACCAGGTTCTACTGAAAGAACAGAGTTCACAGAAAGTAGGAACCTTGCTTCACCACCACGATCAGGCTTGATAACGTCACCGTTTTTATCTTTGATAACAACAGCTGGTTTCAAATCAATCGCACGTGGGTTAGCACGCCAATCTGTAACAACACGCTTCGTGATACCAGTAGATTCATCAGCATTTTCTGCAACGGATAGACCGTCAAGAACATCTTCAAAATCAACAACACCAGACGAATCTGTAAGAAGAGGACGTGTATATGGATCCCATTCTGCCATACGATCGCCTTGCTTAATAGCATCGCCTTCGTCGACATGAATACGAGAACCATAAGTTACACGATGCGAAGCGCGTTCAATGCCCTTCTCATCTTCAATTGCAATAGCCATGTTACGACCCATAACCATCATGTGGCCATCTGAGTTGCGAGCCATGTTGCGGTTACGAATTTTGATCGTACCATCGAAAGTAGCTTCAATGAATGAACTATCGACAACTTGAGCAGTACCACCAATGTGGAAGGTACGCATTGTAAGCTGAGTACCAGGCTCACCAATTGATTGAGCCGCGATAACACCAACAGCTTCACCTTGGTTAACAGGTGTACCACGTGCAAGGTCACGACCGTAACATGCAGCACAAATGCCGTTTTGGGTTTCACATGTAAGTGCTGAGCGAATTAGAACTGTTTTAACTTCAGCGGCTTCAACAACATCACAATCACGCTCGTCCATAAGGTGACCTTTTGCAAATAACACCTCACCCGTATCTGGGTGTGTGAGATCTTCAGAAAGGGTACGACCCAAGATACGCATCGTTAGGGTCGCAACAACTTGACCTGAATCAATAACAGGTTGAATTGTAAGGCCTGCTTCAGCGCCACAATCAACTTCGTTAACGATGCAATCTTGCGCAACATCCACTAGACGACGTGTAAGGTAACCTGAGTTCGCAGTTTTCAACGCCGTATCCGCAAGACCCTTACGGGCACCGTGGGTGGAGTTGAAGTATTCAAGAACGGTTAGACCTTCTTTAAAGTTCGAGATGATTGGTGTCTCGATGATTTCACCAGAAGGTTTCGCCATAAGGCCACGCATACCAGCAAGCTGTTTCATCTGCGTTGGACTACCACGAGCACCTGAGTGGCTCATCATGTAGATTGAGTTCATTTGAAGTGTACGACCAGTTTCCTTGTCGATTTTAACTTCGCGGATACCCTTCATCATTTCATCAGCAACTTTGTCACCACACTTGGCCCAAGCATCAACAACTTTGTTGTACTTCTCACCCTGTGTAATTAGACCATCATTATACTGTTGCTCATATTCTTTAGCCAAAGCTTGTGTGTCACTAACCAATTTCTTTTTGGTCTCTGGAATAACCATGTCATCCATACCAAACGAAATACCAGCTTTACAAGCATGCTTAAATCCAAGCTGCATGATTTGGTCACAAAAGATTACCGTGTCTTTTTGACCTGAATGACGATAAACGTAATCGATCATTTTTGAGATGTTTTTCTTAGTCATCTCAACATTACAAATGTCGTATTCAACTTCAGAATTACGCGGCAACAAATCACCAATCAACATACGACCAGGGGTCGTTTCGCTGATTTGAGATCTTAGCACACCATTTTCGTCAATCGACTTAAAGCGGCCTTTAATTTTGGTGTGTAGTGTTATAACTTTATTATCTAATGCATGTTGCATTTCACCTAAATCGGAAAATGCCATGCCTTCGCCCGGCTCTTTATCATTCATGATTGAAAGGTAATAAAGACCCAAAATCATATCTTGAGAAGGAACGATAACTGGCAAACCATTCGCAGGGTGCAAGATGTTGTTTGTAGACATCATCAATACACGTGCTTCAAGCTGTGCTTCTAGTGACAACGGTACGTGTACCGCCATTTGGTCACCATCAAAATCGGCGTTAAACGCTGTACATACCAATGGGTGAAGCTGAATAGCCTTACCTTCAATCAATACAGGTTCGAAAGCTTGGATGCCCAAACGGTGCAATGTTGGTGCGCGGTTAAGAAGAACTGGGTGTTCTCTGATTACTTCATCAAGAATATCCCAAACTTCTGGACGCTCTTTTTCAACCAATTTCTTCGCCTGTTTAACAGTTGAAGAATAGCCTTTTGCGTCTAGACGCGAATAGATAAACGGTTTGAACAATTCCAAAGCCATTTTCTTAGGTAGACCACATTGGTGCAATTTAAGCTCAGGACCAGTCACGATAACCGAACGACCTGAATAGTCGACTCGTTTACCCAACAAGTTCTGACGGAAACGACCTTGCTTACCTTTCAGCATGTCTGAAAGAGATTTCAACGGACGCTTGTTAGCACCTGTAATTGTACGACCACGACGACCATTATCAAACAATGCATCAACAGATTCTTGAAGCATACGCTTCTCGTTACGGATGATGATGTCTGGTGCGCGAAGTTCCATAAGGCGCTTCAAGCGGTTGTTACGGTTGATTACGCGGCGATATAGATCGTTCAAATCTGAAGTCGCAAAACGACCACCATCAAGTGGAACAAGAGGACGTAGATCTGGTGGTATCACCGGAATAGTCTTCATAATCATCCACTCAGGACGGTTGCCTGATTCTAAGAATGCTTCAACAACTTTTAGACGCTTGGTGAATTTCTTCATCTTCAATTCAGATGCAGTTTCAGCCAAATCTACACGCAGTTGACCCGCAACTTTTTCAAGGTCCATAGAAGCCAAAATCTCGTGGATCGCTTCTGCACCAATCATCGCAGTAAATGAATCTTCGCCGTATTCTTCAACAGCGTTCATGTGCTCTTCTTCTGAAAGAAGCTGGAACTCTTGAAGTGCTGTTAGACCAGGCTCTGTTACAACGAAGTTTTCGAAGTAAAGAACGCGCTCAAGATCTTTAAGCGTCATATCAAGCAATAGGCCGATACGTGATGGCAATGACTTTAGGAACCAGATGTGTGCAACTGGTGAAGCAAGTTCGATGTGCCCCATGCGCTCGCGACGAACGCGAGAAAGCGTTACTTCAACGCCACATTTTTCACAGATAATGCCTTTATACTTCATGCGTTTATATTTGCCGCATAAGCATTCATAATCTTTGATTGGGCCAAAGATGCGGGCGCAGAAAAGACCATCACGCTCGGGCTTAAATGTCCGATAGTTGATGGTTTCTGGCTTTTTGATCTCACCAAATGACCATGAAAGAATTTTTTCTGGTGCGGCGATAGAAATTCGAATTGAATCGAAGTTCTGCGTTGCAGCAGGGTTATTGAAGAGGTTCATGACTTCTTGATTCATGCTACTCGACTCCTTTGAGGCTTTGCCTCTTGAAAGCGATGACACACCATTTTGGATACATCATCTAAAAATTGTTCAACATGCGATACGCAAATTACTAAATGGAGAGCGGTATGATTACCGCCCTCTTTTGTTGTTTGCTTATTCAGCAGCATCGGAAAGTTGTTCGTCTTCGCTCTCGTTGTTAGGAGTACGTGTGTTCTCCAACTCAACATTAAGACCAAGCGAACGCATTTCCTTAATAAGAACGTTAAAGCTCTCAGGAATACCTGCTTCAAATGTATCATCACCTCTAACGATTGCTTCGTACACTTTGGTACGACCTGCAACGTCATCTGATTTGACGGTAAGCATTTCTTGAAGTGTATAAGCTGCGCCATACGCTTCAAGTGCCCAAACTTCCATCTCACCAAATCGCTGACCACCAAACTGCGCCTTACCACCCAGCGGCTGCTGAGTAACAAGTGAGTATGGACCGATTGAACGAGCGTGAATTTTGTCATCAACCAAGTGGTGCAATTTAAGCATATAGATATAGCCCATTGTCACCTGACGATCGAAGGCTTCGCCCGTACGACCATCATAAACAGTTGACTGACCAGAGCTGTGTAGCCCTGCTCGTTCTAACATATCAACAATATCAGGCTCATGCGCACCATCAAACACTGGCGTCGCAATTGAAACACCCGTTTTTAATTGGTCCGCAAGACGCAATACAGAAGCATCATCATAGTTTTTAACGGGTTCATTACGATCGTTATCACCATAAATATATTCTAGTTCTGTACGAAGTGGCTGTAGATCATGGTCTTCTTTGTAAGCGTCAATGAGCTTACCAATTTTCTTACCCATACCAGCACACGCCCAACCAAGGTGCGTTTCAAGAATTTGACCAACGTTCATACGTGATGGAACACCCAGAGGGTTCAAGCAGATATCTGCATGCGTACCATCTTCTAGGAATGGCATGTCTTCGATAGGAAGGATGCGAGAAACCACACCTTTGTTACCGTGACGACCCGCCATTTTATCACCAGGCTGAAGTTTACGCTTAACAGCAACAAAGACTTTAACCATCTTCATTACGCCAGGCATCAACTCATCGCCACGCTGTAGTTTTTCAATCTTATCCATAAAGCGGCCTTCTAGCAGCTTTTTAGAATCGTCATATTGAACTTGAAGCGCTTCAACTTTAGCCTGTTGCTTATCTTCAGCTACAGCAAACTGCCACCATTGTGAACGTGGAAACTCTTCCATTAGTTCAGCAGTGATTGTGTCACCTTTTTTGAAGCCTTTTGGACCAGCCGCAGATTCTTTACCAACAACCATATTTTGCAAACGTCCGTAAACGTTGCGATCTAGGATTGCTTGCTCATCATCACGATCTTTTCCGAGTGTTTCAATCTCTTCGCGTTCGATAGACATTGCACGTTCGTCTTTTTCAATACCATGACGGTTGAATACACGAACCTCAACAACAGTACCAAAACTGCCTGGAGACATGCGAAGTGACGTATCACGAACATCAGAAGCTTTTTCACCAAAGATGGCACGAAGAAGTTTTTCTTCTGGTGTCATCGGGCTTTCGCCTTTTGGTGTGATCTTACCAACAAGAATGTCGCTAGGACCCACTTCTGCACCGATATATGTAATACCAGCTTCATCGAGATTTTTCAGCGCTTCTTCAGAAACGTTTGGAATATCACGTGTAATCTCTTCAGGTCCAAGCTTTGTATCACGCGCCATAACTTCGAATTCTTCGATGTGGATCGAAGTAAATACGTCGTCAGTCACGATGCGCTCAGAAAGAAGAATTGAATCTTCGTAATTGTAACCATTCCAAGGCATAAACGCCACTAGAGCATTACGTCCTAGTGCCAAATCACCAAGATCCGTTGAAGGACCATCGGCAATGATATCGCCTTTGTTTAGAATATCACCAATGCGCACAAGTGGGCGTTGGTTGATACAAGTAGATTGGTTTGAACGTTGATATTTCATCAAGCGATAAATATCGACACCAGATTTTGAAGGATCAAGATCTTGTGTTGCACGAACAACAATACGTGTCGCATCCACTTGGTCAACAACACCGCCACGTTTAGCCACAATCGCAGCGCCCGAATCGCGCGCCACAACAGCTTCCATACCAGTACCAACAAATGGTGCTTCAGCTTTCACCAAAGGCACAGCCTGACGCATCATGTTTGAGCCCATAAGCGCTCTGTTCGCATCATCGTTTTCCAAGAAAGGAATAAGTGAAGAGGCAACAGATACCAATTGCTTAGGAGATACTTCCATCAATTGAACTGTTTTACTTGCGATCATCATTACGTCGCCAGCATGGCGACAAACAACAGTTTCTTTAGCAAGCTTATCGCCATCTAACTCTGCATTTGATTGTGCAACATAGTAACGCGCCTCTTCCATTGCTGAAAGATAAATAACGTCTTTTGTTACAATGCCGTCATTCACTTTGCGGAATGGCGTTTCGATGAAACCATATTTGTTTACACGTGCAAATGTTGCCAGTGAGTTGATAAGACCAATATTTGGTCCTTCTGGTGTTTCAATTGGACAAATACGACCATAGTGCGTTGGGTGCACATCGCGCACCTCAAAGCCAGCACGTTCACGGGTAAGACCGCCGGGCCCAAGCGCAGAAAGACGACGCTTATGCGTAATCTCTGACAATGGGTTGGTCTGATCCATAAATTGTGACAATTGCGAAGAACCAAAGAATTCACGAACCGCAGCGGCGGCTGGTTTCGCGTTAATAAGGTCTTGCGGCATCACTGTGTCGATTTCGATTGAAGACATACGCTCTTTAATAGCGCGCTCCATACGAAGAAGACCGATGCGGTATTGGTTTTCCATCAATTCGCCAACTGAGCGAACACGGCGATTGCCTAGGTTATCAATATCATCAATTTCGCCACGGCCATCGCGCAGATTAACCAGCATTTTAACAACCGCTAAAATGTCTTCTTTGCGAAGTACGCGAACAGTGTCTTCTGCATCAAGGTCAAGACGCATGTTCATTTTAACACGGCCAACCGCTGAAAGATCATAGCGTTCTGAATCAAAGAACAGCGAATTAAACATCGCTTCCGCAGAATCCATTGTTGGTGGCTCACCAGGGCGCATAACACGATAAATATCGAACAATGCCTCTTGGCGGTTATCATTTTTATCAGCAGACAATGTGTTGCGGATATAAGCACCGATGTTAATATGATCGATGTCTAGGATTGAGAACTCTTCAAACCCATTTTCAGCAAGAATTGCTAGATTTTTCTCATCAAGCTCTTCACCAGCATCTGCATAGATTTCGCCAGTTTTCATGTTGACGATGTCTTCTGACAAATAACATCCTTGAATGTCTTCATCCGTCACAAGAATGGCTTTAACGCCCTTCTCATCTAATTGCTTAAGTGTGCGAGCGGTAATTTTCTTACCAGCTTCAACAACAACATCACCGCTATCAGCGTCGATGATGTCTGCTACAGGCTTGCTGCCTTTTAAGCTTTCGCCATCGAAAGGTTTGCGCCAGCCTTCTTTTTCCTTCTTCACGATTGAAGACGTATAGAACATGTCCAAAATTTCTTCTGAATCATAACCAAGCGCCATCAATAATGATGTTGCAGGAATTTTACGGCGGCGATCGATACGTGCATGCACAACGTCTTTGGCATCAAATTCGATGTCCAACCATGAACCACGGTAAGGAATAACACGCGCAGAGAACAACAATTTTCCTGAAGAGTGTGACTTACCTTTATCGTGATCGAAGAACACACCAGGAGAACGGTGCATTTGAGATACGATAACACGCTCAGTACCATTGATAACAAATGTACCGCTATCAGTCATCAAAGGCATATCGCCCATATAGACGTCTTGCTCTTTAATATCTCTAATTGACTTAGCGCCAGTATCTTCATCTATATCAAATACGATAAGACGTAGAGTTACTTTTAAAGGCGCTGAATAAGTCATGTCGCGTTGGCGACATTCTTCTACATCATACTTTGGTTTTTCGTATTCGTACCTAACGAATTCCAACATAGATGCGCCTGAAAAATCAGAAATCGGAAAAACTGATCTGAAAACGGACTGAAGTCCATCATCGTCATTTCTTCCTTCTTCTGGTTCATCAACCATCAAGAATTGATCATATGAAGTTTTTTGAACTTCGATAAGATTAGGCATTTCGGCAACTTCAGTAATGTTACCAAATACCTTTCTTACGCGTTTACGGCCATTGAAAACATGCGTTTGAGCCATGTTTACTCCTAGAATGTTCGCGAATAATTCGCTTTTTTAAATTTCTTTCGAAAAACTACAAAAAACTTTGTAAATTCATCGTTTAAAACGCCAAATGCGGCCAGCACCGCATTACCAGTCTCCAAAAAGCCCATTCTACCGGCTTTTAAGACACAAGTCTTGCGAGACAACCGCTCGATTCCTGGGGGCCTTGCCAGAATTAATACTAACCTCAAGAAATCACCATTCTACCGTGATTCTCCAAACTCTTAACGCACCGTAAAGATGCTTTGAAAAAGCGCAAGTGTTATTTTCTCACAACACTGTGAGATACCTGCGACACTTAATCAAACGGCCCCGGACGAATCCGGAGCCAAATATTAGATCACAACAACAAAATGTTGCGACAAATAGAACTTACTTAAGTTCTACTTTAGCACCAGCTGCTTCAAGTTTCTTCTGAATTTCTTCAGCTTCTGCTTTAGCTACGCCTTCTTTAACTGCTTTTGGAGCACCTTCAACTAGATCTTTTGCTTCTTTAAGACCTAGACCAGTGATCGCACGAACTTCTTTAATCACGTTGATTTTTGAAGCGCCGAATTCTGTAAGAACAACGTCAAATTCGTCTTTCTCAACAGCAGCTTCGCCACCAGCAGCAGCCGCCGCAGGAGCAGCAGCAGCAGCAGCAGATACACCCCAAGTTTCTTCAAGCATTTTTGAAAGCTCAGCAGCTTCCATTACTGTTAGTGCAGAAAGATCTTCTACGATTTTAGCTAAATCAGCCATTTTATATTTCCTTATCAGTTCAAACTTTGTTTGTTTAGTATTACGTTACAGCGTTATGCCGCTTCGCTCTTCTCAGAATAAGCCGCAAGTACACGTGCAATTTGAGTTGCTGGTGCGCTTGTAAGAACTGCAAGACGTGTAGCAGGTGTAGAAATCATACCCACTAGTCCGCCGCGTAGTTCATCAAGTGATGGCAATGAAGCAAGTTGCTTAACTGCAGCCACATCAAGGCTGTCGGCACCCATTGCACCACCAAGAATAACAAGTTTTTCATTATCCTTAGCAAATTCAACAGATGCTTTTGGAGCAGCCACTGGATCATCAGAATAGACAATGATTGTTTGTCCTTCGAATAATCCTGAAAGGTGGTCTACTTCTGTATCCTGAAGAGCAAGCTTTGCAAGACGATTCTTTGCAACTTTGACCTTGCCGCCAGCTTCCTTAACCTTCGATCTTAGATCGCTGATTTCAGCTACTGACAGACCGGAATAGTGAGCTACAACAATTGCGCCAGCGCCCGAAAGCTCCTGATTCAACTCTGTAACAAATTCGCGTTTTTCAGCTCTTTCCACAGTCTCTCTCCAATTTTAGCCACACTACACATGCAGTGCGACCGGTTGACTTTGCCGCCCTGAAAACCTGCTCCAATTAATCAGAACAGATTGATATCAAAACGACGTTTCAAGGTTTTCCTGCCCCTCGATTGTCATTTTGTTGATTACTCAACAAGAACAGTACAAGGTCAACGAGTTTGAACCGAAATAAATCCGTTTCCAACTCCCATCTAATGTAGGCATCTTACGATATTAAAGAATAGCCTAAGCTATACGGCCTACAATCTTTGACAGGTAACTGAATAACAAAAACATTTAACTGCTTCTCTCAATTCAGCACTTCGGCAACCAACATAAGGTTTGTTATCGAAGATTTAATCAGGCCGAGAACATGCCTCAGCCTGAAATTCTTTATGTATTAGCCTTCACCAAGGGAAGCCACATCAACTTTGATGCCAGGGCCCATTGTAGATGAAAGAGTAACGCGCTCAATGAACGTGCCTTTAGCACCAGATGGACGTGCTTTTTGAACAGCCGTTGTGAAAGCTAAAACATTTTCTTCGATTGCTTTCACATCGAAGGATGCTTTACCAACACCAGCATGGATAATACCAGCTTTTTCAACGCGGAATTCTACAGAACCGCCTTTAGCAGCAGCAATAGCAGTCGTTACGTCTGGTGTAACAGTGCCAACTTTTGGATTTGGCATCATGTTGCGCGGTCCAAGAACCTTACCAAGACGACCAACGAGTGGCATCATGTCTGGCGTTGCAATACAACGATCAAAATCAATTTTGCCGCTATTAACGATTTCAACAAGATCTTCAGCACCAACGATATCTGCACCAGCTTTTTTAGCTTCTTCAGCTTTATCGCCTCTTGCAAATACAGCAACACGAACGTTACGTCCTGTACCGTTTGGCAGTGCAACAACGCCGCGAACCATTTGGTCAGCATGGCGAGGATCAACACTCAAGTTCATCGCTACTTCAATTGTTTCGTCAAATTTCGCTAGAGCGCGATCTTTAACCATGGCAACCGCATCTGAAACAGAATACTGTTTGTTGCGATCGATACCCTCACGGGCACTTTTTGTACGTTTTCCAGCCATTTGATTAACTCGCTACCTCGATGCCCATTGAACGAGCAGTACCTTCAACCATGCGCATTGCTGCTTCTATGGTATCCGCATTCAAATCAGCCATCTTCTCTTCCGCGATTTCGCGTACTTGCTTAGATGACAATTTACCAGCAACTATTTTACCAGGCTCTTTTGAACCAGATTTTAAGTTTGCTGACTTCTTGATGAAGTAAGACATTGGAGACTTCTTCATCGCGAAAGTGAATGATTTGTCTTGGAAAATGGTAATGACTACCGGAATTGGTGCGCCTTTTTCCATTTCTTGGGTTTTGGCATTGAACGCTTTACAGAATTCCATAATGTTCAATCCACGCTGACCAAGAGCCGGGCCGATTGGCGGCGATGGTGTTGCGCTTCCTGCAGGCACTTGAAGCTTCAAGTAACCTTGTACTTTTTTGGCCATTTTATTCTGCCTTTCATAACCTTACAAAGGTAAGGTGTTTTTAATTTTATCAAAAAGTAGATTAACTCTAAATTCTGACGTTGCAGTCACGCGGTACAAATTAAAAGGTCGGCCTGACCCAATATTTTTCCCGCATGAATAATGATCTAAGTCTTTTCAACTTGACCATATTTATTTATTTAAATCTTGCGCATCACTCACCTTCGGCTCGATCTACGTGCGACTTAAATTATTTGTTTATTTAAATCTTGCGCATCACTCACCTTCGGCTCGATCTACGTGCGACTTAAATTAAGGTCTAAGTCTTTTCAACTTGACCATATTCTAGATCGACCGGCGTTGCACGACCGAAGATTGAAACTTCCACTTTAAGGCGTGCACGTTCCTCATCAACTTCTTGAACGACACCGTTAAAGGAAGCAAAAGGACCATCAGATACACGGATCTGCTCACCAACTTCGTAAGAAACAGACGGCTTAGGACGATCAACGCCCTCTTGAACTTGATTCAAGATGCGATCAGCTTCTTTTTGAGTAATTGGCATAGGCTTATTATCAGAGCCTAAAAAGCCGCTCACTTTTGGAGTATTCTTGATTAAATGGTATGCCTGATCGGTCATTTCCATTTTCACAAGTATATACCCTGGAAAAAACTTGCGTTCTACATCGATCTTACGACCACGACGTACTTCTACAACTGTTTCAGTTGGAACTACAACGGCCTCGAACAAATGCTCTAGACCTGTTTGCCTAGCTTTTTCCTCAATCGCTTCCGCGACCTTCTTTTCGAAGTTTGAATAAGCGTTAACTATGTACCAGCGATGCGCCATTTGTGTATATTATTCCCTCGTAAACGCAGACCAGACCCTTGTCTAAGCCGCGTATAAAATTATTAAGAACCGAGACTCAAAAGAGTACCAACTCCCCAGCCCAATATTGCATCAACCGACAGGAAGAAAATCGCAGCAAGAACAATCATGATAAATACCATTATTGTGGTTGTTACAGTCTCTTTTCGGCTAGGCCAAGTTACCTTAGCTAATTCAGCACGAACCTGCTGGAGGAACGTAAATGGATTTGTCTTTGACGCCATTTCCTAAAAATTCCAGTGATTTACGCTAAAAGTTTACCTTAAAGCTGGTTGATATTATAGCTGAGTCCAACTTGACAAGCACACAGTAGCAAACAAAAAACGTTTAATTCCATGTACTTAAGCGCACTATGCTACCTTGCAGCCCAGCGCGCCCTTTCAATTCAGAATTATTTAAATAAAGCCTTAAAAATCAAAGCGCAAGGGGGGATGAAAAGAATCTTTACTCTACGGCCATTTTGGCTAAATTCTCATATCTTTCTTCGCTTTTTACGGGGGCAACTCTTGTACTTCTACTCAAAATTGTCGCAAATGCAGATGCTGCACTTTTTGCCGCATTTGGGTCCCTGCTTATACTAGCAGATATAATAGCCCCATCGAATAATATCATCAACTCAGAGACCAACCGATCAACATTGTCTAAGCCGTCTTCTAGCGCAAGCACTTTTAGCTGACGCTCTAATGTAGACCTATGATTAAAAGTAATTTTTCTTATCTGCGTATCTGAAGCGGGGGCTTCTGCCATTGCGTTAAATAATGGACACCCATAAAACTTATCGTGCTCAAACCATTTTTGTAAAATAGTGAATGTGGCAACTAATTTATCTCGGCCTGAGCCTTTGACCTTGTTGATCTCCTTCGAGAACCAATCAAGCCAAGCGTCACTTTCTGCTTCTAAAACAGCGACTACCAGCCCCTCTTTAGAGCCGAAAGCTGAGTATAGCGTTGTTTTCGCTGTGCCTGCATCTTCTATAACACGATCAATACCTGTGGCATTGATTCCATTTTTGCTAAATAAACTAGCCGCCGCTGATAGCAAGCGCCCACGCGGATTCTTTTCGAAAACCGGCCCAAACTTTGGTCTTATATTCAATATCCCCCCCTCCTAAAATACATCCCCATGGATTTTAGTAGTTCATTCGCGAACCCTATTGGCGCGAACGTTGTGGCGTTATTAAAGCAATGATCGCTATTATGCAAATTATGTTCAAGAGAACCGACCGCCGACAACATCAATAAAACATAGTAAAAAAACAATGTTTTATTGAACATTACAAAATTGTAACGCTTTATTTATCCCATATGGGTTGAATACAGACCTGTATGTATTATATTACTTTAATAAATAAACTTAAAACTTTTTTATTCCCAAGCTTTAATCAGTTTGCAACTATTTAAGAATGCTACCAACTGCTTTTGGTGAGTTACGTGCGTGTCGAGTTAAATATTCCATTATTCATTTAAGGTACGGCTAGAATGCATATTGAAGATATCTTATCTTTGCCTGCTGACGCACGACAAAACGTTATCAGGCAAGCATTAGGGATATTAAATAGAGATGAGAACAATCGCGAGGCGCTGCTTATGGCTGGCGCTGGATTTTTAGGTGAAAAGGATGCTTTTAACGCGACTAAGACACTTGAAAAATCCCTTTCGCTTTATAAAAAAGACATCACAGCCTTGTGGCTAGCCTCTACGCTCTATTTACAAATCAATGATTATAAGAAGGCTAAAATCACCTCACGAAAATTGTGTGAGGCTGACAAACGCAATCCACGAAATTGGGTTTTACGTGCTGACATATTAGAAGCTAATGGTGAGTTAGCAAATGCCATTGAAGCTTATAAAAAAGCCCTAAAGCTAAGTAAAAATGATGCATATCTTGAGACAAAAATTGGTGATTGCTATGCGTATTTAGGTAAAAGCGACATCGCAAAAACGCACTATGAAGCAGCGCTAGCAATTGAACCTGATAACGCAACTGCGTTATACGCATTGGCTACCACAGGAAAACTGGATGAAGATGAAGCCAAGGCGCTTTATAAAAGAGCTGAAGCTGCAATGGCAGGAAATGACAATCAGGATGGCGCGAACAAATCACTCATAAATTATGCTGCAGCTAAATTACTTGGCAAAGCGCATTTTGATAAAGATTCATTTGAATATTATAATCGAGCAAATAGCGTTGATGCGGAGATGGCTGAGCTATCATTTGGCAAACCAACCACCACACTTACACAACGAAATGCACAGGCATTTGTGAACAACAAAACAGCTTTCACTAAAGAATTCTTCGAATCCAGAAAAAACTATGGCAGCAATTCTAAAAAGCCTATCTTTATCATTGGTATGCCGCGCTCTGGCACGACACTTGTCGAAAGTATATGCGCCACAAATGCAGATATAAATGCTGGTGGTGAACTTCCCTATTTTGATGCATTTTCTAACCAGCTAGGTTCAAACACTGCGGAAACGTTTCAATACACCAATATTATTGAGGGATTAAAGAAAACTGACGTAGAGCGTTTTGCCAATTCATATTTACAGCTTTGCGACGGTTTTAGTGGAGGCAAACTGCATTTTACAGACAAGCTTCCGCATAATTTTTTACAAACAGGATTAATTCAACTGTTATTTCCAAATGCAAAAATCATACATTGCCGCCGCCATCCAGTGGATACGTGTTTGTCAATATACACTAACCCGATGAACCCAATTCATAGCCTTTACAAAAGTGATTTAAAAACACTTGGGTATTATTACAAAGATTACTTAGAAATCACTTCTTATTGGAAGTCATTGTTTGGCGATAAAATATTAGATGTGTTTTACGAAGATATTGTGACAAATTATGAAATTACGAGCGCTACAATTCATGATTTTTTAGAAGTTGATACGCATAAACCATTACTCGATCGCACGAAAGCACAAAACAATGTGAAAACGCTTTCTTCTAATCAAGTGCGCCAGCCAATTTATAAAGACTCCGTCAATAAGTGGCACAGAGTACAAAATTATTTGCGCCCACTGATCGAAGAACTAGGCGACGTGATTGACGATTATGAAAGTGAATTGGAAACACATACGGCTCGTTAAGCCGGCATTTAATATTTAGTTTCCCTATAAACTGAGCGAATGAGACATTACACCCCACCATTTTTTAGCAAAAAGTTTTGTGAATCTGAAACAGATGTGTAACAAGTCTGCGAGTTTTCAATCATATAGATTACAGGAAATTATTATGACACCAGATATTAAACCACTTGTTGCAGGCAATTGGAAAATGAATGGCGTGCAGTCTTGCCTTGCTGAGTTAAACGCAATGTCTACGGGTTTTACTAAAGAGCTACAAAGTAAAATAGACTTATTGATATGCCTGCCAGCAACATTAATTTCACTGGGCACTGCTGAGACGAAACAAAGCGCTTTAAAAATTGGTGCTCAAGATTGCCACTTTAATGTTAATGGTGCTCATACGGGTGATATTTCTACTCAGATGATTACAGATATTGGTGCTACTTCTGTATTGGTTGGGCATTCCGAGCGTCGTACAGACCATGGTGAAAGTGATGCAATTGTATTAGCAAAAGCAAACGCTGCAATTGCTAGTGGCTTGATGACAGTTGTTTGCATTGGCGAAACAGAAGTTGAGCGCAAATCTGGTGACACGTTAAAAGTTTTAGAGACACAATTGGCTGGATCTTTACCTGACGAATATTCAAGTAACATTGTAATAGCCTATGAACCTGTATGGGCAATTGGCACAGGCTTAATTCCAAAAGTAAGTGACGTTGAAGAAGCGCATGGCTTTATTCGTAGCGAAATGATTAAGCGCTATGGTGAAAATGGTAAGACGATAAGATTGCTTTATGGCGGCTCTGTAAAACCTGCAAATGCAAAAGAATTAATGTCTATTGAAAATGTAGACGGCGCGTTGGTTGGTGGCGCAAGCTTGAAAGCTGCTGATTTTTTAGGGATTTGTGAAGCCTATTTATAAGCAACAATTAGACTGTAAAATTTCAAAACGCGCTGGCATTTAATTATGTTGGCGCGTTTTTATTTGCAAACATTAAGACTTCAATAACCCTTTATCATCAGCTTCTGTTAAGTGTTTTTACTCAGACTTATTAAACCAAATTCAATTACAATTTGATTCAAGTTTTATGCATAACTGTTTCAAATAACAGCAGTTTGGGCAACATATTGAAAATCTGGAGTAGAAGAGTTGAGCCAACGAAACAAAAATAGTGCACTATTTTTAGGTATTGCTTTTATAATTACAGTATTGATGAGTAGCACGACTTTCGCACAATCTGGCCCTCCAGCTTATAACTGGTCTGGCCTTTATATTGGTGCGACCTTTACTGGTGACAGCGCTGATTTGAGTGGCCGTGTTTATCAACCAGACACAGGCTTTACTGCGCCAGATAATTTTGACAATGTTGTAAATGGTGCCTTTGGCGCTGCTATTGGTTATAACTTTCAAATGGGTGGCTTAGTGCTTGGATTGGAAGGTCGCTGGTCTGCTACCAAAATTGAAGACAGTGAAAAATTGAACTTTGGTTCTTATCGCCAACAGCGTAAAATTAATGACACGATTATGATTGGCGCGCGTATCGGCGCAGCATTTTCTAGATTTCATGTTTATGGCACTGGCGGCATGGCTACTACTGGTAGCCGTATACTCACAAGCAAAATCTCAATTATCGATGGATCCGAGACAACTGTCGATAATGTAGATGAGCGCATTTACGGCCACTATGTTGGCGCAGGATTAGAGTTTGCGTTAACACAAACAATGGTATTGGGTTTGGAATATGACAGATCTGTACTAAACAGCACAAAAGCAGACTGGCTTGATGATGCTGGAGAGACAACAATTTTTGAAAATGATGAAATAGCAATAGATACGATTTCGGCAAGACTGTTGTTTAGATTTTAATCTGCTAAAACTTTTTGTTTATTTTGATATCTTTTTTGGGGTATCAAAAATGAAAGGTTCTATTGCTCTACCATCATTGGTTGTTGCATGTGCTTGATAGGTATCTACCCCAGCTGGAATGATTGTCCCTTTTTGTGCTACGCTTAAGAATATATGCTTGGTGTTTTGCGACGTTTGCTTAAACCAATTGGGATTATCAAAAGTTCCAGCATAAACACCAACAACTGTTGGAAACCGTTCAAAAGCTAAGAACAATTTAGTACTACATTTTTCGCAAAAATTAACGCACACTTTTTTTCCACTGCCTTTTGAAGTATGTGGATAGATGCTCGTAATACCTTTAATCGTTTCAAAGTTCTCTTTTTCAAAAATTGGTTCGACCATATAACCGCTGCCAGTTGCTTTTTGACAAAATGTGCAATGGCAAACAGTTATTCGCTCTGGTTGCCCGGTAACTTTGTATCTAATATCACCGCATAAGCAGCCACCTTCTTCGGCAGACATAACGTTTTCTCCTATTAGCTTGCCCAATACCCAAAGCAGTGCGAGCACTTAATTGTACTTATCCTATTCAATATTGAAACTGTGACAAAATTCTTATTTCTTATTCTTTAACATGCGCTATTAAATATTAGAAATTGGAGACTTTTATCATGCCTATCGCATCTTCTTCATCAGACCTACCAAGCGGAAAAATTACTGGGCTTTATTTGGGTAAAATTGAGCATAAGTGGGAAGACAACACCCCTACTGCCATCGATAAGAAATCTGCATCTCACAGCGTAGACATATCTTTTGTTGGCTTTACAGAAGATCAACAAGCTGATGTAGCAGTGCATGGCGGCCCTGAAAAAGCCATTCATCATTATGCTGGCGATCATATGGCATTTTGGCGCAAATTGTTTCCAGACCATGCACAAAAATTTGTTGCTGGGTGTTTTGGTGAAAACATTTCAACAAGCGGATTTACTGAAAATAATGTTTGCTTGGGCGATATATTAAAGCTTGGTACTGCAACAGTTGAAGTGTGCCAAGGAAGACAACCTTGCTGGAAGCTTAGCGAACATTTAGACCTGTTACCACTTGCCATGCAGTTTCAAAAAACTGGACGCACAGGTTGGTATTATCGTGTTTTAGAAGAAGGTAAAGCTGGCGCTGGAGATGACATCAAAGTAGTTGAACGTCCATTACCTAAGTGGACCTTAGAACGTTTAATAAGCGCAAGATTTAATCCGAAATTGGATACTAAAATTGCTGAGGAAATCTGTGCGCTATCCACATTATCAGACAATTGGCGCGAAGCTTTTGAGAGAAAAATTATTTAAACTTCATCATCGTCTTCTAATATTCTGCTGGCAGAACCATCGAGGTCATCATATTGACCGTTTTTCAAACTCCAATAAAATGCAAACAACCCCACAAGCCCCAAGCCCAAGGCGATGGGTATTAACACTAGTAGATGGTTCATGTCACCACCTCTTTTCGCTTCGATTGCTCCATAGAACTTGTAGTAGAAATTATTTGACCTCCATCAAATTTACTAAAGTTAAGCCTTAGAGAATTTGCCACAACCAATATTGACGAACTGGACATTGCAACTGCAGCAATTAATGGGGTGACATAACCAAACATGGCTAACGGCACTGCGATACAATTGTAGATAATTGCGATTGCAAAATTTTGCTGGATTAACTTTTTAGTGGCGACTGCAACCGACCAGGTAAAAGCAACTGTCATTAATGACGGGCGCGTAAACACAAAGTCTGAAGCTAGACGCCCGACCTCAGACGCAGAGGCTGGTGCCATAGAAACATGAGCTGAGGCAAGTGCGGGTGCATCGTTCAAACCATCACCGACCATTAGAACTTTTGATCCTGCTGATTGCAGCTTATTCAGAAAATTAATTTTATCAGCTGGCAGCATTTGTGAAGAAAAATTTGATATCTCTAATTCGTCTGCAATTTTCTTTACTAAAAATGCTCTATCGCCAGAAATAATTGCTGAGTTAATAGATTTAGATTTGAAGTGATCTATCGTGTTTTTAGCATCAACCCTTAAAGTATCAACCAAACTAAATTGGTATATTGCATTTCCAGATTCACAAAATGCCACATTTGTATTTGGTTCTAAATCAACCGTTTGATTGGAAATTTCAAACACCCAATTGGGACGTCCGAGGCGGACCAACTTTCCATTATGTCTTGCCTCAACACCTAGACCAGATATTTCGCGTATATTTACTAACTTGGCATTAGAAAACGCGCTAAAGCCCGCATTCAAACTAGCCGCAATTGGGTGAGATGATTGACTTGATAAAGCTGAAATAATTTTGGATATTTTATCATTGGGTAATTGGGTGTTTTGTAATTTTAACGCCCCATTGGTGAGCGTTCCAGTTTTATCAAAAGCTATACTGTCAATTTCTGACATGCGCTCAAATGCGCTGCCATCGCGCATGATAATACCTTCTTTCAACAATCTGCTAGCGCCAATGACATGCACGACAGGCACTGCAAGCCCCAATGCACAAGGGCACGTTATGATAAGTACAGCAATGGCAATATATATTGAGCTTTTCCAATCTCCATTTGTAATCACCATCCAACTAACAAATGCAATAAGTGCTAATAGATGGACTGCTGGCGCATAGATTGAAGCTGCACGTTCTGCAATACGCACATAGCGGCTTCGTCCGTTTTCTGCCGCTGATATCATGTTCTTAATTTCTGCTGTAAAAGACGTTTTTGCGTTACTGGTCGTTACAAAATCTATAGAGCCAGTAAGGTTTAAAACGCCAGCCTCCACACTGTCTCCCACTTCTGCTCGTACACTTATCCCTTCGCCTGTCACCAGGGAACGGTCTAAGTCTGATGCGCCTGAGCTGATTGTACCATCGACTGGAAAACGTTCTCCTGGATACACTCTCAAACATTGCCCAACTTTAATATCATCTAAACTTATGTAACTTGTGCCGCCCTTTTCATCTAATAAGATACCACCCTTTGTGGTAATTTTTGACAAACTCTCAACTGAATTTCGAGCCTTTAGTCGCATTAAATGATCTAAATATCGTCCAATCAGCAAAAAGAATAGAAGCATTACACACGCATCAAAATACGCTTCTTGCCCAGATGTAAAAGTTTCATAAAGCCCCATACCTAGTGCCAACAAAACAGCCAACGAAATAGGCACATCCATATTCAAACGTTTTGCAAGTAAAGCCTTTAAAGCTGATATGAAAAATGGACGTCCCCCAATGGCAACGGCAGGTACGGCAATTAATCCAGAAATTAAATGAAATAGCTTAGCTGTCTCATCTTGAGCGCCCGACCATACAGAGACAGAAAGCAACATGATATTAGCCGCGGCAAAACCAGAGACAGCAAGCGCCAATAGTAATTTTTTACTTTCTATTGCTAATAGTTTTGTAGCTTGATCTTCGTCTTGCGATAAAAAACTTTCAAATCCAAGATTGCTCAGTTCTTTTGCGAACTTAGTACCTTTGCCGATTTTTGAATCCCAAATAATATTTACACGACGAAGCGAAAGATTAGCCCTAACACTTATAACATAAGGTATTGCACCTAAAGATTTTTCAATTTTTGAAATACACGCGGCACAATGCATATTAGGAATAATAAGTTCGCTCTGTGTAGAGCCATCTTCTAAAACATTTGAACTGGCTCTAAAGTCTTGCTCTTCAGGACTATTGGCAAATTTTGAAGGCGTATTTTCATGGAGATCTTGTGCAATTTGAGTTGCGCAACAATTCATTTAGCACCTCTAGTCTCAACTTTTCCAACGCCCTGCGCATCTACAATTAACCGCTCATCACGTCTGTAAGAATACGCTCCGTTGGTTCCTGTAATGCGTATACTCCACTCACCAAACCCTAATGATAATTTTGTTGCGTAAGTGCCATCTACCAATTTGTTAAGTTTAACAAGTTGGTCTTTTTGTTCGAATGCCGGTCGGCCCACAAATAATTGTGCATTGGTTATATCAAGATTTTGAGCATCTTTATCAAGAAATTCAATTTTAAATTCATCATTTTGATACTGTATTAAGGAGCGCCATCCACGTATTTTCTGTGCCTTGGCAGCAGATAAATTTCCGTTAAACTTTTGACTTGCAACATAAGAGTTTTTAACAACTAGTCCTGTCCAACTTGACGAAGCAAGGCTTGCCATGAATAGATTTACCGCAATAATAACACTGAAAAAAGCTATCATGCACAATGCCATATGCAGGCCCGTGAACTTTCCAAAAAGTTGAAACTTTACATTTTCTTGTTTCATTTCCCATATCCCTTTGGAGATTCAAAGTTAGCATCTGTCGATGTCGTTTCAGCGCCTAATAGTGAAGTTACTTTAAATTTAAAATGCGTCCTAACTGACGTGATTTCATTTTTTGGTAATGTCACAAAAACTTTAAGCGCTCTTAATTTATCTGCCGGCACTTCAACCAGTAACGATTTTGTAGGTAAATTTTGCGAACCCGCTGGCTTCATTAGCGCGCCATTTAACCCTTCAGTTTGAATCCAAAATTGCCTTATTTGTCCGCGCATGTTCAATATTTTAATCTCAAAGCCATTGCGAATTGAACCATCTCTCAATTTTACAAAGACTGGATTTCTGTCATGCAAAATATTTACATCTAGGGTCTCTCGCATCGCCAATACACTCAAAATGGCAAGTCCAATTGCACTGTAAAAAGCTAAATAAACATAGTTTCTAGGGGTTAGTAGATTTTTCCATGAAGTTAATTTTATTCCAGAAACCAAGCCTTTTCCCGTATGTATTTTTGCAGGCACTATTGTATCATAAATTTTATTGCCAGTAATTTCTGTCACACTTCCTGTCGCTCCAGATAACTGCATATTCTGCGTATAATCGTTAAGCGTACTATAACTGATTAGTCCTTTTTCAAGACCAACCTTATCCATCACCTCATCGCATGCGTCTATGCAAAGTGCACAAGTAATGCATTCCATTTGCTGGCCATCGCGAATGTCAATTCCCATTGGACAAACCGCGACGCATGCATTGCAATCTACGCAATCACCAACTGGAATGTTTACTTGGCGTTGCTTTTTTGAGTTACGACTTCGTTGTTCTCCGCGCCATGCATTATAAGTAACTGTGAGAGAATGCTCATCAAGCATGGCTGCTTGAATGCGCGGCCAAGGGCACATATAGATGCATACTTGCTCTCGCATTAAACCACCAAATATGTATGTTGTTGCCGTTAGTATGCCTACAGTAAAATAAGCGACCATGGGTGCATTGCCGTGAATAAAACTATTTAACAACGTGGGGGCATCCGCAAAATAAAATATCCAAGCGCCACCAGTAGCGATCCCAATCACCAGCCATATGGTGTGTTTGATAATTTTCTTTATTGCTTTTGATATAGATAATGGTTTTTTATCCAGTTTGATACGAGCATTTCTATCGCCTTCTATAAAGCGCTCAACAACAAGAAATAAATCGACCCAAACAGTTTGCGGACACGTATAGCCACACCATGCTCGACCAAAAACTGAGGTCACTAAAAACAGACCAATGCCTGCCATGACAAGCATGCCCGCGACGTAATAAAATTCATGCGGCCATATTTCAATGAAGAAAAAATAGAACCTGAAGTTTACCATATCAAGCAGTACAGCTTGATCTGGAGCACCAATTCCTCTGTCCCATCTGATCCAAGGCGTTAAATAATAAATCCCAAGTGAGACTATCATTATCCACCACTTGAATTTACGAAAATCACCCGAAGCGCGCTTAGGGTGTATTTTCTCACGAGCAGCATAAAGTGACTGTTTCTCTTTCGAGTTTACAGCACTAGCGTCAAATTTCTCGACACTATTATCATCATAAACATTCTCTTTCGAGATAGAGGGATTGTCCTTCATTTACTCTACCTTAGTGTTTTCTCCACCACCCAAGCTGTGAACATAAATTGTTAGTTGCTTTACAGCACCCTCACCCAATCTCGCTTTCCATGGTGGCATAACGCCTGATTTTGGGGTTGAGATTTGCGATATAATTTCTTCGCGACTGCCACCATAAAGCCAAATGGCATCGGCTAGGCTTGGTGCACCCAATTCGCGGCCTCCAAGCCCAGTTTCACCATGACATGATGTACAATTCTCTTCAAAAATAACAGCGCCTTGTAACGCGATTGCAGCGTCATGATCTTGACCAGATAGCTTCAAAACGTACTCAGCCGCAGATGCTATCTGCTTACGATTCAGAATTTCATCTCTACCAAAAGCTGGCATCTCTGAAACACGCTCATCATCATCTTCGCCATTACGAGCACCATGAGCGATCGTGGTATAGATGGCTTCTAAGTCACCACCCCAAATCCATTCATCATCGTTAAGATTAGGATAGCCTGGACCACCTGAGGCACCGGAGCCATGGCATTGAACACAGTTCACCTTGAACAAAGATTTACCACCATGAACAGCAAACCGATTTAGCGCATCATTTTTTTGAATGTCCAACAAAGGAGTTTTGTCTAACAATGCGAATTTTTCTGCACGTTTTTGATTAGCAATTTGTGTTTCTTGCTTGAGTAAACTACGATTTGTTTCGCCCGAAATCCCCATTGTAGAACCATCAATCAATGGAATAGCTGGATAATAAATTACATAACCAACAGCAAATATGATTGATGCAATGAATGTCCAAAGCCACCAACGCGGCATTGGATTATCCAACTCTTTAATGCCATCCCATTCATGGCCCGTTGTTTGAACGCCTGTCGCTTCATCTATTTCATTGGGTTTATTTTTATCGTTCGACATCTATTCGTCCTCACTGAATGGAATGCGAGAAACCTCTTCAGCTATCTTTTTTGAACCTGGTCTAAAGGTGAATAATATGGCACCTACAAATAGGACAAAAAGATAAACCAGTCCCCATGAATCTGCCAGTTCTCTAAATAATGTATAATCCATATTCGCCTCCTATCTTAGATTTTCGTCTTGGCTATAGGCCTTCAAATCGACCAAAGTGCCAAGCATTTGTAAGTAAGCAATAAGCGCATCCATTTCGCTCAACAGTTTCAAATCACCATCAAAATTGCGAATTGAAATTTTTGCATATCGTTCTTCAAGGCCCTGCGTATCGCCATCAGGATTTGCTTGTACCGCCATATCTGCCATAGCGTTTTCAATCATTTCATCTGAATAAGGAACACCTACTATTTTATTTACTTTTAGGTGTTTGGCGATGTCTTTTATCTCAACAGGTGCGCTCGCCAAAAATGCGTAAGACGGCATAATAGATTGCGGCACAACGCCTTGTGGATTTTTCAAATGTTGAACATGCCACTCGTCAGAGTAACGACCACCCACCCGAGCCAAATCTGGTCCGGTACGTTTTGATCCCCACTGAAATGGGTGGTCATACATGCTCTCCGCCGCCAATGAATAATGACCGTAACGTTCTACTTCATCGCGAAAAGGACGGATCATTTGACTGTGACAAAGATAGCAACCTTCGCGGACATAGATGTTTCTTCCAGCCAATTCTAACGGTGTGTAAGGGCGCATGCCCTCAACTTTTTCAATCGTATTTTTAAGATAGAAAAGTGGTGCTATTTCCACAATACCGCCAATGAGAACTGCCACAAGTGAGCCCACAAAAAGCAGTGACAAATTTCTTTCTAGTTTTTTATGTTTTTCAAGAAACGACATGTTGGCTCCCTAACCTGTAACCGTTGAAGGTGTGCCCTTTTCGGCAACATTTGAAGTATGAATTGCAATGCCGCCAATTGGCGTTTCCTCACGAACATCGCCTCTGATTGTACGCCAAATATTGTAAGCCATAATGAGAGCGCCGCTTAGATAAAGCAGGCCGCCAAAGGTGCGCATTACATATTCTGGATGAATGGCTGCAACAGATTCGACGAATGAGTTTACAAGGAAACCTTGGCTATCAAATTCGCGCCACATAAGGCCTTGCGTTATACCAGCAACCCACAAGACTGATGCGTAAATTACAATGCCAACCGTTGCCAACCAAAGATGCCAATTGACCATGCGCAATGAATAGAGCTGAGTACGGTTCCAAAGTTTTGGCACTAAGTAATAGAGCGCGCCAAATGTAACCATACCATTCCAACCCAATGCGCCAGAGTGTACGTGCCCAATTGTCCAATCTGTATAGTGTGACAATGAGTTTACCGTTTTGATAGACATCATCGGGCCTTCGAATGTAGACATTCCGTAGAAGGCTAAAGAGATAACAAACATGCGCAAAATTGGATCTGTGCGTAATTTATCCCATGCCCCTTGCAAGGTCATTAGACCGTTTATCATACCGCCCCAAGAAGGCATCCAAAGCATTATAGAAAACACCATGCCAAGGTTTTGTGCCCAATCTGGCAACGCTGTATAATGGAGGTGGTGAGGCCCTGCCCAAATATATAAGAAAATCAGTGCCCAAAAGTGAATGATAGAAAGACGATAACTGAATACGGGTCTGTTCGCCTGTTTAGGGACGAAATAATACATCATACCAAGGAAGCCAGCCGTTAAGAAAAAGCCAACAGCGTTGTGACCATACCACCACTGCACCAACGCATCTTGAACGCCAGAAAACACACCGTAACTTTTAGCATCTAATAACGAGACAGGAACAGCAGCATTATTAACGAGATGCAACATTGCAACAGTTATAATGAAGGAAAGATAGAACCAATTCGCAACATAAATATGCGGCTCTTTGCGTTTAACAATCGTACCCATATATACGACCAGATAAGCGAGCCAAACAATTGTAAGCCAGATATCAACATACCATTCTGGTTCTGCATATTCTTTAGATTGCGTCGCACCTAGCAAATAGCCAGTTGCCGCCATTACAATAAATAACTGATAGCCCCAAAATACGAACCAAGCTAATTTACCACCAAATAATCGTGCACGACATGTGCGTTGCACAACGTAAAAGCTGGTGCAGATAAGCGCATTACCACCAAAGGCAAAAATAACAGCTGATGTGTGCAAAGGGCGCAGACGTCCAAAGTTAAAATACGGCTCAATGTTTAATTCTGGCCATGCAAGTTGGGCGGCAATTAACACCCCTACAAGAAAGCCGGTAATCCCCCAAAACAATGTCGCTATTGTACCATAACGAATAACGCCATCCATATAGCCAGACGTATCCGTTGGAGGGAGCGCTTGTCCGTTTGCTGGGATTTCAACACGCCGCAACAAGACAATTGTCGTTGCTAACAATATGACACACAGCACCCATGCATGCGCCTTAAACAATGCATCATCTGACAGCCCCGCCGCTATAAATGCAAGAAATGTTGCTAAGCCAACAATCACCGCTTCAGTTAGATTACGCATTAAATATGTCCCTTTTTAAACGAACAGCCAAAATTAATTCGACAGCTCAAATTCATAGCTTTGGGTAGCTAATGCCATATTCGAACAAGGGCTTCTTTGATCTAGATCAATGAAGTGGGCAGTAATGAATGTATAAATTGTCACATAAAATGACGTTATTTTGGGCTTATGCCTTTAAGCATTGCGTTGATGAATCAAGTGTACGCGCTTTGATTATTTAGGTGGAATTAGGATTTTATATAAATGTCTTCTTATGCAGAGCCAGAATTGATTACCTTAATAAATAGGCACCATTCAAACCTATACTCGCTATGCGAATCGCTTGAAAATATAGCAAATAATTTACCCCGCTCAGTGAACAAACAAGCATGTCTTGCATTATCACGCAGCATATTTCCTATTATTTATGAAGCGCATGAATTTGAAGAAACCAAACTATTTCCATATTTGCTCAAGTCTAACGAGCAAAATAAAGCACTGATAAACAGTTTAAGCCGATTAAAATTTGAACACTATGAAGATGAAACCTTTGCGCAAGAAATTAGCGAAGCGTTGCACGAATTTGTGACAGGCGAGAATACTGTTCTTGCAGAAAAACTCTCTTATATGTTGCGTGGATTTTTCGAGGGTGTAAGACGCCACTTAGCGTTTGAAAATGAACATTTGCTTCCGTTACTGAAAAATGAGAATATTTGACGCATACTAAATATACATTTCTTAAAACTGTAATTGTGAGTTACATTCTATTTAATTATTAACTATAAAATCTGGATTCAGCCAAAATGGATAACAGTCGTAAAGACATCCACAATTCTAGTATTCCACTTGTTTGCCTTTCGTGTGAAGCGCGTCACAAGGGGGTATGCGGTGCATTATCACCTGAGCAACTGACAAAACTCAGTAAGCACACCAATCGATTCAAAGTTGAAAATAACAAAGTTATTTCTAGCCCCGATGAGGATGATAAAAACTTCGCTAACATTTTAAGTGGTGTTGTGAAGCTGACAAAACTCATGGCAGATGGGCGCCAACAAATTGTTGGTTTGCAATTTGCCCCTGACCTTATTGGCCGGCCTTTTATGAAAAACTCTACAGTAACGGCAGAAGCAGCGACTGATATTAATGTATGCTCATTTCCTAAAAAAATATTAGAGGAATTACTAAAAGAATCACCTCAAATGGAGCACAGATTGCATGAACAAACGCTTCGAGAATTAGACGATGCAAGAGATTGGCTGTTAACATTGGGCCGAAAATCTGCAATCGAAAAAATCGCTAGCTTTCTATATCTCATAGCAACGCATATTGACCCTGAAAAAAACGATGGTAAAGATCAAATCACGCTAGAGATGCCGATGAAGAGAGGCGATATTGCTGACTTTTTAGGATTAACAATTGAAACTGTTAGTCGTCAATTGACCAATCTTAGAAAGCGTAACATTATCGAAATTCCTGACCGTCGCTCAATCGTCATTCCAAGTATAAAGCGGTTAAAAAACGCTATGGAACAAGATTTATCTAAATAGAGTATTGTTGCTTAAGCACCCGTTAGCAAAACACTTAACCAATCAAGCATGCCATGTTTCTGTTTTAATCAATTCTTCTACTGGTATTCGTTTTGCCCAGCCACGTGCCTCTAATTCTGGCTCTTTAAAAAGTTCTGACACATAACCAGCGCATAAAAATGCAACAATTTCTACGTGTTCTGGAATATGTAAAATGTCTTTTAAGTCTTGGTTGTTAAAAATGCTTACCCAACCAATTCCAACCCCTTCTGCACGCGCTGCTAACCATAGGTTTTGTACTGCACAGACAGTGGAATATAAATCCATGTCATTATTATGTGTACGCCCAAGTACCACCTTGCCACCTCTGGTTCTATCACACGTTATGCAAATATTTAAAGGCGACTTTTTAATGCCTTCTAATTTCAACGCTCGGTAAGCGCCTTGTTTGTCGGCAGGAAACATTTGTGCCGCCTCATCATTTGCTTTTTCAAAAGCTTCATGAATTTTTGCACGACGCGCTGCATCTTTTATCAATATAAAATTCCACGGCTGCGACAGGCCAACAGAAGGTGCTTTATGGGCCGCGGATAATATACGCGTTAAAACATCATCTTTAATCGGGGTAGACAAAAACTCATTTCTTACATCACGGCGAGAATTTATGATGTCGTATAAGGCTTGTTTTTCTTCAGTCGAAAACACACGCGCTGTGCTTGGTTTTATTGGTGGATTGAGAGTTTTTTCAGACAGTGGGCACATTTGTAGCTCCATTTATTAAAAATGCGCCAATCGTCCACAAGAGCGCATCATGATGTTAGGCCGGTCTTCTGGCTTTGGATCAATCAAATATGGCCCCTTCCCAAGCGCCTCTTTCAAGTACCTTAACAGGTGTTTTTGAAAGCAACCTCAGTGGCTATGCCATTTTGTCCCCATTACAGCGGTGGGCCCGCATCGGCATTTTACCGATTTCCCGATTCTCCCCAAAAGGGGCACCTAACAATTTTCTTTTTAACAGGGGATTATAAAAGCTCAAGCATAAATACAGTATCATGATGATGATAAGTGCGAGTTCCCCCAAACTACGCGAATTGATGCTAATCAACGAATGTCAATTGCAACCGAATACAACCTATTTTTAAATAATTTCGATGGAAAATCTAAGTTGTAAAAGCAGGAATGCGGCAGAATAGAATGAAAAAAAGTCCGTGCGACCCACGTCCACGGACTTTTATTCCCACTATTCCAGGTCCGTCCCTCAGCCTTAGAATTTCTGCAATTTGAGCTATCCCTTACGTCAAGTCAAGTTATAGTTGCATTTATCTCGCCTTAATTGTGAATTAATAGATACTATTCACTTGGAAACAATAGAAATGGCAAGTAAAATAGTCGGCATTCAATCAGAATATTGACTTCAAGACTGCTCAACGTCGTTAATTCAACACCGATAATTCAGCATCTCAATTGTCATCATCTAAGAACAAGGTGATAATAAAAAATATTAAAAAAATAGGCAGCAATAATAATTCAACTGCTGCCAAAGTTTTATATAATTTTGTAATTATGCGGCGGATGCATTTTGCAATTGGCCAAGATCAATTGACAAGACTTTCTCAACTGCATTAGCAGCCTCTTTACCTTTTTCAACAAAATGCGCCTTGAAGAAATTAGTAAGAACATCTGTTTCTTGATAATTATGCGGTGTGAGTGATACCGAGAATACAGGTACTTCTGTTTCTAGTTGCACATCCATCAAGCCATTCACAACAGCGGCTGAAACAAATTCGTGATGGTAAATGCCGCCATCAACAACAAATGCTGAGGCGATGATTGCATCATATTTACCAGTTTTGGCAAGCTTTTTAGCAAGCAAAGGCATTTCAAATGCACCAGGCACATCAAACGCATCAACCGTGGCATTTGGCATGCTTTGATTAATTTGATCTAAAAAGCCTGTAAGGGAATTGTCAACAATGTCGGAGTGCCATTGCGCTTTAATAAAAGCAATTTTTGGCGCCAATAACTTTGGCGAGTGTAGTTTAGTATTCATATCTTTGGAACCTTTCGCGTTTCGTAAGGCCCCAGAGCACAAGTCGAGTTTAGAGCCGCTCTGAGTGGCACTAAATTTCGGCTCTCTTTCATCCGGACTTTAACCGTCGGCTCTGGAATTTCACCAAATCTGCTGACCTTTTATTATAGAATAATAAAAGCGCTCGCGGGCTTTAACCGCCGGTGGGGAATTACACCCCGCCCTGAGAACACCTTGAAGATATAACATCCTAAAGCTTGTTTCAAGGCCTACTATGTAGACTTTGCAAATGAATGATTAATAGCTAGCAGGCGTTGCCTACATTTTTGATAACGCTTCAGTAATTAAACTATGAAGCATGACAGCTATATTTTTGCATTCTATCTCATTTGTAATTAGATCGTTGCGGATTTCAATCATAACGCATGGCGCGTTGATTGGACTTGCATGCGTGGTAATTGTATGGGTTACGCCACGATTGGTTGGGCCGTATGGTTCGTTGCGAAGTGTAACAAGCGATGTGTGTTTATCTGCAACGTTCAACATAGCATCTGCCAACCGCGTGTCTTTATCGTGTAAGATACCCAGCTCTACGGTTCTTGGGTTATTTGCATAAACTGCCGTAAAACTGTGAATGGTTATTATCGCGGGCGGTGATGAAAAGGCAGATAGGGCGTGTGTTAAACAATCCTCAAAGGGCTGATAAATTTCCTCAACGCGTTGCTTTTTCGCTACTTGTGACAAATTCATATTGCCCGGCACTTCATAGATTTCACTTTTTTCTGGTATTGCGCTTGCCGCATTTATTGGTCGGTTACAATCATACACCAAACGAGATACTTCGCCTTTTACATAAGGTGCGTCTAACAATTTGCTTAAATGCATCGCTACCTTATTTGCACCTGGGTCCCATGCAATGTGGCTTTGCAATAGCTCTTTAGAAAGACCTAAATCTTTATATTTTTCTGGCACAAAATTGGAGGCGTGTTCGCACACAATAAGCACAGCAGATTTGCCTTGACTGTTTAGTAGGCTAACTACTGGACTTGATGTTGGAACTGTATTTTTTTCTGTGCCATGAATACCCATATTATGGTGATCTCCTAATTCACTACTCGCTACAAAAGCTAATTAACTTATACAGCGAATAATAAATAGTAGATATGTAACCGCACGCTAATCGTTATATTTAAACGCCAGCCTTATAAGATAAACCAGCGATGACACCGCGTAGTTCTGCAAGACCGCGCAAACGCCCAACCATTGGATAACCTGGAACATGCTCATCGTCTAAATCCGACAATAATCTGTGCCCATGATCTGGTCTAAATGGAATGACGCAGTCTTCACGCCCTTCTGCTTTACGGCGTTTTTCTTCGTTTAAAAGCACCTCGATCAATGCTGGCATATTGGTATCGCCTGTTAAGTGTGCGGCTTCTTCAAAACTACCATCTGGTTCTTTTGCAATATTGCGCAAATGAGCAAAATGAATTCGGCTTGCTACTTTTTGAGCGATTGCAGGAACATCATTAATTGGATTTGCACCCAATGAGCCAGTGCAAAGCGTAACGCCATTGGCAGTTGAATCCACTGTATTGACCAGCCAATTTAAATCATCTTCATTAGACACAATACGCGGCAATCCGAACACATCACGGGGCGGATCATCTGGATGCACACACATGCGCATACCAAGTTTTTCTGCGGTTGGAATAATTTCTTCTAAAAAACGTTTGAAGTTTTCACGCAAGATATTTTTATCAAAGCCATCATAGGCTTTTAAAACTTCACGTAGGCTTTCAATATCGTAGCGATCAAATGCGCCCGGTAACCCCGACATGATAGCATTTAATAAGTCATCACGGTCTTGACTGGTCGATGCTTCAAACCATGCTTTGGCCTTTGGTAAAACCTCTGGCAGATAATCCTTTTCAGAACCTTCACGTTTGAGCATAAAGATTTCAAACGCCGCCATTTTGGTTGCTTCAAATCGCAAACATGTACCACCGCCCTTAACAGGCGCTTCAAGGTCTGTGCGTGTCCAATCAATCAATGGCATGAAATTATAACAGATGGTTTTAACGCCATTAGCGGCTAAGTTCGACATAGACTCACGGTAATTATCAAACAATTGTGTAAGGTCGCCTTCACCGCGTTTGATGCGTTCGTGAATGGGTAAGCTTTCAACAACGCACCAATTAAAACCAGCGTCTTGAACTTTTTTATTATGCGCACCAATCGCAGAACTTGACCACACTTCACCATATGGAATTTCGTGCAAAGCAGTTACAATTCCGCTTGCGCCAGTTTGTTTAATCTGCGGCAGTGTTAATGGATCGAACTGCCCGTACCAACGCCAAGATTCAAGCATTGTGTGCCTCAATCATGCTACGAGCGCCCTTTGAAACTAGTCCTTCGTAGGCAGCAGTTACCGCAGAAACAAATTCAGCGTTCCCAGTTAGTTCAGCAGGAAAAACTTCGCTAACGCTTAAAAGTGCGCTTACTTTATCTGCGTATTTAGATTGCACATCTACGAGCTCTTTCAAGCGATCTGCCAATGGATCTTTAACGTCAATGACTTCCCCTTTTTCGTCTACACCGCCCACATAACGCATCCAAGCGGCAACAGCCAAAGTTAGACCAGACATTTTGCGACCTGCTTTTAACCCTTCGCCCAATTGCGTTAAAATACGCTGTGGTAACTTTTGACTACCATCCATTGCAATTTGCCAAGTTAAATGACGAATGGCTGGGTTTTGATAGCGTTCAAACAATGCATCTGCATAATCTTGCAGTGACACGCCTTTAGGTGGCGTAAGGCCTGCGATAATTTCATTGGTCCAAAGTGACTTTACAAACTTTGCGTAAACTGGGTCTGCAACGGTGTCTGAAATTGTTTCGTGTCCACCAAGATACCCTAAATAAGCAAGCGTAGAATGCGTACCGTTTAAACAGCGTAATTTCATATCTTCATAAGGCGTTACATTTTCTACCAACTCGACACCAACAGCGCCTAAATCTGGACGCACATCGTCGACAAAATTATCTTCCACAACCCATTGGCGGAATGGTTCCATCATTACTGGGCTTGCATCATATTTGCCAATAATCTGGCCACATTTTTCGATGTCTTCTGGCTTAGTGGCTGGCACAATACGGTCGACCATGGTTGCAGGGAAACGACCTTCTTTTTCAATCCAACTGGCAAGATCAACATCAACTACATTTGCAAGTTCAAGAACAACACCTTTTACAACACGGCCGTTTTCTGGAAGGTTATCGCAGGTTAAAACAGTGAAAGGACGCAAGCCATTATTGCGGCGAAGTTCTAAGGCGCGCAAAATAAACCCAAGCGCAGAAGCAGGATTTGCTGCATCGCCAATGTCTTGCTTAACGTCAGGGTGTTCAACATTTAAACGGCCTGTAGATGGCTCATGGCAATAGCCTTTTTCAGTAACGGTTAGCGTAACAATCTTTACGCTTTCATTCGCCATTGCTTCGATGACGACTTGCGGATTTTCTGGCGCAACCAATACATCTTGTACTATCTCGACGTGGTGAACAATCTCGCCTTTTGGTGCAAGTTCTAATGCTGTGTAAACACAGTCTTGTGGTTTTAAACTATCACGTTGGTTTGGACGTTTTAATGAAACACCAATAATGCCCCAATTTCCGCCAGTTTTTTTCATCGCTTCTGCAAAATAAATGGCAGCATGGGCGCGGTAAAAAGCACCCAATCCCAAATGCACAATTCCAACTTCAGGTTTTGCGGCATCAGACCTTGAAAGACGGGGTAGTTGGGAGGCGTTCATAGAAATTCCATTTATTGATAGTTCATGTAATATACTAACATATCAATAAACAAATTTGTACTTGACGCAAGGCCAAGCACAATTTTTTATATGGTATTTTAACTGGTTTTGAACCAGTGACTATCTGGCTAACCAGCCACCATCTACATTTAAGACAGCGCCATGAATGTATTTAGCCGCTCTTGAGCATAAAAATGCCGCAGTATCACCAATGTCTGAAGCATCGCCCCAGCGCCCTGCTGGTATTCGCTCTAAAATCGCTTTATTGCGATCTTTGTCTGCGCGCAAAGCCTGCGTATTATTCGTAGAAATATACCCAGGCGCAATGGCATTAACATTAATGCCTCTAGCCGCCCATTCGTTCGCAAGAATTTTAGTGATGCCAGCCACGCCATGTTTTGACGCGGTGTAAGAAGGAACACGAATGCCGCCTTGAAAGGACAGCAAAGAAGCAATGTTTACAATTGCAGCTTCTTGCGTCTCTTTTGGGCCAGCATTCAGCAATTCTTTGCCAAATGCCTGACACGTAAAGAACAAAGCCTTCATGTTAACATCAATTACATCGTCCCAATCAGCTTCTGTAAAATCAGTACTGTCGTTACGGCGAATGATCCCTGCATTATTGACTAGAATAGAAAATCCCTTGCCGACAAAAATATCTTTAGCCGCCATAGGGTCAGAAAAATCAAGCGACAGGCTTTGCGCCCTGCCCCCTGCTTTTGTGATTATCTCAACAGTCTCATCGCTTGCACGACGACCACCACAAACGACCTCTGCACCTTGCGCGGCAAGTGAAACCGCAATCGCTTGACCAATACCAGTATTGGCACCTGTTACTAAGGCTTTGCGTCCTTTTAATGAAAATATCTCACTCATTTAAGTTCACTCGGCTGTACAAAGTCCATGTCAGTATAATCAACATTGTCGCCAGCCATTGCCCATATAAATGTATATGATCCAATGCCAGCGCCAGCATGAAGTGACCAAGGCGGAGAGATTGCACCCTCTTCGTTAGAAATAAACAAATGACGTGTTTCTTGCGGCTCACCCATTAGATGAAGCACGCGTGCTTCCTCATTCATGCCCCAATATAGATATGCTTCCATACGGCGATCATGAACGTGCGCAGGCATTGTGTTCCAAACAGAACCATCTTCTAGGTTTGTGTAACCCAAAACAAGTTGACAGCTTTCCATCACCAATGGGTGAATGAACTGGTTTATCGTACGCTTGTTAGAAGTTTCTGTTGCGCCCAACTTCACTTCAACAGATTCTGAAATTGTAATTAATTTTGCAGGAAATTCTTTATGAGCAGGCGCAGAAACAATATAAAAACGTGCGCCACCCTTAAATGTAACAGCGCCAGAACCTTTGCCTAAATAAAGTACATCGCCTTTATTCAGCGTGTAAGTTTCGCCAGAAGCTTCAACAGTACCGGCTTCATCACCCACATTAACAATGCCTAATTCACGGCGGTCAAGAAAATTTGGTGTGCGTGTTTCTGCGACTTCATCAAGGGTTAGCGTGTTACCAGCTGGCACAGCACCGCCCATAACAAAGCGATCATAGTGTGTGTAAATTAGGTTGATTTGCCCCTCGACAAACATGCCATCAGCCAGAAAGTGCTTACGCAATTCTTGCGTATCCATGCCCTTAGCGTGATCTTGATGAACAGCGTGTCTTGTTACTACGTTTAGCATTATTTTTTAGTCCTCTTAAAGAAAGTCATCTCGACGTGGCGTAAATGTATCAATTAATTCGCCCGGCTCCAAGCATACACATCCATGCACAGCATTTGATGGAATGACAAAACTATCACCGGGGCCAACCTCGACTGTCTCTCCAGAAACCGAAAAACGGAAACGTCCAGAGCGCACATAGGTTGATTGAATATGTGGATGATTATGAAGAGCACCTTTTGCGCCCTCCTTTTCGAAACTGAAGGAAACCACCATCAGCTGGGGAGCGTCAGATAATACCTGACGCTTTACACCATCATCGGGTGAAACAATTGGAAAAGTTTTTAACATGATTTTGCTTTTTACCTCAATTTTACTTTAATGGAAAAGTGATGGAAGCCATAGTGACAATTGCGGAATGTAAGTAACTAACATTAGCGTTACAAATGCCGCGCTGTAAAAAGGCCAAATGGAACGCACTGCTTCCCAAATCGGAATTTTACCAACAGCACACCCAACAAACAGCACAGCCCCAACAGGTGGTGTACATAACCCTATACCAAGATTAAGTATCAATATCACGCCAAAATGGACTGGATCAACACCAAATGCGACTGCAACTGGCAAGAAGATAGGCGTGGTAATTACGATCAATGGGCTCATGTCCATGAAAGTGCCTAAGATCAACAAAATTACATTCAGTAACAATAAGATAATAATAGGATTATCAGATACGCCTTGCAAAAATTCTACCATGGAAGCTGGCACTTTTAAGTAAGCAAGCAACCAACCAAATGCGGCGGCACAGCCAATTACCAACAATACCATTGCAGTTGTTCTAACCGCTGCAAATGTTGCTTCTACAAAGTCATTCCATGCTAGTGAACGATACACAACACATGTTACAAAAACAGCATAAATAACGGCAATGTTTGAAGATTCTGAAGCTGTAAAGACACCAGAGCGAACACCGCCAAAGATGATCGCAACCAAAATCAATCCAGGAACAGCCGATAGGAATATACTTCCTAATGCGCGAAACCCAGGAAAGGTTTCAGTTGGATACCCTCTTTTTACAGCTACAAACCATGCGGCAGTCATTAGAGATAATGCCAGTACTAATCCTGGTATAATGCCAGCAGTAAACAAATCTGCAATGGATATTTTTCCGCCTGCTGAAATTGAATAGATAATCATATTGTGACTTGGTGGTAGCAATAGCGCGATGATAGAACCAACAACGGTAAGGTTCACGGCGTAATCAACACCATAGCCGCGCGCTTTCATCTGCGGAACCATAAGCCCTCCCACAGCGCTGGCATCAGCAGCAGCAGAACCAGAAACCCCGCCAAACATGACACTTGCAACAACGTTTACTTGCCCAAGACCGCCGCGCAAATGGCCCACCAAAGCGCCAGCTAAATCGACCAGCCTTCTGGCAATGTCACCGCGAACCATTAAATCACCAGCAAAGATGAAAAATGGAATGGCCATCAGCGCATAGACTGAGACACCCGAATTAAGGCGTTGAAATACGATTACAGGTGGCAGGTCCAAATAGACAACCGTTGCGAAACTGGCAATACCTAAGCAAAAGGCAACAGGTGTACCAATTAAAAGTAGAAACACGAATGTTCCAAATAATACCCAAAGCTCCATGCCTAGTCCTCAATACTTTCTTCGCCAAAGCGTGCAGTTGGAAGACCTGCTAAGCGGCGCGCAATACGTTCAATTGAAAAGAGTGCGATTAAAAATCCGCCACCAACGATTGGTGCAAAATCAAAGGCACCAGATATGCCAAGTGATGGCAATTTATTGCCTGCAGTTTTTGCAGCCAGTAGCCAGCCATAGTACACCATGCCAATGCCAAAAATGGTCACAACGGCATCTGATAAAGTGTAAAGCCAAAGTTTAAATCGCTCTGGAATGACGTAAAGCAAAATATCAAAGGACAAATGATATCCTTCTTTAATACCGACAGCGGCCCCTAAAAAGATAAACCAGCCCATAATCATAACAGCTGCTGGCTCGCTCCAAATAATGCTTGAATTTAATAAATAACGAGAGAAAACCTGTGCAGCGATGATGACCGTCATTAAAACCAGACCCGTTCCAGCTGTCCAAAGCGCAATTCTCGATAGTATGGAGGTGAATAATGCGAATTTCATTTCCCCTACTTTCTTTATATTTTGAGCGCCTATACGAATATGGCTGATGCCAAAGCATCAGCCATACTGAATAAGCATTTGTCGCCCATTTAAGTATTTAACAATTCATGCAAATTCTTAAGTGCTATCAACTACTTATGTTGGCGCATAAAGCGCCAACGACACGCTTATTTGATCGCTTGAATGCGAGATACCAAGTCTTTCAACACGTCAGATTTAACGTATTTTTTATACACTGGCTTCATCGCTGCGATGAATGGTGTTTTGTCGATGTCTTTAATAATTTGAGAACCAGCAGCAATCACTTTTGCTTCAGACTTTTTCTCTTGAGCCACCCAAAGCTTGCGCATTATAGGAACGGATGCTTTGGCAGATGCTTTAACAGCAGCTTGCTCGTCGCTGCTCAATTTGTCCCAGCTTTTCTTAGACATTACCAATACTTCTGGCACGATTAAATGTTGATCCAGTGTATAGTATTTAGCAACTTCAAAGTGGCCTGATGTATCATATGAAGGCCAGTTGTTTTCTGCACCATCAATAACGCCAGTTTGGATTGAAGAATAAACTTCACCATAAGGCATTGGTGTGGCGTTACCGCCAACAGCTGAAACCATATCAACAAACAAATCAGACTGCATTACGCGGAATTTCATGCCTTTCAAATCGGCCATAGATTTGATTGGTTTTATTGAATTATAAAAACTACGTGAACCACCGTCGTAAAATGCCAGACCAACAAGATCATGCTTTTCGAATGCTTTTAGAATTTGGGCACCAACATCGCCGTCCATTGCTTTGTGCATGTGCTCAACTGAACGGAAAATATATGGCAAAGACGGAATTTGTGTTTCTTCAATAATGTTATTGAATGGCCCAAGGCTAACACGGTTAAAGTCAATCACACCAAACTGAGTTTGCTCGATTGTATCTTTTTCTTGACCTAGCTGTGCTGAGTGAAACACTTCAATGCAAAACTTGTTGTTTGTTTTTTCTGCAAGCATTTTGCCCATAGATTTCACAGCTTCAACAGTTGGATAACCGTCAGCATGCGTGTCTGATGAGCGTAGTGTTATTTCGCAAGCTTGCGCTGCAACAGCGCCAAGAGACAAAGCACCACACAGTGCCAGCGTTTTAATTGTTTTGATAACTTTCATTTATTCCTCCCAGAGAATATTTGTTCGTTTTTCAAGTAAACCAACTATCGACAACAGATTATTGATATTGATCGCTGGCAACATAACTGCAAGACTAGGATATTAGTCTGCTAAATTGCAACTAGCATACTAGTCGACCAATGCAAAGGTTTTTTTTGTTTACGTCGCTAGAATCATTGATTTTCATCAATTAATCACAGGAAATCACAAGAAAAATTTGGAAAATACGGGTATTTATGAGCTGCCTTGACGTGGAAAATTGAACCTAAAGCCAGTTTTTTTAAATAATTTGGGAAAAATACGTACTTATCCCCATTTTTGGCGTATTATCGTATAAATAGGATACCTACATTTGCCCCAGCCATTCTTTCATGGTTAAAAGCTTTGCATCTAGAATAGCGAATTGAAGTGATGAAAAAAATGGCTGGCTTACCCCCTCAAAAGAGCGCAACGGATACAGCAATTACTAAAATTACAACTGAAAACAATTTGCTAAACTTTGCGACTCCAGCACAAGATAAATTGGCTAACTTTAAAAGACGCACAGCAACTGATGAAGTATTTGATGGTATTTACGCAGATATCATGAGCCTAACATTAAAGCCCGGCACTAAAATTTCTGAGGCCGATTTTGCAAAACAATACAATGTTTCGCGTCACCCAATTCGCGATGCCTTTAATAGACTAAGCAATTTAGGGCTAATTTTAATTCGCCCACAGCGCGCCACTATGGTGCGTAAAATATCGCTTCGTGAAGTGGCTAATGCTAGGTTTATTAGAATGTCGATTGAACTTGAAGTCGCTAAGAACGCTTGTGAAAAACATAACGATGCGCATGTTAAAGCAATAGAAGATAATATAGCAGAACAACAAAAGACTGTTGAAACGGGTGACTTTCAAACCTTTCAACAGCTAGATGTAGAATTTCATCGACTGCTATGTCTTGCAGCTGATTGTGAATTTGCCTTTCAGTCTATCTCGCAAACAAAAACCCAAGTCGATCGACTTTGCACAATTTCACTATCGCACCCAGAAGACTTTAGCCAAGCCTATGATGACCACTTGCAAATCGTTAAACATTTAAAAGACAGAAATGTTGAAGGTATTTGCTCTGCGATGAGAGATCACATGTCTAGACTAGATACTACGATTTCTGAATCTATGTTGCATTACGAAGATTACTTTACTGAATAATCTATTGTTCTAGAGTAAAAAAGGGAGCAATTGCCCTCTACTTTATAATCTTATTTTTTATTCTAACGCTTATAAGCGATATGCTTCTTTCACCAATCTGTAGGTAAGATCGTGTGCAACTTCTGGTGCTTCATCCGCCGCTAATCTTCCAGATGCAACAAGTGTTGCAAGATATGCGCTGTCTACGCGGCGTGCAACATCGTGTCTTGCTGGAATTGAGCAAAACGCGCGCGTGTCATCGTTAAAGCCAACCGTATTATAAAAACCAGCTGTTTCAGTTACATTTTCACGGAACCGCCTCATGCCTTCTGCGCTGTCAAAAAACCACCAAGATGGCCCTAACTTTAGAGCTGGATAAACGCCAGCAAGCGGTGCAAGTTCACGCGAATAAGATGTTTCATCTAAGGTGAACAAGATGATTGTAATGTCGGTACGTTCACCAACAGCATCTAACAATGGCTTAAGCGCACTCACATAATTAGTTTGTGTGGGAATATCAAATCCCTTATCGCGGCCAAATTTATCAAACACAACACTTGAATGGTTGCGAAAACATCCTGGGTGAATTTGCATTACCAATCCATCGTCAATGCTCATTCTCGCCATTTCGGTTAGCATTTGCCCCCTAAATGCATCTGCTTCTTGCGCTGTACATTTGCCAGCCATTGCTTTTTCAAAGAGTAAAGCGGCCTCATCTTGAGGCATGTCTTCTGTGCGTGCTGTTGGGTGACCGTGATCTGTAGATGTTGCACCAAATGTTTTAAAATAAGCACGGCGCTCGCGGTGCGCGTTCAAATAACCAGTCCAGCTGGTAGCATCGACACCAGCCAGCTCGCCCATTTTAATCACATTGTCAGCAAAATCCGTAAAATCTGGATCAACACATGGGTCAGGACGATAAGCAGTGACTACTCTACCGTTCCAGTCGCTGTCTTTAATCATTTGGTGCCATTTAAGGTCATCCAATGGACTTTCAGTCGTTGCAATCACTTCAATGCCAAAACGATCAAACAGTGCTCGCGGTTTAAACTCAGGCTTAGCAAGGCAAGTTGAAATATGATCGTAAATAGAATCAGCCGTATCAGCAGATAGACGTTCATCTATGCCAAATACATTTTGGAAGGCGTGGTCTAGCCAAATGCGCGATGGTGTGCCGCGTAACAGATGTTGGTTCGATGCAAATAATTTCCAAATTTTACGAGGGTCGCTTTCAACCGCGCCACCATCTTCACGAGGTACGCCCATATCTTCTAAGGCGATGCCTTGCGAGTGTAGCATTCTAAATACGTAGTGATCTGGAATTACAAATAATTTAGCAGGGTCTGGAAATTGTTCGTTTACAGCAAACCAACTTGGGTCTGTGTGTCCGTGTGGACTAACGATTGGTAAGTCTTTTATTCCATTATAAAGCTCACGCGCAATATCACGCGCACGCCCCTCTAAAGGGAAAAGGCGGTCTTCATCTAATAATGGCATCGTATTCTCCTATTGAGCCTTTTATCTGACTCTAACAAAGTACTAAATTCGGAGCTCGTGATATTCTAGTATAAAATAATTGTCAACAGGTACTAATTTAGCCTTGTCAACAACCGTCTTTATCGCCTAAGTGGTAATTAAGAGTGAAAAAGGAGACGCATTATGGGTGGCAACATGAAATTGCCAACGATCGAACAGGTAAATCGACCATCTGTGGCCGATCAAGTATTTAATACGCTTCAAGAGCGTATTCTTTCACTTGAGCTGCCACCGAGTGCGAAATTATCTGAAGTTGATGTATCTGTTCAGCTTGGCGTTTCTCGCCAGCCTGTGCGTGATGCATTTTATCGTTTATCCAAATTGGGTTTTTTAGTCATTCGTCCACAACGCTCTACTACGGTTAGTTTGATTTCTGAGACTGCGGTTATGCAAGCAAGATTTATCCGCACAGCGATGGAAGTTGAAGCTTTAAAAACCGCAACACAAACTCTAACCGATGAAGACTTTAAAGCCTTAGATGATATTCTTGCGGCACAAAAAGAAGCGCATTTGGCGAAAGACCCTGTTGCTTTCCATAAATTAGATGACCAATTTCACCGCGAAATTTGCGTTCGTGCAGGCGTTGGCTTCATTTGGGATTTAATTCAAGATTCTAAAGCACATATGGACCGCGTTCGTATGTTGTCGCTTAGTTTTGCTTCGCTTGTTGCTTTTGAAGATCATGTTGCGATTGTAAAAGCAATGAAATCCCGAGATGAAGATGCCGCGACTTCTGCAATGAGATCTCACCTATCTAGAATACGTGAACAGTTAGATCGTATTCGCGAAGAAAACCACGAGTGGTTTGAGAGTAACAATACATTATGAATCGTATAATATCGATTGGTGAATGCATGGTTGAGCTTGCGCCCCATGCAGAACCTGACACCTATCGCATGGGCATTGCTGGCGATACTTTAAACACTGCTTGGTATTTGCGTATGCTTATGCCAGATGACTGGCATATCGATTATTTTACTGCCATTGGCGAAGATGGTGCATCTAAACGTGCAGTTGATTTTTTAAAAAAATCAAACCTTGGAACTGACCATATTATCTATCGTTCTGACAGAACAATTGGGCTTTATTTAATTGAGTTAAATAATGGAGAACGTACATTCTCATATTGGCGCGGTCAAAGTGCGGCGCGTACATTAGCAAATGACAAAGCCCCCTTAGAAGCCGCCTTAAAAGACGCTACTATTGCTTATCTTTCTGGCATAACAATTGCCATTTTAGAAAAAAATGATCGAGATAGATTGCTTGAAGTCCTATCAACTTACCGCGCAAATGGTGGGCAAGTTGTGTTTGATTCCAATCTTAGACCCAAGCTGTGGAACAGCACGGATGAAATGAAAGAAGCCGTTATGCAGTTTGCTTCTATCAGCGATATTGTGCTTCCATCTTTTGATGATGAAGCTGATTGGTTTGGCGATGAAGACTTGCAAGCCACTGCAAAACGCTATGGCGATTGTGGTGTAAAAACAGTCATTGTTAAAAATGGTTCGCAAACAATGTTGGGTGTATCAGGTACTGAAAGCATTTTGATTACGCCTGAAAAAATTACAAATATTGTTGATACAACAGCTGCTGGCGATAGTTTTAATGCAGGTTTCTTAAATGCATTTTTGCAAGGGAACGACCTTGAAACTTCTATGCGAGCAGCCGCTCTTCTAGCTGGTAGCGTCGTGCAAAAATCTGGAGCGTTGGTAGAGTTAGATTAATCCCTACCAAGCAATACCCAAAAATTATAAAATTACTTGATGCTCTTTTTGACCGCAGATATTTTTCTGCTTCAAATCGGTTTGTATCAAGAAGGTTGCGCCCTGATCTTCATTAGGCTCTTTGATATTTTCAAGCGCAGAAGTGACGTATAAATCTGTAAAATCATCACCGCCAAAAGCTGGGCAAGTTGCTTGTATGCCACCAATCGCAATGGTAAAATCAAGCGTACCATCTGGCAAATATCTAGCAACGCGCGAAGCACCCCATTGGGCATTCCACATCGCGCCTTCGCTGTCTATAACAGCACCATCAGGTCCAAAACTCTCTGCCGATAAATCAAGATATATGCTTGCTTCACCTTTAGGCCAACCAGCGTCATCGAGTGGTTGGCGCATGACATGTTTTATTAGAGAATCTGTAAAGTAACCAAACTTTCCATCTGGAGAAAAGCAAATGCAATTTGTTACTGTGATGTCGGAAAATAGCTTTCGTAACTCACCTTTATAATAGCGATAAATAGCACCAGCTTTTGGTTCGCAAGCAATGCCCATTGTACCGATCCAAAAACCACCAAACGGATCTGCTCTACCATCGTTAGAACGGGTAACTGAATTGTCTATTTCTAGATCACAAACATGAGTACTTTCATTGGTAACAAGATTGAACTTAAACAATTTCGTTTGCGAAGCTATGAGTAAATTATCTTCATCGACCCAACCCGCAGCAGAAACATATTCGTCGAACTGCCATTCTAACAGCCCATGATTATGACGGCTTAGTAATTTCTTTTCTAAAATATCAAACCAAAGCAATTGTTTTCTAACGGGATGCCATAATGGTCCCTCACCTAAAGTACATTGTCTACTATCAAAAATTTGGGCGATCACTTTGGCGAACTCCTATCATAGGATTCAACAATAATTTTTGCTTTTTCTGAAACAATTTTTGCAGTATCACCCGGTTTATAGATGGCTGAACCGATACCAAATCCAGATGCACCAGCAGCAAACCAACTGTCAAAATTATCTGGCCCTGCACCGCCAACCGCTAGTACTTCTGTATCTTTAGGTAGCACTGCGCGAATTGCTTTTAGACCCTCTGGCCCAAGCAAAGAGCCTGGGAATAATTTAATACCATCTGCGCCAGCATCTAATGCGGCAAAGCATTCTGTGGGTGTCATCACACCAGGATAACATAACATGTCAGCTAATTTAGCCGCGCGAATAACATCAACATTTGTATTAGGTGAAACGATCAATTTACCGCCAACGCTTTTAACATCTGCAACGTCTTGAACAGTTAAAACAGTACCTGCCCCAATGAGCGCGACCTCGCCAAATTCAGACGCCATTGCGCCAATGGATTTCAATGGTTTTGGCGAATTAAGCGGCACTTCAATTTTTGTTATGCCAGCTTCGATTAGAACGCCTGCAATCTCTACGGCTTGATTTGGTTCAACGCCGCGCAATATGGCAACTATGTTTCGGCTCATTTATTTTCTCCATTCAAACTTGCATATGCAGATTTTAATCCAGC
>NVRK02000035.1 GCA_002400845.2 Hyphomicrobiales bacterium
CCCAGCGCAGAAACAATAAGTAAAGATAACATCCAACCTGAAAAAATAGAGAACCATTCAAAGGTGCGCACCCACCAGCCAAACCAATCGCGTTTGCCTTTTACGTCTACAACGCGCGGTGCCCAATCATTTTCCATTCTTAGGTTTACGATGGGCAAGGCGACATCGGCGGCATAGATGAAAGATTGAAATTCAGAATATTCAGACGGCATGGCTTCTGTGCATTTATCAGCAATGGGTTCAGGAAAGTAGACCCAATTGTCTGCGCATTTTTGCGGAATGAAGCCGCCATTTATGGCTTCTTTGAAAATAAGCGGATGGGTGGGTGTCATAATGCCTTTATTCGCGGCGCTGAAATAAACTAGCCAACCAATTAATATGAGCGAGGTTAAATAGAGCGCGGCTTTTCCCGGTCTAAACCCATAATCAATGAAAGTAGCCATAATCCATTTGCGCCAAAACACCGTGAGGAAGTGCATTATTTTGATATGTTTATTGCCTTGGCGATCCAAATAATACCTGTCTGGATCATGCTTTGCCATAAATTGGGTTTGGCGTTTTTGGCGTTCGATACGAATGTTTTTAGCTTCTTCGTCTAGGCCTATGGCCTGCAAAACATTGGCCAAATGCTCAAAGGGCATTGGGCGAAATTTGTTTGTTAAATCTGCCTTTGGTTGTTGTTCTAGAAAGTGGGTCCAGTATTCACTGTTTGCACCTTCTTCTAAATCGCTAAACCCTTGATAGGTGAAATTATTAAGTTTTATAGACGCTGGTTTTTGCCAACTTTCTTCATCCATATTGAGGGTTTTAACCGTCGCGCCACCAAGGTCTAACATGCCGGGTGCATGTTCTATATCGCGCCAGTGCAATGTTCCTGCAATGTTAGCATTTCTAAACTCAATGGATTTTTTGGCTGAAATAGTTGCGCCACTTGCTGAAAAATCACCGCCGATATCCGCGCCTTGAAAGGAGAACCCGCCAGCAGAATTACAATTTCCTAAGATGACATTGCCTTTAATTGTGGCTTTATTAGCTTGAATGGCTTTGTCTTTATTATGGAAGGTCGCACCAGAGCAAATTATATTGCCACCAATTTCGGCATTGCGAAAACCAACAGTGCCTTTGATTTGGAAACCTTCGTCGAGCCAAACGTTTCCTCCTATAAATGCATTTGGAACACTAAGGCTATCTAGAAACTTTCCATCTCGGCATGTGAGATCAAGTTTAATTTTTACGCCAAATAACCGGATTTTACCAGAAGCTAAAAACCTGTTTTTAAGTAATATATTTCCGCCGATTTCTGCACTATCGCAGGTTAAGGAATATGGAAGTCCATTGAATTTACCTCCTGTACAACTTAAGTCACCTGATATTTTTGCGCCAAGCAACCGCACATTTTCAATTGCTTGAAAACCGTTTCTGAGAAAAACACCTCCACTTGTTTGAAGGCGGTCTGCTATTAGTCCTTTGATAGATGAGCCTTGAAGACTTAGTGTTTGGCATTTTGCACCAAGTAAATTTACAGACCCATCTAGGCTACAATTTACTAAATTTATATCTTGTTTGATATCAGTGGAATCAAGATCGAGTTTATCGTTGGGACAATCAATAAAAGCGCCAACTAATACTATTCCCTTTCGATGTATTGGCACATCATCACACCCACCCAAAATTAAATAACGTAAAAAAGATGCTCGTAGTTTATTTTCGCGTGTGGCGCTGGTGGGTCTTGTGCCATCACCAATGACGCATTCTTCGCCGCGCGTACAAGCATGGAGTAACTTTTTCTCAGCAGGGGAAAGCCCCTCAGGAAATTCTTTAGTTGCTTTGGTAAAGTCAGATAGTTTTGCGCCGCGCGAATGGTCGGGCAATTGGTCTAAAATTGCCTTTGTATTCTTAACTGTATTCGCATCAATTGTTTCGTCTATTGGTTGCTGAGTTGTTGATTTGTCGCCCATGAATAAAGCCTAGCAGAATTTTAAATTTTTAAAACAGGTTTTAGGTGTGACGGAATACACATCGCGGTTACTTGTCTTGAGCTATTAACTATTCATCGCAGTGTTTACTTCTCGTTTCCTGCGATCCCTATCAAAGGGGCCCTATTGTTGGGGATAGCGGATTGCCGCAAGACGTCGACGCCCCTGACGGTCTTGTCGGCAATCCGTTTATCAATTTCCAAAATTACTGATAAATTTATTGGCAGGTGTTTGAAATTTTTTCTTGAATGGATTTTGAAATTTTACCGTCGATCAACTCAAATGTTTCACGGTTGTAAACTTCGTTTGATGGAAATTTATAACAAACATTTACTTCAATAAGAGCGTTTTCAGAACTGGCAAGCTTGGTATTAATAACTGTGCCTTTATGAACATGCTTCCATTCATCTAATGAAGCAATGAACTCGCTTTTTGTTTGGCTAATGCCCAAATCACCAAGCTCTATAAGCGCATTGTGCGTTAAAATTTCTTCAAAGGTGGCAGCGTTAGCAGTGCGCAGGCCGTCAAACCAACTTTGAACCGTATCTGGTAAATTATCTTGCGAAACAGAAACGACAGTTGAAAGAACTAAAAGTCCTAATATCAGGCCAAGGCTCACTATTTTTGCTAAAAACGACTTAAGGGTAATACTCATAACAAATCCCCAAAACTTCCCAATTTTGTATAGGAAAAAATCTTAGCGCGTCAAATTGGCAATCGTCAAGGTTGTGGCTGTAAATTATCTATCGTTTATTCAAATGTAGTTAATCCATATTGGGACGCCTAAAATCACCATTTTCTGGATCCATGACCCATAACTCTCCAGTAGATATATCGAACCAAGCACCATGCAGATGTAATTTCCCAGCTTCTTCTAACTCTTTTACACGCGGAAAGGTTCTTAGATTAGTAATAGAGTTTCGTATGGAAATACGCTCTAAGGCTGTTTGGCGCTCTGCATCTGTTAAAACATCTGTGCTTTTTAATTTAGCAGCAACATCAGCCAATAAAGTTAGCCATTTTATGATAAAATCGCCACTGGATGGGGGTAGGTCGTCTGGGTTCAAAGCTGCATGAATGCCGCCGCATCTGCCATGACCCATGACAATGATGTTTTTTACTTCTAGTCCAAAAACTGCATATTCTAATGCAGCGGATGTAGAATGAAATGCACCATCTGGCAGGAAAGGCGGGACTAGATTTGCAACGTTACGGGCAACAAACAATGTACCAGGGCCACAATCGAAAATTGTTTCTGGCGCTGCTCTGGAATCACAGCAGGCTATAATCATTGTATCTGGGGCTTGGCCCTCTTCAGCCAATTCGCGGTATCGGGTTTCTTCGTTAGCATAACGGCCCGCCATAAAATTAGCATAACCATCAAGCAGTTTTTGGGGAAACTTAGACATAGTTATTTTTTATCGTAAATTTTAATAAGTTCAAGCTTTCTTATCTGATGAACTAATATTCTTTTGAGATATGTTCTTATTTCGCTTGGGGGCTTTGCGAATATTGGGGGGCAAAGTTGGTGATTGCCCCAATGCTCTGATTTGCACCATGGCCATTGGTCTTTTGAGGCAATGGGTGTTTGCTTCGAGCAATAATTCATCTGCGCCTTGTTTGGCAGAGTTTGCAATTACTTCAAAAACTGATGCCGTTGTACGCTGTAAGGTGATTTCTTTATCTTTGGTATTTAACAAATGTGCGGTGAAAACGGCTGCCGTAAGATCGCCAGCGCCATTGGTTGGGCCGCCAACAATTCTGTGTTCAGCAAACAGTGCATTATCGCCATAAACGAGCAAATTACCAATTTGGTTGCGCATCATGCCAGCAATAGATGTTGTAAGTACAATTTTGTTCTTAAATTTTTGAGCTTCAATAAGGGCCTCTTGAACGGTCGTAACTTTTTTACCTGTGAGCCAGCCAAGTTCAAATAAATTGGGTGTTATTGCATCTGATATGGGAACTAAATGTTCTTTAATTGCTTGTGCTGTGTCTTGGTCAATGTAAAGTTTATCGCCATCGCCCATTACAGGGTCACATATATGAATGATATTTTTGTTTTTAGATTTTATAAAAGAGACAAATTCGGCAACTGCTTTGGCTTGTTCAGCACTTGCCATATAGCCAGTTAGCACAGCGCCAACTTCATCTAGCCAGTTAGAATTACCCTTAGCGTAGCCTGAAGGGCCGCTTTTTAGGTCTTCTAAGAGTTGCATAAAACTAGTGTCGTCTATTAGCATACGATTTGCTTGCCCGTGGCCTGGATGCCATGGCAATATAATTGTCGGCACTGCCCAAACGGGGTGTTCTAAAGTTTCAAGCGCAAATACAGCCGCTCTGTTACCAATGGACCCACGAACAACATGACTGGAAATTACAATCACAGATTTTTTGCTGCTAGGGGTGGCAGGATTGAATTGAGGATTTTGAGTAGTAGGCTGCATGGTTAGCTCATTTTTATTATAGATATGGCAAATCTAAATTAGATGCCAATATTCGTAAAGCATTGGTATAGAGTTTAATCGATAAAATGCACTTTATTTATGAAATAAGAAACGCTACGGTTGTGTTTGGGTAAAATTTATATTTATCGACATTTTGGGGATAAGAGATGTTTACAAGTTCGGCAGTTAATTTTGTAAAAGTTAAATTTAAGCATGTGTTTAGTATTTTGTTTGTTGGGGCCTTTTTGACGGGCTGTGGCATTAATAATATTCCAACATATGAAGAAAATGCACGGGCTAAATGGAGCCAAGTGTTAAATCAATATCAACGACGCGCTGAACTTATTCCAAATTTGGTAGAGACCGTTAAAGGTTTCGCTGCCCAAGAAAAAGATGTATTAATTTCTGTTGTTGAGGCGCGGGCAAAAGCCAGTTCGGTAAAATTACCAGATGATATTTTAACGAACCCAGAAGCATTTAAGCAATTTCAGGCGAACCAGTCTGGATTGACGGGTGCATTGTCTAGGTTATTGGTAACAGTAGAGCGTTATCCAGATCTAAAATCTAATCAAAACTTCTTAGCGCTTCAATCGCAATTAGAAGGCACTGAAAACCGTGTTACTGTTGCGCGTCGTGATTATATAGAAGCGGTTCGGCTTTATAATACTGAACTGAAAACAATACCGGGCCGTTGGTGGCACAGCTTAATGTATTCAACCAGTCTTCCAATGCAAAGCTTCACGGTAGAAGAAGAAAAAATGGAAGTGCCAGAAGTTAAATTTAACTAGAATTGAATTTTGGTACTGAGGATAACTGGTGACTTCAATCTGGCAAAATAGATTTATATTATTGATCGCAAGTTCGTGCATTGTGTTAATATTAGCATTTGTTGCCTTGCCAAAATTTGCTCATCCAGATTGGTCTGGTTCTAGTCGTGAACTTGTTAGCTGGGTACCAGAGGGTTTTTCTGATCCAAGCGTTGCGCAATCGACTGGTGTTGTGCCAACGCGTGATAAGTTTCCTGAATTAACAGGCCGCGTTGTTGATAATGCCAATTTAATTAATGCTGGTGATGAAACAAGATTAATTGAAAAATTAAAAGCATTTGAAAACCTCTCTTCTGACCAAGTTGTTGTCGCAACGATTGATAGTTTGCATGGCGCTAATTTAGAGGAGTATTCAAATCTTTTATTTCGTAAATGGAAGCTGGGCCAAGCTGATGAAAATAATGGCGTCTTGTTTTTAATCTCTAAGGGCGATCGGAAAATTAGAATTGAAGTTGGTTATGGTTTGGAAGGCTTGTTAACGGATGCTATTTCTAAGGTAATTATTGATCGTGTTATCGTTCCACAATTTAAAGCTGGCAATTTTAGTGCTGGCATTGTTGATGGCGCTGAAAAGATTATTGGCGTTTTATCAGGCGATAAAATTGAGCTGAAATCACGCGCAAAACGTAACTTTCAGCAACAGGATGATGTTGATTGGTTTGAAGTTATTTTCTTTATAATATGGGGCACGTTATTCTTTGGACCTTTAGCGTTTAGTATTTTAGCGCCTATCTTTGGAGAAAAGGTTGGGCCACGTCGTTATAAATGGCTTGGCATAGAAATTAAGCCAGGTAGTGGCGGCTCTAGGCGTTCTGGTTCTGGTGGATTTGGCAGTGGATATGGCGGTGGTTTTTCTGGCGGTGGGGGGTTCTCTGGTGGCGGAGGTTCTTCTGGCGGCGGCGGTGCTTCTGGTGGGTGGTAATTATGACTATTGAATTTTCAAATAAAGAGCATGATGCAATTCGCGCCGCAATTAAGAATGGCGAGAAAAAAACCAGTGCTGAAATTTTTGCAGTGTTGGCTCAGCGCAGTGATGATTATCAATTTGTAGCGATGAGTTTCTTCGCTTTTTGGATATTCATTGTTTCTGTATTTCTTGTATTGTTGCTCGGATTTTATAGCGTTGATGTATCTTTACTGCATTTTGTTTCAGCGCAATTTTTGGCATTTATTTGTGGCTATTTAATTTTGCGTGGCTTCCCTAAATTGGCAATAACGTTTACACCGCAACGCATTAAGCATCATCGTGCGCACTTAAATGGGATAAAGCAATTTTTGGCACATGGCATCCACAATACAAAAGGACGTACGGGTGTTTTGATTTTTGTTTCACTTGAAGAACGCTATGCAGAAATTTTAGTAGATGGTGAAATTGAAAATAATATAGGGCGTGAGTTTTGGTTAGAGGCTGTTGGTGAACTTATAGCTTCTTGTAAGGAAAATAAAATTAGCAACGGGTATGTTCGCGCGATAGAAAATACTTCTGAAAAATTAGCGGTTAAGTTTCCAAGAGGCCGTAAAAAATTAAATGAATTAGAAGATAAATTGATAATTATATAGTTTCTAAGATTATTGTGAAATTTAAAAATTTAAAAGAAAGTCTTAGAATGCAGGGAAAATTAAATTCGAATACTACAGCAGTTAGCAGAAAAGGGGTTGCTGGCTGGATGATGTTTGACTGGGCCGCACAGCCGTTTTTTACTGTTATTACGACTTTTATCTTCGCGCCTTATATGGTTTCTCGAATGGTGGAAGACCCAGATGCTGGGCAAGCTGCTTGGAGTTTTGGTATTGCTATAGCGGGTTTATTTATTGCAGTTCTTTCGCCAATACTGGGTTCTATTGCTGACCAAACAGGCTCTAAGAAAAAATGGATTGCTACCTTTGCGACTGTAAAGATTTTGGTTTTAGTATCACTTTGGTTTGCTGTTCCTGGGTCTAGTATAGCGTGGGTGATAGGTCTGTTATGTATCGGAACAATTGCTGCCGAATTTTCGATAGTTTTCAACGATTCGATGATGACTCATATTGTGGCGAAAAAGGATATGGGCCGCGTTTCAAATATTGCATGGGGCCTTGGTTATGCTGGCGGTATGTTGGTTCTAATATTTACGGTTGGATTTTTAGCGGGATCATTAGACACAGGGAAAACCCTGTTTGGCTTAGACCCTTTATTTGGTTTGGACCCAAACTTTGGGGAGGATGCCCGTGCAACAGGTCCTATATCTGCATTATGGTATTTTGTATTTATAGTGCCGATGTTTTTATTTACGCCAGATGTACGATCAAAACTTGGTTTGGGTATTGCGGTAAAAAGAGGCCTTTCAGAATTAGTATCAACGATCAAAGAAGTTAGACAACGCGCTGATATTTTCAAATTTTTAATTGCAAGAATGTTGTATCAAGATGGTGTTGCGGCATTGCTAGTATTGGGTGGTACATTTGCCGCTGGTGTATTTGGTTGGCCAATTATAGAAATTGGCGTGTTTGGCATTATCCTAAATGTTTTTGCAATTGGTGGGTGTTTAGCGGCGGCAAAGCTTGATGATAAATTTGGTTCTAAATGGGTGGTTATGTTTGCCTTGGTATTGCTGATAATTGCTACGATCGGCATCAGCTCGACGGGGGTTGGATTTACGCTTTTTGGACTTGTGCAGTTGTCACTTGCAGACAGTGGTGGGTTTTATGGCACTGCTGCTGAAAAAGTTTATTTGCTGTACGGTGTATTGATAGGTTTGGCATTTGGGCCAGTTCAAGCATCTTCGCGGGCGCTTTTAGCGCAAAGTGTTAGCGAAGAAGAGGCTGGGCGTTATTTTGGACTTTACGCTATGTCGGGTAGAGCTACCAGCTTTTTAGCGCCACTAACAGTGGGTGCCGTTACGGTTGTTACGGGCTCTGCTAGATATGGTATGGCAACCTTGGTTGTATTTTTGCTGGTTGGTTTGATAATTTTATCAGGTGTTACAACTACCAAAAAATCATAATGTAAAATCTAAGTTTTAAGCAAATAGCTTGAGATAAGAAAAAAGCCCGCAAAAAACGGGCCTTTTAAATATTCATTTGAAGTTGCGATTAGTGTTTGAAGTGACGCATTCCTGTGAACACCATTGCAATGCCAGCTTCATCAGCAGCTTCAATCACTTCTGCATCGCGCATTGATCCACCCGGTTGAATTGCGGCAGTTGCGCCTGCATCCACAGCAGAAATTAGACCATCAGCAAATGGGAAGAATGCATCAGATGCTACGACACTGCCAATGGTATGCGCTTTTTCATTTCCAGCATCTTCTCTAACATCTTCTGCCTTGCGTGCTGCAATGCGTGAAGAATCTAATCGGCTCATTTGGCCTGCGCCAACACCAACAGTTGCACCGTCTTTTACATAAACAATGGCGTTAGATTTAACGTGTTTTGCAACGCGAAATGCAAACAGCATGTCGTTAAATTCTTGTTCAGTGGGTTGGCGTTTTGTAACGACTTTTAATTCGTCTTTAGTAATGCGGCCATTGTCTTTTGTTTGTACTAAATAGCCACCGCTAACAGATTTTATGGTTCTTCCTGCTTCAACAGGGTTTGCTAAAGAGCCTGTTAAAAGTAGACGAAGGTTTTTCTTTGCTGCAATTATTTCTTTTGCCGCATCATCTGCATCAGGCGCGATAATGACTTCGGTAAAGATTTTAACAATTTCAGTTGCCGCTTCTGCGTCTAGTTTTTGGTTTGCCGCTACAATGCCGCCAAATGCAGAAACTGTGTCGCAAGCATAGGCATTTAAGTAGGCTTCTTTTAGGGTTGCGCCCGTTGCAACACCGCATGGATTTGCATGTTTGATGATTGCAATTACCGCTGTTTCATCAGCGTCAAATTCGCTGACCAATTCAAATGCGGCATCAGTATCGTTGATGTTGTTGTAAGAAAGTTTCTTGCCTTGAATTTGTGTGGCTGTTGCAACGCCTGGCCGATTTTCGCCAGTTTTATAAAAGGCGGCAATTTGGTGTGGGTTTTCACCGTAGCGTAATACTTCTTCAAGTTCTGCTGAAACTGATAGTTTTTGCGGCAGATCAATTTCTTGCTGTTTAGCAAACCAGTTTGATACAGCGCTGTCGTAACTTGCAGTTAAGGCAAATGCCTTTGCCGCAACTTTCTTGCGGAAGTCTAAAGAAACGCTACCGTCATTGTCGTTTAGTAATGTTTCTATCTCCGCATAGTCTGACGGGTCCGTCATGATGGTAACGTAAGCATGATTTTTAGCAGATGCTCTAATCATTGCAGGGCCACCAATGTCGATGTTTTCAACGCAGTTTGCGTAGTTTGCTCCAGATGCAACAGTTTCTTTAAATGGGTAAAGATTTACAACTACCAGATCGATTGGCGTAATACCGTGTTCGCTCATCGCTTGTTGATGTTCTTCATCATCACGAATGGCCAATATTCCGCCATGCACTGAAGGGTGTAATGTTTTTACACGCCCATCCATAATTTCTGGAAAATTTGTAACTTCGCTAATGTCTTTAACAGGCAAGCCAGCATCAGCAATTGCTTTGGCCGTGCCGCCTGTTGAAACCAGTTCAATGCCATGTTTGTTTAAAGTTTTGGCAAGTTCAATAATCCCTGCTTTATCGGATACAGATAATAATGCTCTTTTAATTTTAACGCTTTGAGGGGCTGGGATGTTTTTTGATTTAACGGCCATTATAATCTCGCTGGTAAGGTCTTTAATAGTGTCTTATTGAGGATCTGTATAAGAATTTTTTGGGGAGGATTAGGTTGATCCTGAAGAACTGATGAATTTGGCTCGCGATACCATAGTTAGGTAAAGCTAGAAACCATTATAAGTGACGCAGTAAGCAAAGGCTATGTTTAACCCCAGTTAAATTGTAATTTGCAGCACTAAAAAGAAATTTACAATGTAGCATTAAGCGGCACTAAAGAGGCAGTTGCTTCGCCTTGATTCTTTTTTTACGCGGTGTCTTTTCTTGAAGTTGTTTTTCAAATATCCAACGCACTTCAGATACTTGTTTGGTATTGCCATAAAGCACTATTTGTTTGGTTTTGCGCAGGCCACTATTTGCAGCAAAAAAGAGACTCTCTTCAAGCTGGGGAATAATATCAATGCAGGTGAACTTCCATGCAATGCCATTGCCACCCATAATTAATATGCTTGTTCCGTCTTCTGTTTTTCCTGCACTAAGGCTTGGGTTTAGGTGGAAGCGGATCGCGAATTCTTGTTCGTTATTTTCATCTAATAATTTATCATTTGTATCGGTAAGTCTGTCTTCACCTATAATTTTATTGCCAGTATTATCCACTCCCAACATACGGTGGTGCAGTGTGTTAAAAATTTTTGCATACCCATTATGGTGCATTTGAATAAGGCTAGAGTTCGCATTGTTTTCGCGCGATGAAATTACTTGAGTTGGACCTGATATCTTTTGTCCAAAAATTCTACTTTTTTGATTCTTGTGAATTTGGCTAGAAGAGGTGTCATTTAGCGTTAGCGTGTTGTGCGCCGCTGTGTGTCTTGCCGCAAGGTTTAATTCTGTATTGGTAGAATTTAGCGCACCGCAATTTACAATGATCGGTGTTTGATTGGCAGAAAATTCAAAAGATAATGTACCTGCATGCACTGATTTTGATAATGGCCCGTTTGGGCTTATGCCTGTATCAACAATTAGGGTGGTTTTTTCTTTTACAATACGTTGATAGTTTGAACTTGTAGCGTTGTCAGGTGCGCCACCTTTTGCATCGTCATAACGCAATATGGCAGAAACCAAATCCACAATTGTGGTTGACGACCCGTTGAAGTGGGCAATTTCGCCATCGCCTAATCTGTAAAATTTTAAAGCAACCATTAATCTATCGATGGAAGATACGAGTTCTTGCGAAGGGGCTTTGCCTAATTTTGCATAGGCTTCGCGTAGTGGCAGTAAAAAACTTAATAAATCAGGAATGACGCCTGGATTGCGAGATATGTGCCCACCATCTGGTAATATTTGGAGGCTTAATTCTTCGTCTAGTAATGCGCTGGCGTTTCGCAAATATGAACTTTGATCTGATATACAAATAGCGGCATATGACAAAGCAATTCTACATAATAGACGCGGTAAGCCTAATGGGGCATGACGGCACCCATATTTTAGAAATTTTATGTGAATGCCAATGGAACGCATCCATGCTCGATAGAATGCCGGGTCACAATTTTCGACGATTGGAATAGAATGGTGTATCCAAGATAAAAGTCTGCGGGCGGCAATTTCTAAATTCCAGCTTATATGCTTTTTTGGTCTTCCATGAACTGATATCCAATCTCTAATAAGGGTCTGGGCATTAGAAACTGCTAATGAATTATTCTCGACAGCTAAATGACGTATCCATTCAAATGCCAGTAGTTTTTCTTTCCATGCTATTGATGCATTTTTTTCATTGAATGGACTGTGTCCATTTAATTCTACCAATTGGCCTGAAAAGAAAAATCGTCCTGAATAAATGTCGCGCGCGGTTATTGGGTCTGCATTTCTTAAATTATGAGGCGCTAATAATAACCGTTCTGGCGCTGGTGCTGGTGTAACCCAGTTTAGATAAGAACTCGCACGAAATTTACGCGCGAAACTTGCGAGCGCTTCTTTAGAAGAAAGCATAGTAATTTTTATATTATTCTGCAGGCTCATATTTTGTTTCATATTGTTAAGATGGTCGATACTATATTATAGGAACTATTAGATTTAAGGAGTTAAGGGTATAAATACTGCACTATAATGACAACGCAAACGATTGCACAACTAATAGTTGTTGTTATTGTGTGCTAGTTATCTTTTACGAATCTTGCGATAAAAAATCCATCCATGCCGTTTAATGCTTCGTCTTCATTTTCATCGGAATTGATTACAAGGTGGTGCGGCAGGGTTCTTACGGTTCCTTGGCCATTTACACAATGTTCTAAGCCTTTAAGTTCTGTTGTTTGTATTGGGTTAAGCGATAGGCCGTCGATCTTGAGTTTTGCAACTAAATTTTCGCCTTCGTCTTTTAATAAAGAACAATTTGCGTAGATCAAAACACCACCTGGTTTTAACATTTGCGCGGCTTTAATTATTAGCTCGTTTTGTAGTTTGACTAATGAGGCAACACTGTCGGGAGTTTTGTTCCACAAAATGTCTGGGTGGCGGCGTACCGTACCAGTGGCAGAACAAGGCGCATCTAATAAAATCGCGTCAAACTCATTTTCTATTTCTAATTCTAAAATGTCAGCTGCAATTATTTTTGCCTCTAAATTAGTGCGCTCTAAATTTTGTTCTAAGCGTACCAGTCTTTTTTCAGACTGGTCGATCGCGGTTACATCAGCGCCAAAGCTTGCCAATTGCATTGTTTTGCCACCTGGTGCTGCACAAAGATCGGCTACTTTCTTGCCTTTTATGTCACCTAATAGTTTAGCAGGAAGGCTTGCTGCGATATCTTGAACCCACCAATTACCCTCGTCATAACCTTCAAGCTCGTGAATTGGTTTATCTGTTTTTAAGCGAAACGAGTTGGTCGGAATACAAATCGCTTCAATGGTCTTGGATAGATCTGCATCCTTAAATTTTGGGGTTAAATCTAGGTTTGATTTATTTGCAAGCGCTTGACCTGACAGTTTTACTTTTTCTTTTCCGTGGTCGCTGCATAGTTTTTTAAACATCCAAGCTGGAAATGGGTGTGCATTTTCTGATTTTTCTAAAAGGGTATCTTTTTCGCGTTCGAGTGATCTTAAAACAGCATTTGCAAATCCAGCAAAACGTTCTGTTGGCTTGTTGTTGCGTATGATTGAGATTGCTAAATTAACCGCAGCGCTGGCCGGCACATCCATAAATAATATTTGAGCGGCGGCTGTTTCAATTGCATGAATTAAAATGCGCGCGCGTTGGGGTGGTTTGCGATTATAGATTTTAGATAGAATGACACCGATACGGCGATAATGTCTTAGGGTTGTTATGGCAATTGCCTTTGCAAGTGCCTGATCTCTAGGTTCAAGAGTGGTAAATTGATTTAATCCGTTTACGGGATCACAACATTGATCGATGGTTTTGTGATCGTCGACAATGTTGCCTAGGATTAAAACAGCCGCATTGCGGGCCGCTAGGCCTTTTTTGCTGTTCTGGTTGCTATAATTTTCTTTTGCCAAGTCGCGTGCCATTTATTTGGGAGTGAATTAGATCGTCTATAATCTGTATGCTTTACTTACGGGTTGCTTACTGATTGTTTATTGGGTGGTTATAGGGTGGTTTTGTTAGAAAAAGAAAGCACATAGTAGATTTAATTGGAACATTTGCTATGTTAGGATAAGCGTTAAAATGACAATTAGTGATTTTAACAAGGTTAGCCAATATATAAATTTATAATTGAGTTGTTAGATGAGCGATCTTGAAAACAAAAAATCAGTAGATGTTGCGCAAAAAGTAGAAGCTGCTGCAAAGCGTGCCTTAATAGAGGCTAATGAACGCAAGAAGCTTGCCGCAGCAGATGAAGCTAAAGCGACACCGCCTGTAAAAGAGATCAATGGACGAGGTGGCTTAGATCCTGCTCGTTACGGAGATTGGGAAAAAAAAGGTATCGCGGTAGACTTTTAAGATTAAGTTTACGGCTTGTCCCAATTGTGTAATTTGAATTATCGATTTGTCCCAAAATAGAACTGCGATGATTAGGTATTGTTAAATTAGCGTTTCAAAAAAAAGCAGTTCAAAATTAGTGGTTAATTAGCCTTTAATAGGAAGGGCGTTGATTTTTTTTCTGTTAATGGATTGTTAACTAAAATTCTACTAGAAAGCCTATATTTTTCAAAGCCTTAGTGGTTTTCAAAACTTGTAATTCCCCGATTTTTTAGATGTGGCAAGGATTCTGCAACTCCTAAAGCGAATTATCGGTGGAGTTAGAAATGTTCGACGTTAAGAAAATTGAAAAGAACAAATTGAAAAGTGCTGTAACTGGTTTTTGTAAAAATCAAGACGGCGCTTTTTTACCAATGTTCGGCGTTGCGACTTTTGTTATGGTGTTAACTGCTGGCGTTGCTGTTGATTATTCTCGCATGGTTCATACTAGATCGCGTATATTCTCTGCGGTTGATAGTGCTGTATTGGCCGCGGGGCATAGCATGGTAAAAGGCGTTACATCACAAGCTAAAGTTCGTGCCGTATTTGATGATTTTCTCCAATCGAATCTTTCAATTGGTGCAGGATTTAACGCTGATTATAAGGTTGTTAGTTTTTCAGCAAATATGGCTACTGGTTCTGTGGATGCTGTGGTTTCTGCAAATGTGCCAATGTATGTAACGGCCATTGCTGGTTATGATTCATTTCCAGTGAGTGCAACGTCAAAAGTAGTTTTCTCCACGAGCGGTGTTGAAGTTGCTATGATGCTTGATGTTACAGGCTCCATGTCTGGCAGTAAGATCACAGCGATGAAAAAGGCCGCAAAATCTGCAATAGATTTGCTCATTCCAAAAAATGATAAGTCTGGAAAAGTAAGAATTGGGTTAGTGCCATATTCTAGCGCTGTAAATGCAACAAGATATTATGCAAAAAAAGTAACAAATGGTTCTTCTAAAAAATGTGTTACTGAGCGCGCTGACAATACAGATGCGGCTCCAAAGGGTTCAAACCTCATTGTGAATAACGGTTGGGGGTGTCCAGATTCTCAGATAATTCCGCTGACTACCAAGCGCGGTAAACTGAAAAATAGTATTAGTAAATATAGAGCGTCTGGTTCAACCGCAGGTCATATTGGAATTGCATGGACTTATTATATGCTGTCTGAAAAATGGCAATCGGTTTGGAAGAAAGACGCAAGGCCAGCTGACTATGATTCTAACGTCAAGAAATTTGCAATTTTGATGACCGATGGTGAATTTAACACTTATTACTTGGGCGGCGATGGAACGCAGCAGTCTAACAACACTGCAAAAGCATTGTGTTCAAATATGAAAGCCTCAAAGGGAACAGCAGAGGGTATTAAGATCTATTCTGTTGCATTTCAGGCGCCTTCAAGTGCCAAACAAACACTTAAGCAATGCTCATCAGGTCCAGGTTTTTACTTCGATGCGAATAGTGATGCTGAATTGGTGGCTGCATTTAAATCAATTGCAGAAAATATTCAAAAACTTCGATTGGCGCAATAATAATAATTAACGCCCTATTTCTAGTCTTGTAAAAGGCGTTCGCAAAAGAAATAGATAATCGAAGCTCGTCGAGAGAGCAGCCCACACTGCTCTCTCGGCAACCTATTAACTGCAAATTAGGATGGTTTCTCGAACTTTAAGAGATGGAAACAAGCTATGCAAAATTTGCATAGCTTGTATGTTGTTTTTGCGCTGTAAAAACTAAATTAACATCCCTATATTAGTGTCAACGAAAGCTTAACGTTTTTAACTTACGCTTTCCTACGAAGGGTTATGCATCCTCCTCCCGCATGGCTCTTTGGCATAGCCGACTTTTCCTCCCATTTAAGTCGGCCTTATAACGATACCTGCCGGACTCCTCCTCCCCCGGCGGGTATTGTCTTATCTGGGGTTCAAAAATTAAAATCTATATATAATTTAAGTTTGGCTGTTTTTACTGTCTCAATAGATACTGTTTGTTTTGAAGCAGAAAAGGCAGCTTTTTGCAGAACGGCCCGTGATATTTCTTTTCGGTAAAAATCATACTTAAAAATTATACTGAAGGGATACATTCCCCCCAGTGGAACTGTGAATTTATGAAGACAGCTCCAAAGTTACACGACCCCACCGATCCCACATTGATCCATGCGGAAATTTGAAATCACTTAACATTGGAGCACCTCACTTTCGATTCGTTAGACACATTAAAAGTCTGAGGTGATTTGAAAGTCTGAGGTGATTTGTGGCTAACTTCAAGCATTTTCAAAACTAATCCTCACGATTTACCTTTCGTTTACCATTCTTTGAAGCGTCAAATTAACCATTTTGGGTTTTTATATGGTTGAATTTAATCGAAAGGGACTTGTAGTGTTTACCTTTAAAAAAAGTACTTCTTGGAATGATTCCGGCAACTTAAGGCGTGCTATGTGCACTATGTCATTGTCGGCTGTGATGTGTGCTGCGCTGATTGCCAGTGTTGGTTTGGCAAATGCCAAAAATTTAAAACCTGTTCATCAAAACCACAAAACCTATCTGATTAACGGTTTGGCTAGCGTGATGCCGTTCGTTGGCTATGGTTTTAATAATTTGAAGAAAAAATTGGGCCAAGCAAAGCATTATAGTTATGCCACACCTGTTGAAGGCACGCTTGTGGTTCAAATGGCTGTTTTCTCTGAAATTAAAAAAGCTTACAAAAAAGACCCATCGATTAATATCAATCTGGTTGGTATTAGTTATGGTGGCAATATTGTGACCCGCGTTGCATCCATGTTGAAACGTGAAAATATTCCAGTGAACTATTTAGCTGTGCTTGATGGACCTGTTTTATCTCGCATTCCTGACAATGTTCACCGTGTAGATAATTTTGTTTGTCGTTTGCCAGGCTGTATGGGCCAAAAGGTACGCTTAACTAAAACAAATGAAACAACGTTGCATACTGAATTTAAGTATAAAACTTTCCATATTGGTTTGGGCGATGATGAGCGCGTACATAAACGTATTCAAGGTCAATTAACTGATTATGCGCTTAATGTAACAACGCCAGATTTTCTGGTACCTGATGTTACTGATCCTGGTATCGATTATACAATGACAGCTTCGATCAAATAGGTAGTGCGTATTTTGGTTGTTTATGATGTAAGGCGAAGCAGATGTTTCGCCTTTTTAGATTAAGGTGTTGTGAAAAATTATTGGCAGTGAGCTTTACTTAGCTAGTTTTGCACATTTGAAAACTTCAGGTTTTAAATCCAATGCAATAAGTCGACTGTTTTTTGGTCCTTTATTTGCAATTGACGCACTGCCGTTAAATTTCTTTGCATTTTCAATACTAAATCCAAAACGCTCGTAATAAAGCGGATCACCAGACGCAAAAATTGCGGCCATATCTTTTTCTTTAGCGATTCTTAAAGCTTGGCGAATCAGTTGGCTTCCAACCTGCATTTCACGGTATTTTGGAATGACTGCTAGGGGTGCAATTGCCATTGCTTTACAAGGCGCGTCAATTTCAGCCATCAATATATGGCCTACTGCTTGACCATCGCACTCGGCAATGAGTGAAATTGTTTGACCTGTATTTGATGTATTTATGGCAACAAAATTTGCTTCAGCCTCGCGACCAAACGAGGATTTTATTATCTTACGAATAGATTTTTGATCTGAATTTATACAATCCCGAATTACTAATTTGTCACAAATCATAGTGCCTCACTCAATATTAGCGGTTAAGCTGATTAACATACCATAACGACTAATTTAAATTATTTAAAGAGATGCTTAAAAGCCTCTATCACTTCATCATATAATTGTTTCTTAAAGGGAACAATTAAATTGGACAACTCATCAACATCTCCCCATCGCCAAGCATCAAATTCTACTGGTGCACCATCTGGTGGATTTGAAATATTAATCTCGCTTTCATCGCCTTCATATCTAAATGCGAACCAAGCCATTTTTTGACCGCGATATTTACCTTTTAGCGCGATGCCTTGCAATTCATCTGGCAAATCATATTTAATCCAATTGGGTGCCTGCCCAATTAAAGTGGATTTTGTAACGCCTGTTTCTTCCCACAATTCTCTTTTTGCAGCAGCGGCAGGGTCTTCGTCTTTATCAATACCGCCTTGTGGCATTTGCCATCTTTTGTCGCTCAAAGATAATTCGCCGCCCTTGGGTGTGATGCGATGCCCAATCCAGACTTTATTGTCTTTGTTAATCAGCATGATGCCAGCGCATTTTCGGTATGGCAGTTTTTTACTATCTTTTGACATGTCTATTTCTTTGTTGGATCTGAAACAATTGCAGACACTGGCGTTAATTCAATGCCAGCTCCGGGTGCTTTTTCGGCAAACTGAGCTAATAATTTTATGGTTTCTGGAAATGCATTCGCAATACCAATGGCAAGCCCTGTTCGTTTTGCTTCGCTTACAAGTTTTTCTAAATTTTTTGCGATTTCACGTTTGGTTCGTATTTTATCAATTCTAATGTGGCCTTTTACAAATGGTAATAGAGATTGTTCTGCAACTTCTTGCGTAACAGAGGTCGTGCTACTGCCATCATCCACAAATAAAAGACCTCGATCTGATATTTCTGTAAAGATCGGTTTCAAACTGGCCGCATCGTTAGATATTTTACCGCCCAGATAGTTCATCACGCCGACATAATTTGTTATCCTACCCATGGACCAATGAAGGTTATCAATGTTTTTAGCTGCGCTAACCCCTGTTCTTAGTGTTTGCTTGCCTGGGTTGTTTTGAGGATAGCCAAAAGGTTCCATTGGAACTTGCAACAACAATTCGTGGCCCTTTTTTCGTGAGGCCTGCATCCATCGGTTAAGTGAATTTCCGTAAGGTGCAAAAGCAAATGTGAAGTTTGGAGATAATTGTGAAATCGCTTGTTGGGTGCTCGACTGACTTATGCCCATACTTGCGACAATAATTACAACGCGCGCAACGCCAAAATTGCCACTTGTTTCAGGTGCACGAGCATAAATATCCATGGCTTTTTGACCATTTTTACCCAGTTTTGGTAAAATCCCGTACACACTGTTTTGCGATATAGTTGTATCTGGAAGATGAGCGTTTATTGGTTTTTGGGGTTTGAATTTTGGTAAGTCTCTTAAATTTTTTCTGAAAGTCCCACTAGGAGATTGTTCAGATATGGTTTTAGGCTTGGATGCAATCATAGTGCCCGTTGGTTCAACGGTCTCTATTTTTTGAGTTTTGCCTAAATGTTCGTTTAATGGCTTGTCTGTTTTAAGCTCTAAGCTGTTACCATCGAGCGTCGCACGCAAATCAACATTGGGTGTGGTATGTTGATTGGTATTATTTTCTGTTTGGAGGTTTGGACCATTTGGATTTGAAAAAAATCGATCATAAGCAATAAACCCGATTGCAGATATTCCTAGAATAGTTGCGATAGCGCTAAGTGAAAGAACTTGCTTTTTGGGTTCTTTCGATACTTCTTTAACGGGCTTTTGGCCTAAGGGTTTGTTTAGATCGTCCAAAGTGTTTCCATCATTCGAATCAATTGCCAGTATCATACTTTATTTACAGTCAGATTTGTTCAAAAGGTGGTTGTGATATGACATAAAAAAACCGCCAATTGGTATCAGCGGTTTTAATTTGTAACTTACTAGAATAATTGAATTATTTAGCAGCTTCCTTTTTTGGCAAAGCTTTAGATGGGTCTGGCGGGAATATGCCTTCAGCTTTTCTAATGCCTAAAATTAAATCAAGGGCGTAGTTCAACTGAATATCATCTTCTGGCTTTGGTGGTACATAAGAAGATGAGCCTGAGCCTTTTTCATCTTCTTCTTTACCACTAATATGACCGCGTAATTTAGATTCGCCTGAATTTTCAATCTTACCTTTTAATTCATCTGGCAAAGGCTGGTTTACCTGAATGTCTGGTGTAATGCCTTTTGCCTGAATTGAGGTGTTAGAGGGCGTGTAATAAAGCGCAGTTGTTAGCTTTAAAGAACCATTATTACCTAATTGTAAAACGGTTTGTACCGACCCCTTACCAAAAGAAGTAGAACCTAAAATTGTTGCGCGTTTGTGATCTTGTAATGCGCCAGCAACAATTTCGGACGCACTGGCAGAGCCGCCATTAATAAGAACGATAATTGGTTTGCCGCCTGTAAGATCGCCTGGTCGTGCTGGGTAGCGACGTATTTCAGATTTATTTCTGCCGCGTGTTGAAACAATTTCACCACGGTCAAGAAACGCATCAGAAACGCTTACTGCTTGGTCTAGCAAGCCGCCCGGGTTCAAGCGCAGATCAATGACATAGCCTTTAACGTTTTTCTCGCCAACTTCTTCGTTGATTTTGTTAATTGCTTTTTCAAGGCCGCTATAAGTTTGTTCTGTGAACGAATTAATATCGATATAGCCAACATTTTTACGTTCTACGCGGTGACGAACAGAGCGTACTTTAATAATAGCACGAATGATTGTGATTTCGATTGGGTTATCTGCACCTTCACGACGAATGGTAACTGTAATGGGTGTGTTTACAAGGCCGCGCATTTTTTCAACGGCTTGTTGCAGTGTGAGGCCTCGAATATTTTCGCCATCAATTTTGTAGATTAGATCGCCTGCAAGAACGCCAGCTTTATCCGCTGGGGTTTCTGCTATTGGAGAAATAACCTTAACAACTTGGTCTTCCATGGTAACTTCAATTCCAAGGCCACCAAACTCGCCGCGTGTTTGAACGCGCATGTCGTCAGATTCTTTTTGTGTCAAATATCTAGAATGAGGATCGAGTGAAGAAAGCATGCCATTAATAGCGCTCTCTACCAATTTTTCTTCATCTGGCTCTGTTACATAAATTCCGCGAATTCTTTCAAAAACATCACCGAATAATGCAAGCCTTTGGTAGGTTTCAGAACCCGCAGCATTTGCCGACGATGTGCTGTTGACCATAAAGTTTGCGCCTAATCCAAGGGCTGTTCCTAATAATAGGCCACCAACAAAAACATTAAATTTACGCATTATCCGTTTCTCTCTTTCGAATTAGATCTCGTCCACCATGGTGACGGGTCAATTGATAAATCATTTTTTCTAAACTCAATATAGAGTACTGGTTTAGAAAATCCTACCTCTACATTATTAGTACTAGCAATTCTACTTTCGGCCATTGTGCCAATTGGCTCGCCAGTTAAAATAAACTGGCCTAATTCTACATTTAAAGTATCCATACCTGACATTAATATATGGTACCCGTCTCCTGCATTTAAAATTAGCAAATTACCATAGGATCTAAAAGGTCCTGCAAAAATAACCCAGCCATCCGCAGGCGATTGAACTCTAGCACTGCTTCGTGTTGCTATGCCAACCGATTTTGAAAATTCTCCCTCTGCATTTTTCTTGCCAAAACTGGCAATTTCAACGCCGCTAACGGGTTTTGGTAACAATCCCTTAGCTGCTGAAAAAGCCATGGCTGGTGTAATACGACCCGTATCTGAAAAATCAGGCTGTTTTGCGTCCTTCTTAGCAATATTTTGCTTTTCAAGGTTTTTACGTCTTTCTTCTTCTGCTCTGGCGGTAATTGCAGCTTTTCTAGCCGAATCAATGTTTAATTCTAATTGCTCAATCAAATTTGATAAATTAGTTGCTTTACCAGCTAATTCTGCCGCCATTGCTGTTTGCTTGGCTAAATCCTGTCTGGCTTTAATGGATAACTTCTTTTTTTGTTCTAGCAGTAATGTAAGGCGTGTTTCTTCTTCTGCAAGATTTTCCATATCACTTTTCAGTGTTGCGCGGTTTTCATCGATGTCTTTTCGAATATTGACCAATTTTTTCAATTGGCCCACTAGTTTTTGTGTCTCAGCCCTGACTTCTGGCACCACGGCACCTAATAATATTGCTGACCTAACAGAAGAAAGTGCATCTTCGGGTCGAACCAGTAATGCGGGAGGTGGTTTGTGCCCCATGCGCTGGAGTGCTGCAATTACTTCGATTAAAACACCTCGTTTGCTTTTTAATACTGCGCGTACACCTGCTTCATCTGTGCGCAAATTGTTTAAGCGTTTAGCTGCTCTTGCAACACTTTCCTCTAAGCGGCGCGATCTTGTTGAGGTTTGAATGAGGTTTCGATTGATTGTAGCACGGTCTTTTTCCAAACCTTTAATCTCGTCGTTTAATTCTATTTTTCGTGTTGCGCTTATTTGAATTTTATTTTCAATATCACGCAGTTCTGCTTCGCTAGAATTTTTGCGGCCTTCAAGACTTGGGTTATTATTTGCTTCTTCTTGCTCTACTTGTTGGGCAGTAGCATGTGAGGAAGCAATTGCAATGAATATGGAAGTGAATAGGGCAACAGATAAATGAAACAATTTATTTGTTTTTGTTGATGCAGATGCTGGGCTGATCGATATTTTATCTGAATTAAGTATCGTCAATTTTTCATCCGAAACATTTGATTAAAGCACTGAGATTTAGCATTTCTTGAGTAAGTTTTTGAACATGTAATATATCAGGCGAATCAGTTTTACCCAATATTTGTGAGTATGGGGAGTGTGCCAAACAGATGTCAAATAGACGCGTTCATTAGTGTCAATTTAATAGCTTCATGCTAATTTATATTAGCCGAAAAAATGCGCCGATCCGCTAGACGCGGTGATATGGGTGGCCCGATAAAATTGTGATAGAGCGATATATTTGTTCGGCCAACATGACTCGGGCTAATTGGTGTGGCCAAGTCATTTTTCCAAGGCGAATGATTTTTGAAGCTTTATCGCGCAAATTGGGTGCATGTCCATCGGGTCCCCCAATTGCAAATGCAATTTCTGGAACAGAGCTATCTAATGCGTTTTGCATGATTTTAGAAAGATCATCGCTAGAAATATCTTTGCCGCGTTCATCTAAACAAATAAGAGTAGCGCCTGGTTTTAAAGCGTTCAACATGGTTTTTGCTTCGTCTTCTTTTCGAAGATCGCTAGTGGATGCTTTTGCTTCATTCCATTCAAATATATCAGGACCAGAAAACCCTAATTGACGACCAGCTTTTTGCGAACGTTCTATATAGCGCGCTAACAATTCGGCTTCGGGGCCAGATTTCATTTTTCCAATGGCTAGAATAGAAAGGCGCATAAATGCTCCATGCTTGATAGGCTAATTACGCGCTTTACTTGGTGCTATTTGTCGTCGCCATCATCTTTCATCAACCACATTTTTTCAATGCCATAGAATTCACGTACTTCTGGTCTGAAAATATGAATGATGATGTCGCCAGTATCAACCAATACCCAATCGCAATTGGGCACGCCTTCGATTTTTGGAACGCCATATCCAGCTTTTTTCAAATCTTGAACTAAGTGTTCGGCAACTGCGCCCACATGACGGTGCGAACGGCCAGAGGCGACGATCATATAATCGCCTAATGCTGATTTTCCGCGAATGTCGATGTTGACTAGTTCTTCAGCTTTAGAATCTTCTAAGCTGGTGATTACAGTTTTTAGAACATCTTCCGCATTAAAATTTGGGTTATTAGATGTTTTTGAATTTGATTTGTCAGATGTTTGCATTGGTGTAGACTGTTTTATCTCTTGTTGGCGCTTTGCGCAAAAAGGTTTGTTTTGTTGAATGTAATTTAACGTCAACTTTAGGCGCATAATACACCAAAAATTGTAAGAATGATACGGCAATATCAAAATTGAAAAACGGTGTTAATTTTTCTTATTTCCATTTCTTATAGCCGTAGAAGACATGGAATTTCGAGGTGCATGGATAAAGGCCCAAGCGGGTGCTTTCATTTTTCCTAATAACTTTGCATCGCTCTCATCAACTCTATATCTAGATAATGCTATGGCGGCTTGTGCAGAGCGATAAGAAAGCGTGGAGCCTGGTCTATCAATTATCATGATTGGCATTTGGTTGGCGATTTGTCTCCAATTTTGCCATTTGTGAAAATTCTTTAAATTATCAGCGCCCATAATCCATACGAAATTTACCCTTGGGGCTAAGCGTTTTAACAAAGCCAAAGTTTCCTGCGTATATTGAAGATTATATTTTGCTTCAATCGCAGTAATCTTAATGGCAGGGTGTGTAATTAAAGCGTGGCATTTTTTTATACGACCTGCCAAATTTTCTAAGCCAGATGTGTTTTTTAGTGGATTGCCTGGTGTAACCAACCACCAAACTTGATCTAAAGCTCCGCGCAGTAATGCGGTTTTGCTAACATGAACATGGCCTTCATGGGGTGGGTTAAACGATCCACCAAACAAGCCAATGGTCATGCCATCTTCAAAAGCTGGCAGGCGATTTGCATCTCGCACAATGCTGGCATCTTTTAGGGGGGGGGTGTCCACTTTTTGCTTTCTTTTTAAACAGGTCTAATTTGACCGTTGCCACGCACACGATATTTAAAGCTTGTTAATTGCTCAACGCCAACTGGGCCGCGCGCATGCATTTTACCTGTTGCAATGCCAATTTCTGCACCCATGCCAAATTCACCACCATCTGCAAATTGTGTAGAAGCATTGTGCAACAAAATAGCAGAATCAATCTCGTTGAAAAATCGTGTTACCGCAATTTCATCTTCTGCAATTATCGCATCGGTATGGTTAGACGACCAAGTGTTGATGTGCTCAATAGCGCCGTCAATTCCGTCAACGATTTTTACAGAAATGATTGAAGCAAGATATTCTGTAGACCAATCTTCTTCGCTTGCCAAAATAGTATCGGCAAAAGCATCTTTTACTTCTTGCGTACCTCTAATTTCACAGCCGGCGTTTACGAGGCCCTGGAGAATTGGAGTAAGGTGTGTTTTAATTACTGCACGATCAACCAATAGTGTTTCAGTTGCTCCGCAAATACCTGTGCGGCGCATTTTTGCATTGGCTGCAACTGCGATTGCCATTTCAAGATCTGCGCTTTTATCAACGTATAAATGCACTAAGCCTTCTAGGTGAGAAAAGACAGGCACACGTGCTTCTTCTTGTACACGTCCAACCAAGCTTTTGCCGCCCCGTGGAATAATAACATCAATATTACCATCAAGGCCGCGTAACATTTCACCCACTGCGGCTCTGTCTGTTGTAGGTACAATTTGAATGGCGCTTTCAGGCAGTCCAGCTTTGGTTAAACCTTCTACCAAACATTCATGAATTGCACGTGATGAATGATAGCTGTCAGAACCGCCACGTAAGATAACGGCGTTGCCAGCTTTTAGACAAAGTACACCCGCATCGGCGGTTACATTTGGGCGGCTCTCAAAGATTACACCGATCACACCCAATGGTGTTCTTACGCGTTCGATATGCAACCCATTTGGGCGATCCCATTGTGAAATGATTTCGCCAACTGGATCTTTAAGATCAGCGATGGATTTGATGCCATCCACAATTGCTTGCACACGGCCTTCATCAAGTTTTAAGCGATCTAAAAATGAACCTGCTAGTCCGTTCTTTTCGCCTGCTGCCATATCTATGGCATTTGCGGTAAGAATTTTATCACTGTTGTTTGATATCGCTTCGGCCATTCCAAGTAAGGCCGCATGTTTGCGCTTAGATGTTGCATTTGCCAATTGAGTGGAGGCAGCTTTTGCCTTCACGCCGATTTCTAACATTATCTTGGCTATATCTTCATGTGTTGTTTTTGTCATCGAACCATTCAATTTAACTATTTGCTTAAAACAAGGTCATCACGATGGACCATTTCGCTTCGACCTGTATGGCCTAATATATCTAGTATTTCGGTACTTTTGTGACCAACTATTTTGCAGGCCTCTTGTGCATCATAGGCAACAATACCTCTGGCAATTTCAATACCCACATTACTGTCAGATGTGGCGATTATAGCAACTATGTCGCCGCGTTTAAAATCACCAGACACTTTATTTATGCCAGCAGGTAATAAGCTTTTCCCAGAATGGAGGGCTTTTATTGCGCCCTCATCAAGGAACAACTTTCCGCTCACTTCTAACTGTCCTGCAATCCATTTACGTTTTGCAGAAATTGGATTTTCAGACGGCTTAAACCAAGTGGCTTTCTCATCGTTTGCAAGGGCTGCAATTGGATGCATTTTTTTGCCAGATGTAATGACCATTGCAGTGCCAGCAGATGTCGCGATTTTGCCAGCTTCAATTTTTGTGACCATGCCACCAGATGATAACTCGGTTCCCACATCGCCAGCCATTGCTTCAATCTGGCTGGTAATTGTTTTTACCACAGGGATAAATTTGGCATTTGGATTTTCATTTGGTGGTGCAGAATAAAGACCATCAATGTCTGAAAGAAGCACAAGTAAATTGCTGGTCGTCATTGTTGCTACGCGAGCGGCCAAGCGATCATTGTCGCCATATCTAATTTCAGAAGTTGCAACACTGTCATTTTCGTTGATGATTGGAACCGCGCCAAGTTTAAGCAATGTTTCAATGGTTGCCCTAGCGTTTAAATATCTTCGGCGTTCTTGGGTATCGCCAAGCGTTAGCAGAATTTGTCCGCCGACTAAATTATGTTTTGCAAGCGCTTCAAGATAAGAACTGGCAAGAGAAATTTGTCCAACAGATGCTGCTGCCTGACTTTCTTCTAATTTTAAACGGCCTTGTTTTAAGCCTAAAATTGCGCGCCCTAATGCAATAGAACCAGAAGAGACAATCAGCACTTCATGGCCTTGTCTTTTTAACAAGGCAATGTCGGTAATTAGCGAATTAAGCCAACTGGTTTTTAGACCTGTTTTTCGGTCAACCAAAAGCGCAGAGCCAATTTTGATGACGATGCGTTTAAAATTTTTAAGAGTTGAATCTTGATTATTTTTTTCTTCTATCATTGAAGCGGACTCCAACCTGTCTCGGTGTCGTCTGCCTCCTGTGCTTTTTCCAGCTCTTGCTCTTGTGAATTTATGCCTTCAATTTCGCGTTGAAGTGCACGTAATATTTCGTCTACGCCTTCTCTTGAAACAGAGGAAAGGAGCATGACTTTTTTGCCACAAGCTTTTTCAAGGGCGGCAATTTTTTCATCGCGATCTTCTGGTAGCAATGTGTCGATCTGGCAGAGTGCAACGATCTCAGTTTTATCGCCTAACTCTTCTGCATAGGCTTCTAGTTCAGTGCGAACAGTTTTGTACGCTTGCGCTACATCATCGTTGACACATGAAACCATGTGCAACAAAACGCGACAGCGTTCGACGTGGCCCAAAAAACGATCGCCAATACCAACGCCTTCATGCGCGCCTTCAATTAAACCTGGAATATCTGCAATAACAAACTCTTTGCTGTCCATAGTAGCAACGCCCAAATTTGGTACGAGTGTTGTAAACGGATAATCGGCAATTTTTGGTTTTGCAGCGGTTACGCTTGCTAAGAATGTAGATTTACCAGCATTTGGCAACCCAGCTAATCCAGCATCGGCAATTAGTTTAAGACGTAGCCAAATTGTACGGTCTTCAATTTCGATGCCAGGGTTGGCATTGCGCGGTGCTTGATTGGTCGCAGATTTAAAGTGAGCATTGCCAAAGCCGCCATTACCGCCTTTTGAAAGCAAGAAGCGTTGACCTAACGTTGTTAGATCGGCAATTAGCGTTTCATTATCTTCTTCATAAATTTGCGTGCCTTCTGGAACGCGCAATATGACGTCGTCACCTTTAGCACCATTACGATTGCGGCCCATGCCGTGTATGCCAATGCCAGCTTTAAAGTGTTGCTGATAGCGATAATCAATAAGGGTGTTTAGGCCGTTCGTTACTTCAAGCCAAATGTTGCCACCACGGCCACCATTGCCACCATCTGGTCCACCAAATTCTTGGTATTTTTGGCGTAAGAAAGAAACGCATCCGGCGCCGCCATTGCCTGCTCGAATATATATTTTTGCTTGGTCTAGGAATTTCATTTAAGTCACCAAAATTAGGTGCGTCATGGATTTAAGCGGCTATTTCGCCCATCCAGTTTTCGCGGGAAATATGAAAATGCTCTAGCTCAAGATCTTCATTTAATATTGTGTGGTGTACAGTACTTTTTGACTGAAACAAGCCGCCACATTTGCTTATGATTTTTTTAGATGCGCCGTTATCTACGCGCGCAGAAACAAGTAACGCAGGTCTGTTTGTTACTTTAAAGAACAAATCAACCATGGCGCGCGCCGCTTCAGTTGCATAACCCTTACCCCAAAAGGCTTCGCCTATCCAATAGCCCATATAAGGTTCGGAGTAGCGTGATGCATCTTCATGCAGACCGCCAACACCAATTAATAGGCCAGTTTCTTGTTCGGTTATTGCATAAACGCAAGCCCTGCCGATATCCTTGGCGCACTTTTCGATGAAAAGTTTCGCATCGTCTTGCGTGTATGGGTGCGGCATTGTTCCTAGCATGCGCGCAATATTTATATTGTTGGCAAGGCTAGCCATTTCCTCGATGTCTTGATCGAGAGGCGGGCGCAAAACTAGTCGTTCTGTTGCGATAATAGGGCAATCAAGAAACAAGGCGCTTGATTCACGCATGTTTGCTGAATGGTCGTTCATTGCATTTATCGTAGGTTTAGAAGATGTCATAACCTGTCCTATTTGCTTTTAAGTGCCTGCGAGTGCTGTGAGCGAAGCTGCTTGCCAAAAAGTTGCACTGCAGATTATGTCACCGAATCGCACTTTACCACGTTTTACAGGGTGAAAGCCAAGTTTCAGTATTTTAAACTGATTGGCTTTATAAAAACCGCTCCCCTTGTAAAACAAAAAGGGGAGGCGGTTGGACCGCTACTCCCCTAAATCATTTTATGAAATACATCACTTATGAAATACTGGGCCTGACGGTGCCAGTATTATTTTAAATACTGGTTATTCAGCTGCTTGAGGCAGGACAACGTTTACGAATGCTCTGCCGTTGGCTTTAGTTTGGAATTTTACATTGCCTGTAACTTTTGCAAACAATGTGTGGTCTTTACCAATGCCAACATTTGTGCCCGGGTGCCATTTGGTACCGCGCTGACGCACTAGAATGTTGCCAGGAATAACGGCTTCGCCGCCGAATTTTTTAACGCCTAGACGTTTGGATTCTGAATCGCGACCGTTGCGCGTTGAACCACCAGCTTTTTTATGTGCCATGTGTTTTGCTCCTTAGCCTAGCTAATTACTTAGTCATCTCTTGTGCTTGCGCACGCCAGTCAGTGATTTGCTCTGCGCTAAATGGCATCGCTTCATCAATAATGACAATTTCTTTATCAGTCAATTTTGCAACTTGGGCAAATGTTGTAATGCCTTGATCGTATAATTGACCTTTAGCAACTGGGCCAATGCCGTTAATCTTCGTTAGATCATCGCCATCACCTTTTGGTGCTGTGAATAATGGTGCTGCAGATTTCGCATCAGAAGTGTCAGCTTTTTTAGAAGCAGACTTAGTCTCTTTTGTTGCTGCTGCTTTTGCGTCTGCTTTTTTAGCAGCAGGCTTTGCATTTGCTTTTTTAGGTGCAGATTTTTTAGAAGGCTTAGCGCCACCTGTTAAAATTTCTGCAATTTGAATTGTTGTCAAATGTTGACGGTGACCTCTGGTACGTTGTGAGTTTTGACGACGACGCTTTTTGAAAGATATAACTTTCTTTGCGCGGCCTTGCTCAATTACCTCAGCAGTTACCAAAGCACCTTCTACCAATGGCGCGCCAATTTCGCTGTCCACTGCAAGTACTTCTGGAAATTCGATGATATCACCAGCTTCGCCAGCTAGTTTTTCGATCTTTAGTAGATCTCCAGCAGCAACACGATATTGCTTTCCGCCGGTTTTAATGACTGCGAACATTTGTTTTCCTTTTCGCTCAATCCAGATCATTAAGCAGATGTTACTGCCTCGTCTGTCTTTTTATCAGTCGTTTCGGTTGATTTTATTGAGTTTTTACCGATCGTGTCGCCAGTATTTTACACAACAAAAATCGGCGCAGATAAATCTACGCCGCATTTAAGCGGTGAATACAGTAAAAAGCCTTATAGAGTCAAGGTTTAGATGAATTTAGTTGAAGGGCGCATTGCTCAACTAATTCAGCTTAAGGTTTACCTAAACATTAAGACAGGCACTTGGCACAATCGCAGTAATTGTGTGGTGGTTGAACCAATGAATAAATTGCGAATACGTGAATGACCATAAGCACCCATGACGAGCATATCGTAATGATCGTCATTAATTTTATCGTTGATGATAATTTCTGCTGGAATGCTTTCGTCAAGTTCAGCAGAAATTTCTGTGGTTATTTTATAACCACCTTCTGCTAACATTGCACTTGCGCCTTCAAGTGCCGCTTTGTTTTGAGCTGTTTCTTCGCCAACCGTAATTAAATGGCAAATAGAGCCACCAAATACTTGGCTTTTTGAAAGATGCTCCACTGCCTTAATCGCACTTTTGCCACCATCAAAGGCAATCAGTATTTTTTTAACAGGTTTAAAATCGCGCGAAGCGATTAAAACTGGTTTGGTACTGGCGCGCACGATGCGTTCCATATTTGCACCTAAGTGGTCGCGTGCAAAATCTGCAGTTTCGCCGCGTTTGCCGACTATTATAAGATCAGCATCTTCTTCAAAATCGTGAAGTGCATCGATAATATCGTCTTTGCGAAGTTTTGTTTCAACTTCTTTCACTCCAGTTTTTTCTATTAATGCTTGTGCGTCTTCTAAAATGGCACGACCTCGCTTTTGGGCTAATTGCGATTTTTGTTGGTCAAATTTTGCCAAATCTTCTAGCAAAGAGCTTCTTGCGCCAAATCCAATATTGCCGCTCATATCTGTTGGTACGCTTGAAGCATCACGGCGAGAAAGAGAGTGTATTACTTCTACTGAGGAAGATTTTGCTCTAGCGATCCAAGCGGCATATTCGCATACGCTTTTAGAATAATTGGAACCATCAATGAGTGCGATTATTTTAGACAAGATTAAATCCCTTCAAACAAACAAAAAAAGTATTGTACCAGACCTCTTATACTTAAGAGAGTGGCACAACACTTTGATCTAGAGCAAGGATTATTGCTTATTTGGTAATTTAATAGTCGCAATTGATGTTTGCGACTAATTTAGTTGGTTTTCAAGAATCTTTAGTGACTAATTTTAGTGACCAAGCAGTCTTTCCAATGCGCCTGGCTCATTATGAACGCCAAGCTTATCGACCAGTGTCTCACTTGCGCGGTTCATACCAATTAGGTCAACTTCTGCACCTTCGCGGCGAAATTTAAGAACCACCATGTCTAGGGCCGTCACTGAAGAAATATCCCAGATATGAGCGTTGCTCACATCGATGGTAACTTTATCAAGCGCTTCTTTAAAATCGAATGAAGCGTTAAAGTCTTCCACAGACGCAAAGAATAATTGACCTTCAACAAGGTAGGTACGTTCTTTGCCTTTTTTTGATGCTTTTGAAGTGATGCGGAAGATTTTTGAAATTTTCCAAGCAAAGAAAATGCCCGACAGTAGAACGCCAACAAATACGCCAATGGCTAGATTGTGCGTATATAAAACAGTGAACACTGTTGCAAGCATAACGATGGAAGATGCTCTTGGGTGTTCTTTTAAGTTTTTAATGGATGACCAAGAAAAAGTTCCGATGGATACCATAATCATAATAGCAACTAGTGCTGGCATTGGAATTTGTTTTACAAAATCACCGATGAATACGATAAGAATTAGCAATAATAGACCAGCGGAAAATGTTGATAGTCGACCACGTCCACCAGATTTTACATTGATGATAGATTGACCAATCATCGCGCAACCTGCCATGCCACCAATCCAGCCAGTACAAAAGTTTGCAATGCCTTGGCCGATACATTCCTGGTTTTTGTCTGATGTTGTGTCGGTTAACTCGTCGACAATGGTTTCTGTCATTAAAGATTCAAGTAGGCCAACCGCTGCAACTGCAATTGCGTATGGCAAAATAATCCAAAGTGTTTCCAGTGTTAGTGGAATGTCTGGAATAAGGAATACTGGCAGAGTATCTGGTAACTCGCCCATGTCACCAACGGATCTAACGTCAAGACCAAAATACACAGCCAATGATGTAAGCACGATGATGCAGACCAACGGCGATGGAATGGCTTTGGTGATGTATGGGAATAGATAGATGATTGCCAAGCCACCTGCCACCATTGCATAGGTTAGCCACATGCTGGATAGATTTGATGGCATGAGCTCTGGCAATTGTGCCATGAAAATTAAGATTGCCAATGCGTTTACAAAGCCTGTCATGACAGAACGCGATACAAAGCGCATGACATAACCAAGTTTTAACAAGCCCGCGCTTACCTGAATGATGCCAGCCAATACGGTTGTTGCTAACAAATATTGTAGGCCGTGGTCTTTTACCAACGTTATCATCAAAACGGCGGTTGCAGCCGTTGCGGCTGAAATCATACCCGGGCGACCGCCAACAATTGCGATGATACAAGCAATTGAGAACGATGCATAAAGGCCAATTTTTGGATCAACGCCAGCAATGATTGAAAAAGCAATCGCTTCTGGAATAAGAGCAAGCGCCACAACGATGCCTGAAAGAATGTCGCCTTTAACATTGCCGAACCATTCTTGTTGGTATTGGCCGTTTGTTAGGCGCTGTGTGAAACTGGTCAAATGTCTTCTCCATGCAGTATATATGCGGTGTGTATGTGCCGCTAGAATTTAGCAATCGCTGGTTTCAAAAGCCAAATTATCCGAATTTTATGCGCAATATTGGCATCGCTAAAATTGGGCAAAAAATTGGAACTTGTTTACGATTGAAATGTGTTTGATAAATCTAGTTAAATCGATTAGCGCGTGCGTTCTACATTGTTCATGCAAATGTTACAAGGTTTGTCATTAATTTAATTTTTGGAATTTAGTTTTTGAAATGTAGTTTTGTGGTTGCTAAACCAATCTATTAGAAGCGTTTATTTAAGGAAGTTAAATTGACCAATAAGAAACCATTATCAATTGCATTGGTAGCGCACGACGACATGAAGCCGATGATGGTGGAATGGGCTAAACGTTACAAAAAAATTCTCGCTAAAAACAAATTGGTGGCTACGGGTACAACGGGAGGTTTGTTGCGTAAAGAAATTGGATTTAAAATTAGGCGTTTGAAAAGTGGCCCGCTTGGCGGTGATGCACAATTGGGCGCTATGATTTGCGAAGGTAAACTGGATGCGTTGATCTTTTTTACCGACCCTTTATCTGCACAGCCCCATGATGTGGATGTGAAATCGCTAACGCGCCTTGCGATACACTATGACACCGCATTGGCGATGAATGTAAGAACCGCAGACGCGCTGGTGCATCTATTCAAGTGATCTAACTAAATTTCTAGAACATCTAAAAATGCATTTGGAAAGCTTCTGCGCGCTATGCGTTCGTCTATGCAAAGCATAGCTTCGTAAGAGGTTAGGTTAATTGGGTCTTCAGCAGGAATAATTTCGCGTTCCCAAAGCCAAGCAATGCGGCCAACGTCTAAGTTTCCGCGCTCAAAGGGCTCGTCGCCAAATTTGTGCCATAGAGCATGCAAAAAAGCTGTGTCAGTTAAGGTGTCTAATTTGCTGCGGTCAGCATAACGTTTTTTAGAAAATAGTTTTGATGCGCCTTTTGGATTGGCGCGGCGAAGCGTAAATTGATGACCCGTATGTGGCATGCCAGAGGGAATGCCTTTGTGTTTTGTCATATAAGGAAGGGCCATAATTATCTCTTTACTGCTTTTTACTGCTTTAAAATCGTATAAGTGAAATTAAGCAGATACACGGCGCAAAGCAAAGTCGCAACTATGCTTCCCCAAAAAATCAAATAAGTAATTTTATTAGGTAAGCTAATTTTAAGTTGCTAAATTACAAATTAGTTCTGTTTATTCGCCAATTTTGTCTTGGGTCTTGTTTTCAAAATCGCTGGCATCGTGGCGTTCGTGCAATTGCTCGCTTGGTTCGCCAAATGATTTGTTTACGATGCGACCTCTAATAACAGCGTCACGTTTTGACAATTGCTCGGCCCAGCGAATTACATTTTTGTAGCTGGCAACGTCTAAGAATTTAGCAGAATCACCATAAGCACCGCCCATTACCATTCTGCCGTACCAAGGATAAATTGCGATATCGGCGATGGAATATTCATCGCCAGCCATATATTCATTCTCTGCTAAGTGACGATCAAGCACGTCAAGCTCGCGCTTAACTTCCATTGAAAAACGATCAATCGCATATTCAATTTTGATTGGTGCATATTCGTAAAAATGACCGAAGCCGCCCCCTAAGTAAGGCGCAGAACCCATTTGCCAAAACAACCAGTTCATCGCTTGTGTGCGTTTGGCAGGGTCTTTTGGAATTAACGCTCCAAATTTTTCAGCTAAGTAAAGTAGTATTGAGCCAGATTCAAATACGCGGGTATTTTCATCTGTTGAATGGTCCATAAGGGCAGGAATTTTAGAGTTTGGATTAACGTCTACAAAACCAGAACCAAATTGATCGCCATCACCAATTTTAATCAGCCACGCATCATATTCTGCGCCTTTGTGACCAAGCGCTAAAAGCTCTTCTAGCATAATGGTAACTTTAACGCCATTAGGTGTTGCGAGCGAATAAAGCTGTAAGGGATGTTTGCCAACGGGCAGTTCTTTATCGTGTGTTGGGCCAGCTATTGGGCGGTTTATAGAAGCCCATTCACCTTCACCTTGATCCCACTTCCAAACATCTGGCACAACATAGCCAGCTGGAAGGTTTTTTTCAGGTGGGAATTTGTTTTCTTCGCTCATGGTGTGGCCAATCTTGGTTTGTTGGAATTGTTGTTTGTATTAGATATTACGCCAAATTTTGAATTCAAGTTTTAAAGTGATTGTTTAGTAAATTAGTTTTGAATCAACTCTTACGTCCTACCACAAACTCTGCCGTTGCTTTTAGAATGTCTGCCTTGTCACCAAAGGGTTCTAGTGTTGATATTGCTTGGGCTGTTAGGTCGTCGGCAATGTGTTGCGCTTTGTCTAATCCATAAAGAGCAACCAGTGTGCCTTTGCCAGCGCCTTGGTCTTTGGCAACTTTTTTACCCATTTCAGACTGTGTAGACGTCACGTCTAAAATATCATCAGCCAGTTGAAAGGCTTGGCCGATGAGTTGTCCGAATTTCACCAGCGCCGCGCGTTGTTGCATATTTGCGCCACCTAAGATCGCGCCTGCTTCGCAGGCATAGCGCAAGAGTGCGCCTGTCTTCATGGCTTGCAGAATTTTAATCGCTTCTTCATCTAACGTGGTGGCTTCTGCTTCAAGGTCAAACATCTGTCCGCCCGCCATGCCGCCAACGCCGCTGGCACGTGCCAATTGCAAAACAAGTTCTGAACGTATGTTGGCGTCTTTATGGGTTTTTGGATCAGCTAAAATATCAAACGCTAACGTTAGCAAACTGTCGCCTGCTAAAATGGCTGTCGCCTCATTCCACTTTTTATGAACGGTGGGTTGGCCTCTGCGCAAATCATCGTCGTCCATTGCTGGTAGGTCGTCGTGAATAAGCGAATAGCAATGCACGCATTCTAGCGCGGTTGCTGTGCGTAGAGCATCATCTGCTTTAATTCCAAAAAGGCTTGCTGTTTCCATCACCAAGAATGGACGAATGCGCTTGCCGCCATTGAGTGCGCCATGGCGCATGGCAGACGTTAGTTTTGCTGGGCGTGCAATTTCGCGTTCCAGTGTTTTTTCGTTTAAAAGGGTTTCAAGTTCTGCAGAAATTTTTTTCGCGCAGTCAGCCAATTTTGATTGGAAAAGAATTTGTGTGTTGGTGGGCATTCATTTTCCTTGGGATGGCACGTAATATTTTGTTATAATTTAAATGGCAGTTGAGAGAGAAACGGTCAAGTATATTTGTGGTTCTTTAGCGTTCATAGGCGCTCATTGGGGCAGAGCGATATGTTTACTTTATCGCGAATAGGGGAGCCATTAACAACCTACTCTTGAGATAACCCATGTTTGTGATAATGAAGGATGAAGGTGTCATTTTTGCATTCGCTGTTGTTAGGTGGTCGCAAATATTTGGTATGCAATTATTGGGTAGTCTAGTTGTCTAAGAAGCCAGTTAAAAAATCAGTTAAAAAAAATGAGAAGCAAAAGTCCGTTAAAAAGTCTGCTGTAAAAACTGGCGTTAAAAAATCGGGTTCTAAAACCAGCATGAAGCTTAATTACGCTGAGAAACGTAATGCTAAAAAACACAGTTTCACCTCACGGTTTTTTGCTTGGGTCTTTAAATCGAGGCTCTTTAAGCTTGCGGTTAAAATTATGGTTGTCTTAGCGCTTATTCCGCTGGTCTTGACGGTTTTATATAAAATTGAATATGTGCGGCCTATGTCGACTTTAATGCTTGGGCGTTATTTGACCTTGCAAGAGGTGAGGCGTGACTGGGTAGAGATAGACGATATTTCGCCTGTTCTAATCAATTCGGTGATTATGTCGGAAGATGGAAAGTTTTGCTCGCACAATGGGGTTGATTGGCAGGCGCTTAACACAGTGATTGATGATGCGCTTGAAGGTGAAAAAACCAGAGGCGCTAGTACGCTAACCATGCAAAGCGTTAAGAACTTGTTTTTGTGGAACTCGCGTTCTTACATTCGCAAAGGCTTAGAAGTGCCTTTGGCGCTTTATGCTGATTTGGTTTTATCTAAACGCCGCCAGATGGAAATTTATCTAAATATTGCCGAATGGGATGAGGGTGTTTTTGGTATTGAAGCGGCCTCTAAGCTGTATTTTAAACGTAGCGCTAAAAAATTGTCAGCCACACAAGCTTCATTGCTTACAGTTACACTGCCTAATCCCAAGGGCAGAAATGCAGCAAAACCGACAAAATCTATGAGGCGTGTTGCTAGGGTTGTTGCCAAAAGGGCCAAAAAATCGGGTTTCTATGTTGCCTGTACAAAATAGTGAATGGGTTTTGAATGGGTAAAAGCTAAGTGATTCATATTACTTGATTATTGCAGTTTACTTATTATAAATATCTATATGAAAAAAAGCGCGAATAGGTCTGGTCAAATGCTGATTCTATCTGTATAAGCCGCGCCTTGAGAACAATGTTTGGGTCTTGCGATATGAAACGAATTCTTAATCGCTATTAAGAGCCCTTTTTAAAGATTTTGGAGTATAAGCTATGGCTGTACCTAAGAGTAAGATATCTAGATCAAAACGCGGTATGCGCCGTTCAACTTCAGCGCTTAAAAAGCCATCATATGTAGAAGATAAAGATTCTGGTGAACTTCGTCGTCCACACCATATTGACCTGAAAACAGGCATGTACCGTGGTCGTCAAATTCTAGAAGTAAAAGACAGCGTTTAATAGCGTTTCTTTTTTTGTTATTTTAAAAAGGCTGGAGCCATTGGTTCCGGCCTTTTTTTTGTGTCAGTTTTGCATTATGAAGGATATAGCTTGTTATGGTTGTGTCTTCATAAAGACTACAGCTTAAAGATCTGGGGAACGAATTATGCTTACTAATGTACCGTTAATGATTGTGCCGTTTATAGTTTACAATGTGATGATCTTTTTTGGGGGGCCTGTGGATGTCGATATCTGGCATAATGTCGTTTTAAGCCTTGATATGCTCTCTGGCGCCACATGGGAGATGACCATGGGCGATTTAATGATAACCTTTGGTCTTTTATTACTGTTCTTTGAAATTATGAAAGCAACGCGCATTGGGCCTTCATCTATAATTGACCATTTGCTTTCTACTTTTGTATTCATCGCATTTATTGTCGAGTTTTTACTGGTTGAAGATGCCGCGCATGCCGTGTTCTTTATTTTAATGGTAATTACATTTGTAGATGTGGTGGCTGGCTTCTCGGTTTCTATTCGCTCAGCATCAAGAGACGTCTCTATTGGTGGTGGTGGCTATTAAAGCCACCCACTGTCTTAGCCAATATCTGCAGATAAGCCGCAAGCTTCAATCGCGCTAACTGCGGCTGCTTCATCATTGTCAGATGTGTCGCCAGATATGCCAACGGCCGCGACAATATTACCTTTGCCATCACGGGCCAATACGCCGCCTGGTACCGGCACAACGCCGCCTTCAATAACGCTTGTAAGCCCAGTTAAAAAATGTGGACGCTCTGCGGCTTGCGCATTTGCCCATCTTGAACCTGTGCCTGTTGCTAAAGCGGCACGGGTTTTGCCGCTGGCAATTTGAAAACGATTAATTGAAGCGCCGTCTTGTGATTGGAATGCTTTTAGGTTGCCGCCACTGTCGTACACAACGACTGCAATTGGCTTTAGGTCTAATTCTTTTGCCTTGGTGAATGCTTCGCGAATCATTTTATTTGCGCGCGCTAGAGATAGTGTAGCCATTAAAAATCCTATTAAATATTAGATGTCGTTATTATTACCTGCCATTAACCATTTTATTATACAGATAGACAAAATAATTTCATTGGGGTTGTGTCGTGAAAACTAAAGAACATTTTGATATTAAAACAGACGTAAAGCAAGATGATTCTAGTATGTTGGAAGGTATTTCGGAGCGTATTGCGCGTTCATCTGGGCAAGCATTTTATGTTTGGGATATTAAAAGCGACAAGATTGAATGGAGCCGAGGCTTTAGAGAACTGATTGGCTTTAATAAAGATGAAGAGCGTCACCTTTATGGCCGTTCTTATGAGGGTTTGATGGGGGCTAAAAGCCAAGACACGAGATTTGGTAAAATTATTACTGGTGAAGTGTTGGCCGATAAAGAAAAGCCCGTTTCGTATCAATGTATTTATAACATTCAGTATGACACGACTAAGGAAACGCCTGCTATTTGGATTGAAGATTCTGGTTGTTGGTATGCCGATGAGACTGGCAGGCCAATGCGTGCGGAGGGTACAATTCGTATCATTACTGAGCGCAGAAAATCTGAAGATGATTTGCGTCGTAAATCTGATTTTGATGACACAACAGGATTGCCAAACAGACGGGCTTTGGAAAAATATATAACCGAGACAATTAGCAAAACCAATCAAGAGAGCAGTGTTTCTGCATTTATGATTTTAGCGATTGAGCGCGTTGAAATGATTAATGACGTTTATGGTTTTGCAGCAGGCGATGAAGTTTTGAAAAAGATTGGCGAACTTATTCGCTCAAAGTTGCGTGCAGGTGATGTTGTTTGTAGGTTTTCGGGCTCAAAATTTGGTATTATTTTAAACAAGTGTTCGCCTGTTGAAATTTATGACGCTGGGCAGCGTTTGTTAAATACAATTTCGGTTGAGATAATCAAAACACCAAGTGGTTATGTTTCTACCAATGGTGTTATTGGCGCATGCTTTTTGCCACAACACGCAGAAACGCCACGAAAAGCAATTCATGCGGCGTTTCAGGGCATGAAAAATGCAAAAAAAGAATCTGACAATCGGGTTGGGGTATATTTTCATGATGCTGTTCAACGCAGAAAATTTGAAGAACAGGCCGTGTTTTCATCTCAAATTGTTAATGCACTTGAAAATGATAGAATTGAATTAAGCTATCAACCTGTCGTGGGCCAAAATTATAAACCTGCATTTTATGAAGCGTTGGTTCGGATAAAAACCGAAGATGGTACGTTAATTTCTGCAAGCGATTTTATTGAAAATGTTGAGCGTTTAGGGTTAGTGCGTATTGTTGATCGCCGTGTTTTAAAGTTGGCATTACAAACACTGCGTGATTATCCAGATGCTGTTCTATCGATTAATGTGAGTAATGATACTGTTCTAGATGCAAAGTGGTTGTCTGATTTAGCACTTGGTCTGGCTGGTGTAGAAAATGGCGCGGCAAGATTGATTGTCGAAATAACAGAGAGCATTGCCGCTGTTGATATTGAAGAATCCAAACGGTTTGTTGAAAATGTTAAATCGATTGGTTGCCGTGTCGCGCTTGATGATTTTGGTGCTGGCTTTACTTCATTTTCTAATTTGAAACATCTGCCAATTGATATCGTGAAAATAGATGGTTTGTTTGGGCTGGACATTGCCAATAGCAAAGAGAACCAAGTGTTCGTAAAATCGTTATTGGCCTTAACGAAAGCGTTTGGTATGGAAACTGTTGTTGAGTGGGTGGAAGATGAAGATTCGGCCACTATGCTATTTGAATGGGGTACTGATTATTTGCAAGGCTATCAATTTGGCGCAGCTCTTTCGGTTGCTCCTTGGAAGAAGAAAGAGGTTGCATTTGATGCCCTCAAGTCCATGTCGGCATCGGTTGCTTAAGTAAATTTTTAGTTCTTGCTAACGATGCATGCGCCTCCTGCCCTGCGTAATTTGATGCAAATTGAGTTTGCTTCTTTTTTGTTATTTGCACCAATTCTAACGGCATAGATTGATTTTTTGCCCATCGGTGTTTTTCGTCTTTGTGTATAGGCTTTATATTTTTTTAAAGATGGTATGCGAGCGCGTAATCGCTTCAATGTTCTAAGGGCAGATGATTTTTTAAAGTTACCAGCAATTTGAATGCCCCAAGGTTTACGAATAATTTTTGCCATTGGTTTTGTGCGTGACATGATTATCGGAAGTTTTTTGCAGGCTTCAATAAAGTTTAATGTTGGCTCTAATGGTCGAAGATAAATGGCGTGCTTCTTGTCTGTAAAGGTTTCTGCTATTTCACCCGTAATGCTCAAAACATAGTCTTCTGTTTCTAACGGTAAATATCTTTTGCCACTAAGCCAGCCATTTACGCGGCCAGAACCTGCATTATAAGCGGCAGAGGCGAGACCAAGGTTTCCAAACTTTTCTTTTAGGTCAGATAATAAAGAAGCGGATGCAGAAATGGCTTCATCATAATTATAAGGGTTTTTTAAGCCGCGCAGTTTTGCGGTTGCTGGCATGAATTGTGCGATGCCTTGTGCACCAACAGGTGATAAAGCAAGGTGATCGAAACGGCTTTCTTTCCAAATGAGGCGGGCAAAATAGCTTGGTGGTAGATTGTGTTTTTGGGCAGCAGCGCTTATTTTCAGGCAGATTTGCTGAATGCTCGGCGATATTTTGGGTGGTACAGGTTTTTCTTGCGACTTTGCTATAAGTGGCGTGGATAAAAATATGCAAAATAATAAACTAGAGATAGAATTTAGTTTCATAGTCGGTTGCCCAATTCCGAGTGATTTCTATTAAGATATTGTATAGTTCTCTTCGATGTAAGACTGCACCATTTTTTCAAAATCAGCAGCAATATTATTGCCGCGCAAGGTGGCGGCTTTTTTTCCGTCAATGAATACAGGTGCGGCTGGCGTTTCACCAGTGCCCGGTAAAGAGATGCCAATATGGGCATGTTTGGATTCGCCAGGTCCATTTACAATGCAGCCCATTACAGCAACGTTTAAACCTTCAACACCTGGATGCTTTTCGCGCCATATAGGCATGTTTTTTCGAAGGTCGCTTTCAATTTTTTGTGCCAGTTCTTGGAACACAGTAGAGGTTGTGCGCCCACAGCCTGGGCAAGCCGCAACGGATGGTACAAATGAACGAAACCCCATGGTTTGCAATAATTCTTGTGCAACTTGTACTTCTCTTGTGCGGTCACCATTTGGTTCTGGTGTTAGCGAAATACGAATTGTATCGCCAATGCCTTGTTGCAATAAAATACCAAGCGCGGCGCTGGATGCAACAATGCCTTTTGAGCCCATGCCAGCTTCGGTTAGGCCCAAATGCAATGCGTGGTCTGAGCGTTTTGCTAAGTCTGCATAAACGGCAATTAGGTTTTGCACTTGGCTTACTTTGGCAGATAATATTATTTTATCACGTGGTAGGCCAATGTCTTCTGCCATTTGAGCAGAAAGAAGTGCGGATTGCACTATCGTTTCACGCATAACTTGTGTCGTAGACATGGGCGAACCATTGGCAGAATTTTCATCCATTAATTTTGTTAGCAATGCTTGGTCTAGCGATCCCCAATTAACGCCAATGCGCACAGGCTTTTCGTATTTGATTGCCATTTCGATAATCGCGCTAAATTGTTTGTCTTTTTTGGCTTTAAATCCAACATTACCAGGATTAATGCGATATTTATCCAAGGCTTGAGCGCAGTCAGGGTGATCGGCTAATAATTGGTGTCCAATATAATGAAAGTCTCCAACGAGCGGAACATCAATATTGCGCTTCAATAGACCTTCTTTAACGTAGGGTACAGCAGCGGCGGCTTCGTTTTTATCAACGGTAATACGAACAATCTCAGAACCTGCTTCTGCAAGGGCTGCGACCTGATCTATGGTGGACTGAATGTCTGCGGTGTCTGTGTTGGTCATAGACTGGACAACAATAGGCGCGCCACCACCGCAAATTACATTTCCAATTTTAACTGGAACTGTTTTTTTTCTAGCAAGGGGAGTTGTAAGATAAGATTGATTTGTCATATTGCTTTGCATAACTATTCTTAGACCGCAGTAACATTCATTTCTACCTACAACTGAGTAGATAATCTTTTTACTAATATTGGCAACTAAATTTGGCAACTAAAAATTTATATGGCACGATCACATTTTATAATCGTTGGTTATAATTATGATGCTTCAACTACAATGCATGTAATTGTGGCAAATGAGCGAATGACATCAAGGGAAATGTAAATGAACCCAAATTTTGCAGGCATTGCTTCTATTTTAATGTGGTCGTTATTAGCATATTTTGTAGCGATCAGTGGTAATGTTCCACCGTTTTTGTTGTTGGGTCTAACCTTTGTTGTTGCAACATGTGTGGGCTTGGTACGCTTTCTATTTAAAAAACCTGATTTTTCTAAATTAAAAATTCCATTTGTTGCTTGGGTAGTGGGCATTGGTGGTTTATTTGGGTATCATTATTTTTATTATGTGGCGTTGCAAAATGCACCTGTGGCAGAAGCAAATATAATCAATTATCTATGGCCCTTATTCATTGTTTTGGGTTCTGCATTTTTGCCGGGCGAAAAACTACGTTTGGCGCATATAATTGGTGCTTTGTTTGGATTTTCTGGCGTGGCATTATTGGTAGGTAAAAGCCTGATTGGTACAGATAGTGGATTGGGGAGCGACTTGGGTAATGGCGGGCAATCTGAGCTGTATCCAAATATTGCCTATGGTTATTTTGCCGCTATTTTATGCAGTTTGATTTGGTCTTCGTATTCGGTGCTTTCTAGGGCGTTGAAAAAAGTGCCAACGGATGCGGTGGTGTTTTATTGCTTTGTAACGTCAGTTTTGGCGTTTATCGCGCATGGCATAAGTGAAGAAACGATTTGGCCGCAGGGAATGTTACAATGGGGCGCTGTCTTGTTAATGGGATTAATGCCCGTAGGCGGGGCTTTTTACACATGGGATTATGCTATGAAAAATGGTAATATCCAATTGTTGGGCAGTCTTTGTTATTTCATTCCTGTTCTATCGACGCTAATATTGGTGGTAACAGGTACTGCGCCAATGTCTTGGCATTTAGGCGCGGCTACTGTTCTGGTAACGGTTGGTGCCTTGATCGCATCGCAAAAAAAGTTTTAAATATCTCATGTCTATTGATGTTGTTGACCTTCGCGAATTTTATGCAACGCCCCTTGGAAAAGCGGCTGAAGCATCGCTTATGCGCGTCATAAATTCGACCTTAGAAATTAAGCCAGATTGCGTTGTGGCTGGGCTGGGTTATGCAACGCCAATTTTAAGAAATTTAGACATTAAAAATACAATTGCATTAATGCCTGCACGACAAGGTGTGGTTCATTGGCCCGTTGGGGGTGATGCAAAAACTGTTCTGGTTCATGATGATGAATTGCCACTGGCGAGTGACAGTGTAGATGTTTTGGTGATGCTTCATGTCTTAGAAAATGCGATAGAACCAAGTGATGTTTTAAGTGAAGTATGGCGCGTGTTAGCCCCAGAGGGAAAAGTTGTTATCATCGTGTCTAATAGACGGGGCATGTGGTCTAGGTTTGAACATACGCCATTTGGCAATGGTCGCCCATTTAGTCGTGGGCAGTTAAGAAAATTATTGCGGCACTCTAAATTAACCCCTTTAATGTGGTTAAATGCATTGCATTTTCCGCCTTTTAAACGTGAAGCTTGGCTGAGAATTGGTGGCATTATAGAATCTGTTGTTAAGCGTATATCGCCACCTTTTAGTGGCGTGATTATTGTAGAAGCAACTAAACGCTTGTATCAAAATCTGCCTTCTAATCCTAAAAAAGTTAAACGCAGTTTAGTACCAGTATTGGTGCCGCAAAATGGGGTTACAAGAGCTGGAAAAGACGAGCAGGGTTCGTAAGTATGGTTAAATATGAAGTTTGAAAAAGAGCTGATCTGTCTCCATTAAAATTCTTTCTTTGATTTTATGAAATTGTTTCAATAAGACAATTAGGCTTAGGTAGTTTTAACTACACCAATAATTTATGACGGATACTATTATGAGTGCTTTAAAGACTGGCGATGAATTGCAACCTAAAAAAGGTGTGTTGGATATTGCGGCATATGTTCCAGGAAAATCTAAGGCGCCAGCGAATGTAAAGCTTCATAAATTATCTTCAAATGAATCACCGCTTGGGCCTAGTCCAAAGGCAATTGATGCCATGGTGAGCGTTGCCAAAAATTTAGAACTCTATCCAGATGGCAGTTCTACGGCTTTGCGTGAGGCAATTGCGAAGACACATGGCTTGAATATTGATAATATTTTATGCGGCAATGGGTCGGATGAAATTTTGTCGATGATTGGCACAACCTATCTTGAGCCCGATGATGAAGTGATTTTTACAGAACATGGATTTCTAGTTTATCGTATTGTCGCATTGGCAAACAGCTGTACGCCAATTGTTGTGAAAGAGAAAAACTTTACAACTGATGTGGACGCAATACTTGCGGCTGTCACCTCAAGAACACGTATAGTATTTTTAGCCAATCCAAATAATCCAACTGGCACATATATTCCATTTGATGAAGTTAAAAGATTGCACGCAGGTTTGCCTGATAATGTAATTTTAGTGCTTGATGGTGCGTACGCAGAATATGTTCGCAATAATGATTATGAAGCTGGCATTGAACTTATTTCATCTACAAAAAATGTTTTAATGACTAGAACTTTTTCTAAGATTTATGGCTTGGCCTCACTTCGTATTGGTTGGTGTTACGGTCCAGCAGAAATGATTGATGCGATGAACCGTATTCGTGGGCCGTTTAATTTAAACAGTGCGGCAATTGCGGCTGGTACTGCCGCGATGCTTGATGGTGTATTTTTAGAAGAGGCGATTTCGTTTAATGCAAAATGGCGCGAATGGGTTGCAGATGAGATTAAAAATATTGGCCTTAGTGTTACGCCATCTGTTGGTAATTTCATTCTAATTCACTTTCCTGAGGATACAGGAAAGACTGCTGTTGATGCCGATAATTATTTGAGTGCTAAGGGGCTGATATTACGCGCTGTTGGTTCGTATGGATTGCCAAATGCTTTGCGCATGTCAATTGGCAGCGAAGAAGCAAATCACTTAGTGGTAGACGCACTTAAAGATTTTATGGGTTCAAATGTCGAGAGTAAAACATAATGAGTGAAGTAACAGATGGTCAAAATAAGAAGGCAATGTTTGATAAGATTGCTCTTATTGGCATAGGTCTAATTGGATCTTCATTAGCGCGCGTGATTGCGCGTGAAGGCATAGCGCAAACAATATCTATTTCTACACGCAGTGAAGCGACTTTAGAGCGCGCAAAAGCCTTGGGTTTGGGTACGCAATATACAACAGATGCAAGTGAAGCGGTAAAAGATGCATCGCTGGTTATTTTGTGTACGCCTGTTGGTACTTATGGAAAAATTGCTGAATTAATAGCTCCTAATATGATGAAGGGGGCAATTTTAACCGATGTTGGTTCAGTAAAAGAATCGGTAGTGAAACAAATTAAACCGCATTTGCCAGAAGGTGTGCATTTGGTAGCGGGACACCCAATTGCTGGTACTGAATATTCTGGACCAGATGCTGGTTTTGCATCTCTTTTTGAAAAGCGCTGGTGTATTTTAACGCCAGAAGAAGGTGCCGATCAAGCCGCTGTCGAAAGGCTTACAGAATTTTGGAAAGCCTGTGGCTCTGATGTTGATAGCATGACACCCAAGCACCACGATTTGGTTCTAGCGATAACGTCTCATATACCTCATTTGGTTGCTTACAATATAGTGGGAACGGCTGATGATCTTGAGACAGTTACCAAATCGGAAGTGATTAAATATTCTGCGGGTGGTTTTCGAGACTTTACCCGTATTGCAGCATCTGACCCAGAAATGTGGCGCGATGTATTTCTTCATAATAAAGATGCAGTGCTTGAAACACTCGGGCGTTTTTCAGAAGATTTAAGTGCGCTTCAACGCATGATTAGATGGGGCGATGGTGATGCGTTGTTCGAGTTGTTTTCAAGGACGCGCGGCATTAGGCGTAATATTATTGACATGGGCCAAGAAGTGGATGCGCCAAACTTTGGTCGTGAAGATGGGTCATCCGATTTAGACAATTAATATGAACACTTAAAATAGTCTTGGTATTTGGCCTATTCTAAAGAAGCCTAAATAAACAACGCTATCTTTGATGTTTATTTTTAGATCATTGATCTCAGTGACGCCGGATGATTTATCGGCAAGTCCTTGCAAGTAGGGTAGAGTTTGCTCTAGCGCGGCTTTTACTGGCGGAAAAACATTGCCTGCATAGTCTACTAATTTTTGTGGATCAGATAGGTTTAAGGTTAGTTCGCCATTTACGACTCCATTTTGATTTATATTGATGGGACCCGATAGATTTAGTTTGCCGCCGCTTTTTGTTGCAAATGTCATATCGGTTATTTTGCCGTTGGCGCCATTTGTTCTTAAAAACGACATGAAATCTTGGCGTGTCTCAATGATATATTTTGCTTGCTCCATGGAGACATCAAAGTGCACAAGAAGTGGCTCTATTGTTTTGTCAGCACCGCCGGCTATTTGCCAATCTGTAATGGTTACAGCAAGGTCTAAAGAGTTTTTTGCCTCGTCATTAGGGGTTGGTCTTGAGTGGATTTGCAGATCTTTTATTGTGCCAAGTGGACTTTTTAAGCCAGCATCATTAGCCGCGATTTCAATATTTTGTGACACCAATGAAATGCGTTTATAGCCAGAAGTTGTGAGGTTTGCGCTACTGCGCAGGCTTTCCCAATCAATGATTAAAGGGGCAAGATTTGGAATTTCTAATTTTAGCGGCGAATCAATTTCTACGATAAAATGACCCGGTTTATAAAGCTGTGCGGCTGAGCGGATTTCGCCAAGGTTTACATTGGTTGCTTTAACTGGGTTTGAAAAAACAAGGTTAGAACAAAATAGACCTAGTCTAAATGGGTAGCCACGCACTTTTTGGTCTGCACATTTTAAAACACTGCCTTGCGACCTTAAATTTGTAGAAAATTGGTTGACGGTTTCATCAACTTTATTAGCCGCCCAAAACCAGACAGCTGTATAGGCGAGAATTACAAATATAATAAAAACAACAAAGCCAATAAAGAGATTTTTTGAGTTAGATTTTTGCGAGGGTGCTAAGTTCGTGTTACTATGCATTTTCTTAAATCATTTCGTGTTCGTATGGCGCCAGTATGACTGGTAGAATCTTGGAGTAACTAACCTTATGAGCGATTTTTGGGTATTTGGCTATGGTTCTTTGATCTGGAATCCAGGTTTTGAATTTAAGCATGAAGCGCAAGCTAAATTATTTGGATACCACAGAAGGCTTTGCATTAGTTCTTGGAACTATAGAGGCACAAAAGAAATATCTGGCCTTGTTTTGGGGTTAGATCGTGGTGGCTCATGTGCTGGTGTTGCAAGGCTTGTTTCGGCTGGTAGCCGTGAAGGTGTGATTGATTATTTGCGCGCGCGCGAAATGATTAATCAGGTCTATAAAGAAGTTTGGGTGAAAATAAGATTGTTAGATGGTAGAAATGTTGAAGCGCTTACTTATGTGGCTGATAGCACACACGAACAATATGTAGCCACGCTTCCTGAAGAAGAAACCCTATCCCGTGTAAAACGCGCCCATGGGGATGCTGGTCCAAATGTGGACTATGTCACGAATACTGTGTCTTCATTGTTGGCGCTTGGTATTAGGGATAAAAGCTTAGAAAAACTTGCATCAAAATTGGTAGATTAATCTATAATAGATTGATTTATAAAAATTGCTTAGCGAGTGGTGGCGGGTTTTCAGAGTTTGCAGTTTGTTTCATTTGCTCAAGGGTTTTAGTCTCAATCATATTTTCAAGTTTCTTTGCAAAAACATCTTTTTTAAGACCCGGTTTTATGGGTTCTAAAAATTCAACTAATATTGTGCCAGGATAACGCATGAATGTTTCGCGTGCCCAAAATAGACCTGAGTTAAGCGCTACAGGTAAAACAGGCGTTTCTAATGTATGATAGAGATGTGTGATTCCATATTTATATTTTGGCGGGGCTCCAGCCAGTTTTCGTGTGCCCTCTGGGTAAATAATTATTTGGCGCGGTGAAGCAGCCATCATTTTCTTCGCATTTTTTGTTATTGAGTTTAAAGCAACGCTGCCTTTACCTCTATCAATTGCGACTGTTTGCATTTTTTTGGCATACCAACCAAATAAGGGTAGGCGCATTAAACTGCGTTTTAAGATGTAGGCTGGGTCATCAAAGAACAATAATAGAGTGTAAGTTTCCCAAGCAGATTGGTGTTTACCTGCTACTAAATAGTTCGTGCCTTTTTGGATGTTTTCCATGCCTTTAAAGTCGTAGCGTGTTCCTACAATTATGTATTGAAGCCATAAATGCGTCATTGCCCAAAGCTTAATAATCTTCCATCGAGTTTCTTTGCTTAAAAAGAAAAATGATGGGAGCCAAAATATCATTATTATTGCGTTGGCAAGATAAAATGAAATATTGAAGACTGCAGAGCGGATGAAGAGCAAGGTGACACCGTTTTAATGTTAATACATCACCTTGCTAATAGGCATTGGCCTTGTTTGTCAAAGGAAGATGTTCAAATAATTGTATTCTAAGGACGCTGGCTACGAGTTTTGAATATTCTTTTAAATGAGATCGTAAATTTTGATCTGATTTTTTGGCTGTACTCATAAATGCAGGGTATGGAATAAGTTCTATCTTCGGCATTGCCTGTTTAAACTCTAACAGGCTTCTGGTTAGGTGAAAATCGCTTGTGACGATGATTAGCTTTTTATAATCATGTGCCTCTACCCATTGTGCGGTCTCTTTGGCATTGCCAATTGTATCTAGGGCTAAATGGTCTAAATCAACCTTAATGTTCGAAGTTAGGATATCTCGGTTTAGGGCGTTGAAAATTGCTTTTTTAGAAGTACGCTTGTTTACGCCTGTAATGAGTAGGCGTTCTCCTAATTTTTTATCCATTAAAGAAAATGCTGTTTGAATGCGGTTAGCTCCGCCAGTTAATACAACAATCGCATCTGATTTTTTGGGTGTTTTTATATTAGTGCAATTTTTTATTTGGTAAGAGTACCAGACAAACCCTGAAGACAAAGAAATCACGCAAAATATTGCGATGCAAAGGCTTAATTTGGTAATGGCGAGCGCGGTCGTTTTCCATTTATTTGGAACACCTAAGCCATCAGTCTTTTTCGTATTTTGGGTCTTAGCCAAATTCTACCTTTTGGGTTGTTGTAGAGGTATTGCAATTTTACAGTCAAAAATTCTAATTGATTGGCTGCAAAGTAAATTGCATTTTATTAAATTTCCTTTGTGCTTCCATATGTTTCTAACATGCCAACATGTTTCATCACGGTAATCTTAGAAGTGACAGCTGTTAATATTGCAACAGACATAACCACTAAGAATATGCCCAGATATCCTACCCAACCAAGAGAAAGTGTACCAAATAAGGCATTTACCTGATCTGCCTCTGGTGTCGCTTGTCGTAATGATACCCAAAATCCAAGACCTAAAAATGCGAATAATGCTGCTAAGCCTCCAGCAACAGACCCTTTAAGACCTAACCTTAAAAAATGATGTTCAAATTCTTTGGAAATAAATTGGCGATCTGCGCCAATAAAATGCAGAACTTCGATGATTTCACGATTGCCAGCCATGGCGCCACGTGTTGCAAATACAACAGTTAATACAGTGGCAGTCATTACCAATATAAAAATGAAGGCGCCAATAATTACTGTGGCGTATGCCATATTAGTTAGGCGGTCTACCCATGAGCGATGGTCATCAAGTGATGCGCTGGGTACTGCTTTTTTTAAACGTTCACGCATGCCTGCAAAGTCTGGTTTTGCGTCATCTTCAATTGTGATGGTAAGTAAAACTGGAATTGGTAATTCTTCAAGTTGAAGTCCTGTGCCAAGCCAAGGCTCAAGCAAACGTTTTGTTGCAGCATCACTAAGTGCGGTTACACTTTTCACGCTATCAAACGAAGTCATAATAAGACTGGCTTCACGCACCGCTGCATCAATGTCTACATTTTCAAACGGTCGAATTTGGACTGTTATTTCTCTTGAAATGTCGTTTTGCCAACCTCTTGCGGTGTCGCTTACCATAGACACTGCACCCAGCGTTAAGCAGGCTAAAAACGCCATGATTGTGATAACAGTTAACAGTGCTTGGCCTGCAATTCCTTCTCGCGGTACAATGTTGCGACCAGAATGCAGTGGGGGGCGGGGTATATTTATTTTTGATTTTTTTGTGATCGTATCAATCATAAATTTGCAGCCTTCCCTCATTTATAACAATACGGCGCGCTTCGTATTGATCCATTAAAGAAAGATCGTGCGTTGCGATCACAACTGACGTGCCAGAGCGGTGAAGCTCTATAAAAAGTCTCAATAAGCGCCTTGCCAAGGGCGGATCAACATTGCCCGTTGGTTCGTCTGCTAACAAGACTTTAGGCTGGTCTATTAAGGCTCTAGCAATGGCGGCACGTTGTTTTTCACCACCAGATAAGACAGGAGGCAAAACATGCATTCGGTCACCCAAACCTACCCATTTTAATAGTTCTGTAACGTCTTTTTTAAAACTTGATTCGTCCTGGCCACGTACTTTTAAAGGCAGGGCTACATTCTCGTAGGTCGTTAAATGACCTAGCAATCTAAAATCTTGAAAAACAACGCCTATGTCTTTGCGAATGCGCGGCATGTCTCCTCTAGCGATTGTTGTGGCTTCTTGTCCAAAAACCCTAATAATGCCTCTGGTCGGTTTAATTGACAGCAACATCATGCGAAGCAGGCTGGTTTTACCTGCACCGGAAGGGCCCGTTAAAAACTGAAAGGAATTAGCTGGAAGGTCGAAGCTTAAATCGCTTAATACTTCAGGCTCAAGACCATACCGTAATCCCACATTTTCAAATTGTATCACTTAACTTGTTCCAAATTGGTCTCGTTAGACTGATGATTGCATAGACAATTTAGCCGAATCTAATTTTCTATTTTGCGTTAATCATAGTTAATAATGCGTTAAGGGTTTTCAAGGTATGACTTAGTTGAGCAGGGCTTACTAAGCGAATCAGCTGTTGTTATCGTAGTGGGTAAATCAATATTATTACAGGGTGCTGTTAAATTCACTCTATGGGCAAACTTTGAGGTAGGTATACATGCCTGACACAAATTCATCTTGCCCGCGTTGTGGGTTTCAAGAAATGCGCGATATTTCGTTTTGGAAAAACGAAAATCATATTTGCGCAGAGTGCGGCGCTTATTGGAAAACAATTAGTAACGAACCTAATGTTTCAAGAGTTCAACATCTAAAATATAACGCTAAATTTGGTAAAAGAAAAATACCAAATACAGAATATATTGATCGTATCAGTAGTCGTGCCAGTGGCACTCACAGACCCTCGGCAGTTACGGATGACTTTTTTGATGAAAAGCCTGAGAAAAACCGTAATCAAAACGGTGATTTTGCCTCAGTCAATGATTTTGATCTAGGGTATGTATCAAATCGCCAAAAAAACATGCCGCAATTTAGAAAACCATTTTTGCCTGGTTTTAGCTTAGTTAATATCACTACATTTTCTGTTGTTGCGTTAACGCTGGTGAGTTTGCCGCAAATAGGATTATTTTCTGGTGCTGGGCAAACAATTAAAGAACAAGTTGCTCTTTTGAGAGGGGAAACAGGGCTTCCGCCTCATGTTGATCCTATTGTTACAGCTAGTATTACTAAAGCGCCAAAATTATCCGAAGAATTTAGGGTTGGAGAAATTAAATTCACAAGAGTTGCAAAAGGTGCGCAATCACATATTGTTGTTCATGGGTGGATTAGAAATATTTCTGGAAATGATGCTAGAACAAAGCCATTGCGCATAGTAATGATGGACAATGGTGGTGTTGAGGTTCAATCTTGGGTACATATGGTTCGTGATACTATGCTAGAACCTGGAAAAATTATGAGCTTTACGAGCACTGTTAAAGCAGTGGGTCATAAAGCTAAAACTGTAAATGTTGATGTTTTAAACTAACACAAAACAAGAAGTGTTGAGAGTTCCTTGCCAATCGTTCGCAATAAAAAGATTGAAGTTTTGTTCAGCGCTAAAGAATTGAAAAAGCGTAACCATGAATTAGCAGAAGAAATTGCTTTAAGTGATGTGAGCAATTTGTTGGTCATTTCCGTACTTAAAGGATCCTTTGTATTTGCGGCTGATTTAATTCGCGCAATGTATGATGTGGGACTTTTCCCTGAAGTAGAATTTATTACAGTCTCAAGTTATGGCGCTGGTACACAATCTGGTGAATTAAAACTATTGCGCGATATTGAAACCGATGTATCTGGCCGTGATATATTGTTGGTTGATGATATTTTAGAATCAGGCAAAACCATGCAATATACACGTGATCTTATGCGCTCTAGAGGTGCCAACACGGTTTTAATTGTCACACTTTTGGATAAAAGTGTAAAACGTAAAGTCAAAATTAATGCTGATTATGTAGGTTTTGAATGTCCTGACAAATTTGTCGTTGGGTACGGTATGGATGCAGGGCATGCTTTTAGAGAATTGCCTTTTGTTGGCGTAATTAGTGGAGACGCATAAATGGCAAGAATTTTATTGGTTGAAGATGATGATTCGGTTCGTGGATTTGTTTCGCGGGCTTTAGAAATTGATAGCCATAGCGTTGTTCTGGCTGAAAATGGTGCTGTAGGTCATGAATTGTATGAAGCAGATCATGAATCGTTTGATCTTGTATTAAGCGATATTCAAATGCCTGAAATGGATGGCATAGAAATGGCAAGTCGTATTGCTAATATAAATGAAAATCAGAAAATTTTGCTGATGACTGGTTATGCAGATCAACGTGAACGCGCTGATGGTATTAGCAAGATCGTTATAGATGTTGTGCAAAAACCATTTAGCTTGCCAGAAATTCGCAAAAAAGTTGCCCAAGCATTGGCTGCATAAAAAGTCGCTTGTTGCGTAATTTACGAACTTGATGCAACAAAGTAATTTGAAGTTATTGCGTTTCTAGAAGGCGTTCTAAATATTTTTTCTCTAAAGATGGGCGAAGCGGCTGTGATAGTCGCTTTCTTATGGTGTCCATAATTTCGCGCGCGCGCTGGGCGTCGATTACACTTGGTATCTTGGTGCCTGCGTCTATTTTTCCAGAGCCATCTTTTGATTGCAATCGTCCCAGTGGATCACGTCCTTGACCGCCAGCGCTTTTACCAGAACCTGCTTGGCCAGCTTCTCCTTGGCCATCGCCCTCTGCCATTTGTTGTAAAATTTGGTTAGCGCCTTCTCGTAATGCCTGTATTGCTTTTCCTTGAGCACTAGCGGCCTCGCCAGGGTTTAGTCCTTTTAATTCGTCTCCAGCAATTCCCATTTCACTTTCTGCTACGCTAAAGCCTTTTGATGGATCAAGGCCAAGCTTTTCCATTTCATCACCAAGTTCACCCAATTGTTTTTTGAGTGCTTCTTGTCGCTCCTTAAGTTCATTCATCTCTTGTGAAAATTCATCTTGTTTCAATTTATTACTGTTTGGGTCGTCTTGTTTTGTGGCACTTTTATTATTTCGTAATTCTTGAAGTTTGTTTTTCATGGCAAAACTTTCATCCATCAGCGCCTGCTGCTTTTGCATCATGTCACTTAATTTATCTAAGGCTTGATTAAGCTCGTTATTGGCTTTTGGGTTTTGCTGTTGCTGTCCAGAGTTTAAATTATCAATCATGCGCTGCATTTCACTTAGCAATTCACGCGCGGCATCTTTAGAGCCAGAACGAGCCAAGTCCTCAATGCGATCCATCATTCTTTCTAAGTCTTTTTGTGATAATGTGGTGGATGAATTTAAATTATTTAGTGGATTCTTGTTTTGCGGATTTTCTGCCATTTGGCGTTGTATCTCTTTAAGGAAATTACGCATTGCACTGCGCAATTCACCCATGAGTTTTTTGATTTCAGCATCGCTCGCATCATTTTTAAGAGCCTCAGATAACTTCTCTTGAGCCTCGCGTAATTTACGTTCAGCTTCAGATAATTCTCCATATTCGAGTTGAAGTGCCGTTTCCCATAAAAGGCTCATTGCGCTACGTAATTGATCGTCGGTATATGCATTTTTTATCATACGATAAGTGGTTCGCATCACTAAATATGGTTTTGGATCTATTTTAAATTCTTCAGGGAATTGAGTAACAGCATCAAGTAAGTCTGCTACATAATCTGCTTGATTTGCGTCTAGCGCTAATAATTTTCTTTGCTCAATTAATGCCAAAGCAAGGCCATTCTTAAAGTTTCGACCTGGCAATATTAGATGAACAGGGGCGGTGAACCCTTTTTGTTTTAAATCGTCCCTTGCTTCAAGTGTCAGTTCTACAAGGCTGCCAGCTAATGGATGATTGGTAAGGTCGCGATTGGTTTTTGCAGTGCCAGATTTTGTTCTTCGTCTTGGTAGAGATATTTCAAAAATAGGTGCATCAATTAATGGGCGCGCATTTGGTTCTTGTTTCTCTAAAGATTTAACAATGCCAATTGCCGAAATTACTCCAAAGTCATCTTCCACTAAATAAGTAAGCTGTAATGAGCCTGATAAGGCTGCTTTTGGATTTTCGACAAAGGAAATTGTTGGCGGTTGATCTTGTTCAACAGTAATTTGCCAACTTGCAATCGTTGTTCCATCTACAAGAAATTGAAAATGCCCACTTTTTGTTAGTGGATGAGAAACTTCGAATTTTTTAAACTGTGTATTTTCATTGCCATCGGTTTTGTTAATTGTTGGAATTTGAATAATCTCATCAGCGATTGTGTATTGAGCTGATACTGCTTCATTGCCTAAATAACGAAGGTTGAAAATACTGCCGGTTAGCAATTTGAAGTTTTGTGTCTCTTGGCTATTTTTTTTGTTGGAAATGTATAATTGTGGTCTGCCTGTATAGGCAGGGGACACGGCCCAAACATCTAAGCGTGATAAGATTTGTGCTTTGTCTATATGTCTTGAAAAGCCGTCTAGCAGTGAACCGCCCATTGAGCTGAACGAAAAACCCCAAGCAATAAACGCAAGAAGTGGAAACATCGCCCGAAGTGCAAATTTATCCATAATATTTGCATTTGCTTTGGGTGCGCCAGAAGATAGATTTTCTAGGCGCGAAGCCATTCGCTTTTTATGCTCACCCCATAAAGCGTGGGTGAAAGTGTCAGTTTGAGTTTCTTCATCAAGGTTGAATTTCTGCGCTAATGTATCATTTTGGGCAGAAAGCGGGCGGTCTTTTAAGTTAGATGAATTTTCAATTCTTCTTAGTACTTCAATGCGAGATGGGAGTTTGAAGTTGCGTAAGGGATAGAGCGAAAATAATGCTGCAACAATGAATATCGATAGCAAACCAATGCGATATAAGTCATCTATCTGGCGCCATAATCCTGCCCAAGAGACGATCGTATAAAGACATAAGCAGATAAAGGTCCAAACAAGCAAGGGCCATAAACGCTCCCAAATCTCAGCGAAAAAGGCAGACGCATAGGTGATTTTAGGCACGCTAAAATCACGATTGTCTATGTGCTTGTCTTTTTGGCCAGAGTTTTTTGGCAAGAATCATGCTCCTCTACGTGCTTAATTTAACACACAATGGGGCATTATCGAGAGCAAAGATCAATTCTTACGAAAATGTGTACTAAAGCAGTATTACAGCCAATCAGGAATTGAATCGCGGGCGATAATCTCTTCAACTTCCATGCGTGGACGAATGACGTGAAATTCATCACCATTAACAAGTACCTCAGGCACTAAGCCTCTGGTATTGTATGTGCCAGCTAGTACAGCGCCATAAGCACCAGCAGAATTTACCGCAAACAAGTCTCCGCGTTTCATCACAGGTAGGTTGCGATCTTTGGCCATATAGTCGCCTGTTTCGCAAACGGGCCCAACCACATCGCTGATAACATATTTGGTTTTATCGTCTGGTTGAATAACAGGGCGTACATCGTGCCAAGCATCATATAATGTGGGGCGAATAAGATCGTTCATCGCGGCATCGCCAATGAAAAAGGTTTTGCTGTCGGTTTCTTTAACGAAAATTACTTCGCCTACCAAAATGCCTGCGTTGCCCATTAATAATCTACCAGGTTCAAAGGCGACTTGGCAATTGAGGTCTTTAACGTGCTTGTTTACAACAGCTGCATAAGCCTGTGGTGAGGGTGGTGGTTCGTTATTGCCTTCTGCGCGGTATGGAATACCCAAGCCGCCGCCAACATCTACATGGCTAATTTCGTGGCCTGCAGACCGCAAGCGTTTCACCAAACCATTTAAGCGCGAAAACGCACTGTCAAAAGGTTCTAAATCTACGATCTGACTGCCAATATGCATGTCGATGCCAGTTACTTTAACGCCGTCTAGAGTTGCAGCTAGTGCATAGATGGATTCAGCATCGCCCCAAGGAATACCAAATTTATCACCTTTTTTGCCAGTGGATATTTTTGCATGGGTTTTGGCATCCACATCTGGATTGATGCGAAAAGAAACATGGGCAGTTTTACCCAATGCCACAGCTCTTGCAGAAAGCGCATGAAGCTCTGGAATGGATTCGATGTTGAAACATAAAATGCCAGCTTGTAAAGCTGCGTCCAATTCTTCGTCTTTTTTGCCAACGCCAGAAAACATGATTTTGCGCGCTGGAATGCCAGCTTGTAAAGCGCGTTTTAATTCCCCACCAGACACCACATCTGCGCCAGAACCTAATTTGGCTAAGGTTTTTAATACAGCTTGGTTGGAATTTGCTTTCATGGCATAGCAAACCAGTGCGTCTATGTCAGAAAAAGCGCCTGCGAACACTTTGTAGTGGCGTTCAATCGTAGCAGTTGAATAGCAATAAAAGGGTGTTCCTACAGATTTGGCGATCTGTGGAATGGACACGTTTTCAGCGTGCAAAATGCCATTTATATATTGAAAATGGTTCAATTAAACTGCCCTTATA
>NVRK02000036.1 GCA_002400845.2 Hyphomicrobiales bacterium
ACTATGGCGCAATTGGAAAAAGAGGTTGTGGATTTTAAAACTCAGCCGCTCAATCTAGGGCATATTTCAGTAGTTTGTGTTTTGGCTCAGCTTAATTTTCGTTACCCCAATTGCAATTGGCAAAAGGCCCACCCAACACTTAGCGCATGGTATAATGGCATTTCGCGGCTTTGTTCTGTGCTAGCTACTGCCGTTGAAGACGACGATAGCAATATGATGGGCAACGTGGATATGCCGCTAAGATTTAAATGAAATTTACACATAATTTAAAATGGAACGCTCATACCAAATAATTTTTCAGGAGACATAATGTCAATAACAGACGAGATGATACGCCAAGCGACGCAGGATTTGTATTCTTGGGCTTTGCGAAAAGTGCCTGATGATACAAAGGATGCATTACGTGCAGCTATGGAAGCTGAAACAAATGAAACAGCTCGCAAGACCCTTAAACTTCAACTTTATAGTGCTGAAATGGCAGAGAAGGAAGATGGTTTTGTTTGCTCAGATAGTGGGGTGCCTGTTTACTTTGTAAAAATCGGCACAAAAGCACCTGTTACTGGAGATTTAAAAAAGTCGATCCGTGAAGGGTATGAAAAATTGGTAGAAACAATAGATCCCCCTTTACTCAAGCATGTAACAAATCCGCTCACTTTAGAGCGCGGTTACCATGGTAAAGATATGCCAATTGTATCTTATGATTTAGTGAGCGATGCAGAATATGTTGAAATTGTTTGCTCTCCCAAAGCATTGGGGTCAGGGCGTTGGGCGGCAATGGAGTTGTTCACATTTCCAAGTCTTGAAGAAATTGAAACATATATTTTAGATGTTGCTATTAAGGCCGGTGCGCAGCATTGTCCGCCTGTTATTATGGGGATTGGAATTGGTGGCACTTTTGACCACTGTGCGTCACTTGCTAAAAAACAAACTTTGCGGGCCATTGGTACTGTAAATGAAAACCCGCTACTGGCAGCAATGGAAGAGCGTTTGAAAAAAGCTGTGAACAGCCTAGGGTTTGGGCCCATGGGTACTGGTGGTAGTACAACTGCACTTGCAGTGCATTGCGATTTTTCTTCGGGGCACGGTTTTACGCCTGTTGCTGTAGCATTTAATTGTTGGATTAACCGTCGTACGCGCGTTCGGCTTTGGGGCGATGGACGTATTGAAAGGTTAGAGTAATTTTATGACAGAACATGATCTTACTCTTCCCATGTCGCGTGAAAATATTGAAAAACTGAGTGCTGGCGATATCGTATTCTTAACAGGTGAAATTTTTACGACAGCAGGAATGCCGACTCATGATCGTTTGCTAGGATGCTTAGATGGTGTTGAACCTTTGCCATTTGAATTTGAAGGTAAGACTCTATTTCATCTTGGCAGCCTTTTAGAAGAGGGGGAGGATGGCAAAGCAAACATTCGCTATATGAATCCTACTACCAGTACGCGTTTCAATCCGCATATGCCGAGACTTATTCCAGGTTTAGGATTGCGGATGACTGGCGGAAAGGGTGGCCTTAATGCAGAATGCGCAGCCGTTATGGCAAAATCTGGTTGTGTGTATCTTTCATTCCTTGGCGGTGGAGCGCCGATTATTACAGCAGCAATACGCAAGGTTATTGCGGTGGGTTGGCCTGAAATGATTTCTCATTACCGCATTGTTAATTTAGAGGTAGAGCGCCTTGGGCCACTTATTGTTGGTATAGATGCGCATGGCGCCAGTGTTTATGATGCAACTAAAATGGCTGCATTGGAACGCCGAGATGATATCTTGGCACAAATGCGCAAAGAGCGTGAAACTTAAGTTATTTATGCGTTCGATTAATTTTGCACCGCGCTCTATTTTACTATTTAAAGGATGGTTTCCGCTTTTCACGAAAAGCAGACATCGCCTCTGCTGTATCGGCAGAACTAGAAAGCGTTTTGGTTTGGCCTTGCTCGTAACGGTACCCTTCGAGAATTGATAAGTTCTCTGTAATTTGGAATGATGATTTAGCAGCACGTACGGCAGAGGGGCTGTTGCCCGCAATTTCATATGCCATTACCATTGCCGTTTCCATCAATTTTTCTGGAGAAGTGCAGGCAGAGGCAACATTCATCCGCAATAGGTCTAGGCCATAAAAACGACGGCCTGTATAGATCATTAAGCGCGCGTCAGATTCGTTAAAGTGACGACGCACATGTGCAACACCACCAGCAAGGCCAACCATAGTTTCGGTCATTGCAAGGAACCCTTTTTCGGAAGCGATAATAATATCGCAACAAAGCGCGGTTACACAGCCTGCGCCGATAGCCGCGCCATTAACAGCTGCAATGATTGGCTTTGGGCATTCTAACAGGCAATCAAAACTTGCGCGAACGCGCCTATTGTGGGCCGAATATACGCCTGGTTCTGTAGTTGGCCGTTCAGACAAATCTGCACCAGCAGAAAATGTTTTGCCAGCGCCAGTTAAAACGACTGCACGAACATCGTTACGGTCGCCTAAAGTGTCGAACACCGAGACGATCTCATCACGAAATTTATTGTTTTGAGCATTTACTTTTGGACGGTCGATTGTAACGACAGCAACATGGTCGGCGACATCTACTTTTAAACATTCCAAGTTTTCCATGCATCTTCCTAACCGCAAAATAGTTTTCATATTAAGCGTATGAATAGCAAGTCTAAAGTGACAATCAAGCATTAAATCATATTATTGATTTTTATCATTGAAGTCTAAAATTATTAAGTCTACGAAACATAGAGGATAAATAATAAAGCCAAAGTAAATTTAAGAATTTTACCTTAAGTGCATTTCAATTCTTACAAAATCACTTCTATAATTGCCAACTGCTATCATTAATGTCCGTCCATCGCCATCATAAGCAATACGGACAACTTTTACGATTGGAGAATCTAAAGATATTTGTAAGGCTTGAGAGACAGAAATATCAGCTCTCTCAATGGTTAGTATTTGTTTTGCATCGGCAATGCTCACGCCTTTTAAGTCGTTAACAAGTCGCATGGCTGTTTTAGAGGTCAGGTCAGAAGACTTGATAAGACGTGCTACATCTTCTGCAATATAAACATCTGCTAAAAGAAATTGTTCATCTTCGCGAGTATGGAGTCGGCGCAAATAGCGATACTTCGCATTCGCTTCGCCATGCTCGGCAACAGCCTCTGGTAGCTCATCAATCATTGTGTCACGCAAAACTTCAATTTTAGCACCAGGCCGCGCAAGTAGCAGGCCAGAGATATCTGTTTTTACATCACACCATAGATCACGACGCGGCCGAGCACGTACAAAAGTACCTTTTGCACGAAATCGTTCAATCAAACCTTCGTCTTCTAAAATGCCTAGTGCTTGACGTATTGTCATGCCAGCAACGCCATAAGCTTTGTAGAGTTCTTCGACAGTGGGAATGCGTTCGCCTACTGCCCATTCACCAGATTCTATCCGTCCACGAAAAATATTGGAAAGCTGAAGATATAAAGATACACCTTGCTTTTCGGCTGCCCTAGTAATCGATGACATATCGGTAGGTTTAGTCAAAAAAGTCTCCAATAAAATATTTAGCTCATATTATGTATTACGATTCGAGAGCAAATCCAGCGAGTTATTGTCAAAGTTACCATAGTTCAAGTTTTTTCGTAACTGAAACTTGGAAAATCGAACATTTTGCGTTCGCAGCCATCTGTTTGTTAGAATTATCAACAGGAATTGAAGAAATGCGCAATGCTGTTGGTTTGTATCAATGAACAATTCGCACTTAATATTAGCAATCTCACAGTGCATATAGGTAGTGTATATTTCAATTCTGAACCGCACTGAGTAAATTAACTTGAATAGAATTGAGTTGTAAGTATTTTCCCATTGATTGCTTTATATTATTTAGCAAAGACACATACTTCTTAAATTATTAGCTAAGGTTGCTTGATTATACCATTAAACTATGTTTATGATTTAAATAATTTTTGGAGGAGAAGAAATATGAAGTCATTAAACAAATTTACGCTTAGTCTGGCGGCTGTATGCGTAACGGGTATAGCAACGGGTACAGCAGCAATGGCAGCGAACTGCCCTGCAGGATTTCCAGGTGCTAACGTTAATTTTCAAGTTGGGTATGGCGCAGGTGGCGGTACTGATACCGTTGCTAGAAAAGTAGCCAGTGATCTTGAGGTTGCTACTGGCTGGACGATCGTTGTTCAAAATAAGCCAGGCGCTAGTGGTGGCGTAATGGCCAAAGGTTTGCTTGGTCGCAAAGCTGATGGTCTTACAATTGGCGTTGCCAGTAATACAACGGTGGTTATTAACCCACATGTGAATGCTGATATTGGTTATACTCATAATGATTTTGCTTATTTAGGCACAGGTATGGTGCTAAATTATGGGTTGGTAGCGCTTGCAGATAAGCCATATGATAATCTAGAAGAGTTTATTGCAATGGCTAAAGAAAAGGGCCGTGCGACCATTTCTGTTGGTGCGGCAACTCACACAATTGCTGTTGATGCTATTGCTGAACATTACGGTGTTAAATTGGTTTCTGTCCCTGGAAAAGGTTCTGCCGCCGCATTGAAAGAGGCTTTAGGTGGGCATGTTGATGCGACGATCCAAAGTACCGTGCATGTTTCACAAATTAAAGCTGGTAAAATGGTTCAATTGGCAACACTTACGCCAAATCGTGCGCCATATGCACCAGACGCGAAAACGCTATTAGAAAATGGCATGGACCTGTCGATCGAAGGGCATATAATTTTCTTGGTAGCAAAAGATACGCCAAAAGAAATTTTAACTTGCTTATCTGAACATTTAGCTGAAGTAACCAACTCAGATGAATACACTAAATTCTTAGCCGGACGCTCTGCTGTTTCAGGTAATATGGGGCCGCAAGGCACTGCTAAATGGGTTGCCGATGCATCTGTATTTTATGGTAAGAAGTTAGCAAAATGATAAATGCCGACCGCCTGCAAGGGGTTATTGTACTTGGGTTTGGTTGCGCATTGTTGCTTTGGCTTGTTCCTGCACATGTAACCAGTGTGCCGGGAGATCCGCTCGATCCATCTTTGTTTCCAAAGGTGGCAGGTTGGATTATTGCCACACTTGGATTGCTACTGGTCGTGTTCGCACGATCAGATAGCGCCGTCCCAGCGCGTCAAGAAGTTTTCGGGATTTTATGCTTCATCACCGCACTAGTAGTTGCTGCTTTGTTTTTACCAGTGCTTGGGTTTTTACCGGTTGCTTGTGGTTTGATGATTGCAAGTCTTCTTTTGTTGCGTGAACGCAGACCAATTTGGGCGGCTCTAACCTTGGTTGGTGTGCCCTTTTTCGTTTGGTTCCTATTCGTCGTTCTTTTGGGACGACCGTTATCTTAAGTTTGTGAGGAGCACAAATTGGCAGATTTTTCACTTTTAATGGCAGGGTTTAGTGACGTTTTTACGTTGTATAATATGCTGTTTATTTTATGCGGTGTGGTCTTAGGGCAAATCGTTGGCGCAATACCTGGCTTAAGCATCATAATGGCATTAGCAATTGCAGTTCCATTAACTTATGGTCTCGATACACTTGCTGCAATTTCTTTTTTAATTTCCGTGAATAAAGGTGGCACCGTTGGCGGCGCTGTTCCATCTATATTGCTCAATGTTCCAGGCACACCAGAATCGGCAGCTACAGCCATGGATGGTTATCCAATGGCCAAAAAAGGCAAGCCAATGAAAGCAATGAAATATGCTTTATATCATTCGGTGCTTGGTGATTTATCCAGTGACATTGTGCTTATTTTACTTGCAGCGCCTCTCGCTGTAGTGGCATTAAAAATGGGGCCTATTGAAATTACAGCATTAATGATTCTTGCTTTTACTGTGATCTCCGGCCTTGTGGGAGATTCACTAATCAAAGGGTTGATTGCGGCTTCTATGGGCTTTTTATTAGCAACTGTAGGGCTAGATCCTGGAATGGCAACGCCTAGATTTACTTTCGGCCTATTAGAACTTTACGATGGTGTGCCACTCACAGCAGTGAGTATTGGGTCGCTTGCAATGAGCGGTGTTTTACTTGGGTTATTAAATTTGCGCAAACCTGACAAAGAACAACATTCCGCAGTCTCTATTAAAGGGGGCTCACGTGAAGATAATACAGTTACTTTTGCTGAGTTTTGGGCGAACCGTTATGTAGCATTACGTGCTTTTATTATAGGTACGATCATTGGCGCTATTCCAGGCCTTGGGTCTACAACAGCCGGCTTTCTTAGCTATTCAGTAAACAAACAGGCCGCCAAAGATCCCGAAGCATTTGGCACAGGTGACCCGCGTGGCATTGCTGCTTCAGAAACTGCTAATAGTGCTGTTGTTGGGGCCAACCTAATTCCATTGTTAACCCTTGGGATTCCAGGCAATATTGCTGCGGCACTTCTAGTGTCTGCTTTCATCATTCACGGCATTCAACCAGGGCCTCTTTTGTTTGAGGAACAGGGGCGATTGATCTACGGAATGTTTGGCGCAATGCTAGTCGCTAATTTTTGTAATCTTGGTGTGGGTCAATTTTGTATGCGGTTTTGGGCAATGGTAGTTTCAGCGCCAGGCACCATCATTTATCCTGCTGCAATGCTTTTATGTTTTGCAGGGGCATATGTTATTACTGGCGCTACATTTGGTATTTTCGTAATGGTTTCGGCGGCTCTATTTGGTTATGTCATGCGAACTTTTGGGTATTCGATTGTTGCATTTATTGTTGCGTTTTTATTGACGCCACAATTGGAGAATTCAGTACTTAAAGCGCGCTTGATTACAGATGATAATCCTTGGGAATTACTGAATCACCCAGTGGCTTTGGTTCTGATTGCCATTTCTGTAGCATCCATGATTTATCTTGGGCCTAGAAAGAAAAAGCCACTTGACGCTGAGATGCCAACACCCACAGGGCAATAACAAGCGTGGTAATTATCATAACGAAAAGTCGATCAAAATAGGCGATGTAAAAGTTGCCTATTTTTAAGTTATAACGGTAATCTCTTGAGATAAATCGGTCTTTATTTCTCCGCGTCAGTTGTGACTGAAATGACAATTCTGGCGAGTATTTAAGGTAAGTGGAAAATACAAAAACTAGCTGTTTATTTCGTATAAATCAATAAATCATATTATTGACATATATAAGCGCCCGTCTTATATTTTAGATTATTCTATAAGGGAAAATATATATATAATTTTTGTCAAAAATCTAAATTTTGAAGACACGACCATGATGACGACGCTGCCTGAATAGTAAGTATATTTTTATAAGAAAGAAGATTAAGAATGGCTTCACAAACAGCCCGCATACCGCTTCCAGAACGCGAAACTATGACAGCGCATCAACGGATAGTATTAGATGATATTGTTGGTGGAAAGCGTGGTGAGATTATAGGCCCATTACGTGCTGCTATACATAACCCAGAACTTGCGGATGCTTGGCAAAAATTGGGTGCAGTTTTACGTTACAAGACGGTTTTTGACCCCGTGTATAGTGAATTGGCTATTCTTCTTACAGCACGTCGTTGGAATAGTGAATTAGAATGGGTTATTCATCGAGCAGCGGCTGAAAAAGCAGGTTTGGAAAATGCGATAATTAATGCAATTCGAGAACACCGTGTCCCAATTTTTGATGATATAAAAATGGGATTAGTTTATGACTTTGTTTCTCAACTGCAAAATACAGGTCAAGTTGATGATTATATTCATGGAGAAGTGTCTAAGGTTTGGAGCGCGGTTGGAGTTGTTGAATTAACGGCATTAACTGGCTACTATGCGATGGTAGCAATGACATTAAATGCTCATCAAATATCATTGCCAGATAATCGAGAAGCAGAGCTTTATCCTAACAATCAAACTCCAGATTCAAATCTATCTAAGCTGCCATTATCAAATTAGAAGTTATTTTATAGATTTTTAGAATCGAATTTTCTATTCTTACATAGCTGCATTGCTAAGGTTATTGATTTAGGGCGCACTGAATATAATTTCGTAATGAATCAAATCATATGTCTAGTTCCACTCAAGAAATTAATAGCCTTAAGGGAAATATAGAATGAAATTACATTGGTCTCCACGCTCGCCTTTCGTGCGAAAAGTGATGATTACTCTTCATGAATGCGGGCAATTGGAAAATGTAGATTTAGTGCGCTCAGTCGTTAGTTTGAGTGCCCCCCCAAATTCTGCAGTTTTGATAGATAACCCCCTTGGTAAAATCCCTACTCTTATTACTGATGATGGAGATGCGTTGTTCGATAGTCGAGTAATTTGTGAATATCTGGATATAAAATCAGGCCGCAATTTGTTTCCTGCTAAAAAAGATGAGAGAATGAAGCATTTGCGTTGGCAGGCACTTTGTGATGGGCTGGCAGATATTTTGTTATTGTGGCGAATAGAACTAACAAGGCAGAGTGGCCCTTGGGATATTGTTACGGATGGTTGGCAAACAAAAGTACGCGCATCAATGGTAGTGCTTGAGGGTGAAGTAGAAGCATTTAATAATAGTGAATTTGGTATCGGCCATATATCGCTTGTTTGCGCACTTGGTCAGCTTGAATTTCGTTGGTCAAACTGTGATTGGCGCAAGCATTTTCCTAAGTTGTCAAACTTAGAAGCCGATTTAGCAAAACGCCCTTCAATCAACGCAACCGGCGTAAAAGATGACCAAGAGAATAAAGGAACAGAAATTACAAATGGTCAGCTTTCATTTTGAAAAATATGAACTGCCAACCATTTGTCTTATTGGTTTGCTATTGTTTTGGAAGTTCTAAACTAACACGTGCTAAAACATTACGCATTACTTCTGTTGAACCACCAAAAATAGTTGTTGGTCGCGCTGCAAGATAAGTCCCAGAAGCATCGTGCTTGAGATCATTATCGTCACCTTTTTTTATGCCAGCAAGGCTACCAGAAATTTGCATCAGCTCTTCAGATATTCGTTGATACAATTCGCTTTGGAATATTTTTAGAACGCCAACTTCAGCGCCTATAGGTTCGCCATTTTTTAAGCGCTCAAGATAGGTTTCAAATAGATCAGTTAAATCTTCTAAGTCCATTGCAAGAGATGCAAATCTATCGCGAAACACAGGGTCAGGCCAAAGTCCATTATCACGTGCTAAATTTTCTAGCCGCGTTAATGCATTGGCTGACAATCTAGGAGCGCCAATAAATACGCGTTCATGGCCCAATAGTGCTTTTGCCATGGTCCAGCCATTGTTTGCATCGCCAACGATGTGGTCAAGCGGAATTCGAACATTGTCGAAAAACACTTCACACAACTCGCTGTGCCCTTCAATGTTTTCAATAGGGCGCACAGTGATGCCCTTACAATCCATAGGCACAAGTAAAAAGCTTATTCCTGCTTGTTTTTTAACGGACTTGTCTGTACGCGCGAGAATGAAAATCATATTGGCATCGGCGCCAAGAGTGGCCCATGTTTTTTGTCCATTTATGACCCATTCGTCTCCTTCTATTATTGCTTCAGTTCGCAAAGAGGCAAGGTCAGAGCCTGCATCAGGTTCGCTATAACCTTGAGCCCAAATATCCTCACCGTGTAATATACGAGGTAAATAATAATCTTGTTGTTCCTTAGTGCCGTACTGCATTAACATTGGGCCCAACATTGCAGTGCCAATATCGTGAACTCGGCCGCAACCAAAGCGTTCAAACTCCTCAATTAAAATTAATTGCTTTCCCGCATTTAATCCCATGCCGCCAAGTTTTTGTGGCCATGTTGGGGCAATCCAACCAGCGCGTGCTAAAATACCATACCAAGGCCTAACCTCAAGCCAACTCAAACGATGTTGCACAAAGCGCGGTATGTCTGGATAGTTTTTTTCTACGAAGTTTTTAACAAGCGAACGAAACGTTACATCAGACATAGCGTTAAAGTCTGGGTGGGTTGAGTATTCTGCTATAAAAGGGGGGGTGTTTTTTGTATCAGTCATTTTAAGCCTATTTGTTTAAACTTGTATCTCACGCAGTGCCATATAATTTTCACGCAAGCGATATTCTGGTCCATACAGACCAACTGAAGTCATTGCTTTTCTCACATACAAGCCAATATCTGCCTCATCTGTGTAGCCAATTGCGCCATGCATTTGCACTGCTTCGCGTGCGACTAATCTAGTTAGCATTTTAACGCGTGTGCTGGCTCTGTGTGCATTCATTTGGCAATGTCTATGGCTTTTGCCTGTATCTATTGCACCAGCGGCTGCTGCAATGGATGCACGAGCAAGTTCCAGTTGAATTTTAATTTCAGTGGAACGATGTTGAAGTGCTTGAAAGGACCCGATGGCAACGCCAAATTGTTTGCGTAATCGTAAATACGCCAATGTAATTTCAAATGCGCGTTCACTAACGCCTAACAGATAGGCGCAATGCATTAATTGCGCCTCAAATAAAGAGCGTTCCATATTTGTACAGGCAAGGGATGATGTTTTTACACCCTCAAAAATTAACTGTGTTGTGAAAGTACCGTCATGCATTGGAGTTGATTTAATTGTTAAACCTTTGCTGTCTTTTGGAACAATGCAAATTCCATGGGGCGTTGTTACAACAAAAGCATGCGCAGCCAAACCTCCCTCAATACTGATTTTCTTACCATATAAGAGCGCATCTTTGATGCTCACCCCAGCACTGGGGTCAACGCTATCAGGAGTAGCTTGCCATGCTGCAAGTATAATTTTTTCACCACTTAATGCTTCGTCAATTAAGATTTTCTCACCAGCGTCTGCCATGAGTCGAAGCGCCATGATTGCTGGTGTTATAGGCTCTGGTGTCAGCCCTTTGCCCAAGCCTTTTAAAAGCGCGGTTGCTTCACGCAAACCAAGACCAAGTCCTCCGCAGGTTTCGTCTAAAGTTATAGCCAACCAACCCATTTCGGCCATCGTATGCCAGATATTTGTATCAAAACCAGCGCCTACATGACGTGCCTTACGCACACGGCTAACAGAGCCATCGGGTGGAACAACTGCACCAATGCTATCTGTTAGCATTTGCACATTTTCTTCCCAATCTTCTATTTCATTTTTCATATTTCCCCGCTATTTATCTGCAATTAAAAGAATTGCTTGAGCTACAACTGCAACCTGTTCAGGCGCTTCAACTTCTATCATTGAATTTAACCAAACTTTTGTACCCAAACTGTGTGGTACGGCTTTGACAACCGTTTGACTTAATCTAATTGGCGCATTTACTTTGACAGGTAAAATAAAGCGCGTGCGGTCATAACCATAACTTAGTCCTGCACCACGATTTGTAATGTGAAACAATTGACGCTGCCATTTAGGGATTAGAGATAATATATATATGCCATGAACAAGGGTGCGCCCGTCTGGTTGCTCACGTGCAGCACGTTCTGTATCAACATGAATCCAATGATCGTCACCAGTAAGCTTTGAAAAATTTGATATTTCTGACTGTGAAATACTGCGCCAATCAGTGGGTCCAAGAACTGTACCTATGCGCTCTAAAAATGTGGCAGGGGTTTGCAAAACCATCATTAAAACTGCCTCATTCTTCAAAGTTTAATTTGTATAAATCATAACACTAGCTTTTTGAACGGTCAAGCAATATAAGGCTAGTTATATGGCGTTCAAAAGAAACTAAAGCTGACAAAAAAGGTGGAATAATGTTTTATGATCCTAGAAATGACGTTCATGGGCTCGCGCATAATCCATGGACTGCGCTGATTGTTCCCCGTCCTATTGGTTGGATATCTAGCCTTAGTGAAAAGGGGGTAGCAAACCTAGCGCCATACAGTTTTTTCAATGCAGTATCAGGTGTTCCTCCTTTTGTTATGTTTTCTTCGGCCGGCCGTAAAGACAGTCAAATTAATATTGAAGCAACTGGCGAGTTTGTTGTGAATATGGCAACAGGTGATTTGAAGGACGCGCTTAATATTACATCAGCCAGCGTTGAGGCAGAAGTAGACGAGTTTGAATTAGCAGGTCTTGAAAAAGCCGATTGTATTAATGTTCGCGCGCCACGCGTAAAGGCTGCACCTGTTGCATTGGAATGCATTTTGAATAAGGCCGTTTCGTTAAATGCTCAAGACGGTACTAAAGTCCGCTCGGATGTGATTTTTGGTGAGGTGGTTGGAATCCATATATCTGATAGCGTCATAGTGGATGGCATGCTGGACATTAAGAAGCTTCGCCCACTGTCACGATTGGGCTATATGGATTATGCAATCGTAGACGAGGTCTTCCCAATGTCTCGGCCCAAGACCTAATCAGCGTTACTTTATTTAATAATACCTCTGTCACGTAAATCTAAGATAGCCTCATCGGTTAATCCAAGGTTACTTAGAATATCATTTGTATCTGCGCCAAATTCAGGTGGTGCACGATCATAGATATTTGGTGTTTGTGAAAAAACAATTGGATTTGCTAAGACATCTATTTTGCCAAGACTTGGGTGATCCATTGTTCGCTTTAGGCCACGATGTTTAAATTGAGCATCCTCGAAGACTTCATCAAAGCTGTTTATTGGTCCCGCTGCAATGCCAACAGCCTCTAGCTTTTCTTGCAATTCAAACGCGTTCCATTTTCCAATGCGTTCAGACAGCATTGGTATCAAAATATCGCGGTGGCGCACACGTTCAATATTCACAGCAAATCTTTTATCCTGTGCAATCTCTGGGCAGTTTAGCAATTCACATAAACGAACAAATTGTGGGTCGTTGCCAACGGCTATCATGATGGGTTTATCATCAGCATCAAAAACTTGCCACGGACAGGTTATCTGCGATGCGGTGCCATTTCTTTCAGGAACTTTGCCATTTGATAAATAGTTCATAGCGACATGTGAAGCTGCGTGAACTTGCGTATCATAAAGGGCGATGTCTAGGTGTTGACCTTTGCCGCCGCCTGCATCGCGATAGTTTAGTGCTGCTAAAATCGCAATAACTGCGTAGTATCCAGCATTAATGTCAGAAATTGAATAACCAACCAAATTTGGACCAGCTCCAGGCTCGCCATTTGGCATTCCAGTAACGCTCATAACACCTGTCATGGCTTGGAAAATAGGATCATAACCTGGTAAGTGTGAGCGTGGGCCTGTTTGTCCAAAACCAGTAACTGAGCAATATACAAGATTTGGGTTCACTTTAGAAAGCGTATCGTAATCTAAGTTAAAGCGTTTAAGATTTCCGACTTTGAAATTTTCAATCAAGACATCTGCAGATGCAATAAGATCTGTAACGATCTTTTGCCCATCTTCTTTTGAAAGGTCTACTGCAAGCGATTGTTTGCCTCGGTTCATTGACAAAAATGATGATGTTATATTGGTTTCTTCTCCATCTTTGTTTAAATGTGGGACCCCCATTCGCCTCGCGTCGTCACCGCCGCGCACATGTTCTATTTTTATAACCTCTGCGCCAAAATCAGCCAGCATTTGGCCTGCCCAAGGCCCAGCAAATACACGGCTTAAATCGATAACTTTAATATGCGACATGCTACCCGTCATGTTTTTCTCCCTGCTAGTGCTCCTAGCAATGTTTAGGCTTCCCCTTCGGGAAGTATTTTGATTTTACGTTTATTTAAAAGTGATTTTAACCCGCAGGCAAATGCCCAGATTAACATCATGGCCGATAGAGCTAAAATTGAACCCGTTAGAGGGTCTGCAATCAGTTGAAAAACATCGCCTCTTGCCATTAGCATGGCGCGGCGCAAGTTTTCTTCAAGCATAGGTCCCAAAACAAAGCCCAAAATTAGTGGTGCTGCTTGATAGCCAGCGCGTTGCAACAAATATCCAAGTGCGCCAAAAATAACCACAAGACAAACATCAAATACGCTAGTGCGCATTGAAAAAACGCCAATGCAAATTAAGGCAATCACAACTGGATAAATATATTTATATGGAAATTGTAAGACACGTACCCACATGCCAATCAGTGGAATATTGAGTACAAGTAAAAATACATTGCCAATCCAAAAACTTGCGATAAGCCCCCAAAAAATAGTCGGGTGATCTGTTATTAATAAAGGACCAGGGGTAATGCCATGGATCATTAATGCACCCAACATAATTGACATGGTGGCACTTCCTGGAATGCCTATAGTAAGTGTTGGAATGAAGGCTGTTTGGGCTGCTGCATTATTGGCAGATTCGGGTGCTGCTACCCCTTCAATGGCACCATTACCGAAACGTGTTTTGTCTTTAGCAACTCTAACTTCCATCGCGTATGCTAGAAAAGCCGCAATTACTGTTCCAGCGCCTGGTAGTGCACCAAGAAAGCCACCAATTGAGCTGCCACGTGCCATTGGTGCAATGATTTTTTTCATATCTTCTTTGGTTGGCATCATGGAACGTGCTGTAATTTTCTCGGTAACTTTACGTTCGTTCGAACCCTTAATTGAATTAATTACTTCAGCAATTCCAAAAAGCCCCATGGCCATGCCAACCAGACTTACCCCATCACGTAATTCTAAAAATCCAAATGTGTATCTGAAATCGCCAGAGGTTACATCGGTTCCAACTGTACCAAGTAGTAGTCCTAAAATAACCATTATCAAACCCTTACGCACTTGCCCGCCAACAGTAACAGTAGCAACAAGGCCGAGCAGCATAAGTGCAAAATAATCACTAGGGCCAAAGCTAAGCCCAACTTTTGCAATTGCTGGTCCAAATGCCATCAATGCAATAATACCAACACTACCACCCACAAAAGAAGCAATTGCGGTTATAAAAAGAGCTACGCCCGCACGTCCTTGTTTGGCCATTGGGTTCCCGTCCAAGCATGTTACTGCTGCAGAAGGAGTGCCCGGTAAATTTAAAAGAATGGATGCAATAGAGCCACCATATTCACCACCATAATATATGCCGCCAAGCATAATAAGAGCGGTCGTTGGCTCAAGATAAAATGTTAGGGGTAGTAGCATAGATATTGCGGCTAAGGACCCTAATCCGGGTAAAACACCAATAAAGGTTCCAAGAAATACGCCTAAGAAACAATAGAGTAAATTGGTGGCAGTGAATGCTGTAGAAAATCCAAGAAGAATGTTTTCAAACATATCGGCTAAAATCCAAATTTAAATAGAGACAAGGTAATGCCCAATAGTTTTGCGAATAACAGCCAAGCGCCAAGGCTGACAAAAAATGCGAGGATTAATGCTGGTTTCAGTCCGTACTTATGTTCAGATAAAGAAGAAAGTCCGATTACAACGATAAAAGCTGGGATTAGTCCAAAGAATGAAATAGCAAATGCAAAGCCTAGTACGGCTGTCAATATTGCTGCAAATGGGCGCCAATCCAAGCTCGGCTGTTCATCACTGCTGGGATTAAAAAGTACAGAGAACGCTTCCCAAACTGCAAGAACAGTTAAGGCGCCTGAAAGCACCAATGGAAAATATCCGGGCCCCATACGTTGTGAAGATCCAAAATCATATTGTAGGCCTATAATAAAGGCAGTTATTCCAATCACAGCGAGTATGGTCGCGATCGTAAACCGCAGAGAAATAACATTCATTGGAAACTTCCTTTAGTAAGGCCTTAACTTTTGGGGTGATTTTTGGATGGGAAAAGTGGCGCATTATCGCGCCATTTTAATTGGTTATTTCTTTTGAACACCAGCTTCAGAAATTACTTTTTTCCATTTAGCGCGTTCGCTTTCAAGAAACTGAGTTGCTTCTGCTGGGGTCTTGATAGTAGGTGCCAATCCCTTTTTCTTATAAGAGGCTAAAACTTCTTCGTCCTGCATCGCAGAATTTAGAGCTTTAGACAGCTTCATCTGAATATCAGAAGGAGTGCCTTCTGGCGTTACTAATAGATTCCATAATGTTGCTGTGTATCCATCAAAGCCGCCTTCAATTGCAGTTGGTACTTGAGGCATTAAAGAAGATCGTTCTGGTGAAGTCACGGCAAAAGGATGAACGCCGCCTGCACGAACTTGCTCAGCAGTACCAGGGGTTGTCAGCAATGCAATATCTACATGGCCTCCCAAAACATCATTCATAAGCGGTGTGTTTCCCTTGTAAGGAATATGTAATAGATCAACACCTGCAACGCTCTTTAAATATTCCATAGCCAGATGACCAGGTGTTCCTATTCCAGAACTCCCATAAGTTAATTTTCCTGGGTTATTCTTTGCGAACTTGATAAGCTCTTGAAGCGTTTTTGGCTCTAAGCCATTACGTCCAGCAATAACCAGTCCTAGAGTTCCCATTACTCCAATCACATCAAGGTCTGTGTCTATGTTATAGCCAGTTTCACGTCCCAAAGCATTTAAGAGGATAGAAGCACCAACGCCACTAACGCCCAATGTATAACCATCTGGTGCCGAGCTTGCCACATGCCCGATACCCACAGTGCCGCCAGCGCCAGCACGGTTTTCAACCAGCACAGGTTGGCCCAGTGTTTTCGTCATGCTTTTAGCTAAAATTCGTGCGACGACATCTGTTGATCCACCTGGAGGAAACCCAACCACCAGTGTGACGGGTTTGCTAGGATATTCATCTGCAATTGCCATGCCCGCATTAATAACAGCCAAGCCACCAATTGTTACAGCAGCAATTGTGCTACTTAGTTTTTTCCATATTGAAGTTTTCATTAAATTCTCCCAATTTAAAATGAGTGGGAAATCTATGATACTTTTTTATTAAATGCAATAAGCTAGTATTATGATTTTAAAATAAATGTATAACTAGAAACTAATAGGAAATTTAAGAATTTACATTGAAGGGCTGGTTACTTTCCAACAGGTATTTACAATTGTGAGAGGGGTGGTGTTAGGAAGCGATTCGAAATAAATCTGGGGTAAGGTGATTTTAGTATGGCCAACATCAACATTTTGAGTAGCTAATCTGTAACAAATGAAAGTGTGGCTAAGCGCTCTATGTCCGCCTCGTGCATTTCTTTAATTTTAACTGCTCAGCATTTTATGATTCAAGCGCCTTGTGTCAATTGACTAATATATAAATCATATATATAGATTATTAATTTAATTAATGTAAATAAACTACGTTTAAGAGTTAGAAAGCTGAGCTTGGCGATAGTAAAATCGGTTGTAATATTCTCAATTGATAAGCCATTTCGTTTATCGGTTTTCATTTTAAACAACAAATCACTACGCCTTATTTTTGGCGGTTGAAAAGGAAATTCCATGAAAATTTTAGTGCCTGTAAAACGTGTCATTGATTACAATGTAAAAGTACGCGTTAAAGCAGATGGCAGTGGTGTGGAATTG
>NVRK02000037.1 GCA_002400845.2 Hyphomicrobiales bacterium
AGATGGCAAAAGAAAAGTTTGAACGCAATAAGCCGCATTGTAACATCGGCACAATTGGTCACGTTGATCACGGTAAAACGACGCTAACAGCGGCGATTACAAAATACTTTGGTGAGTTTAAAGCTTACGATCAAATTGATGGTGCTCCAGAAGAGCGCGCACGTGGTATTACAATTTCTACCGCGCACGTTGAGTATGAAACAGAAGCACGTCACTACGCGCACGTTGATTGCCCAGGCCACGCCGATTACGTTAAGAACATGATTACTGGTGCAGCCCAAATGGATGGCGGTATCTTGGTTTGTTCAGCAGCAGATGGCCCAATGCCACAAACACGTGAGCACATTTTGCTTGCGCGTCAAGTGGGTGTTCCAGCGCTTGTTGTTTACCTAAACAAAGTTGACCAAGTTGACGACGAAGAGCTTCTTGAGCTTGTTGACATGGAAGTGCGCGAGCTGCTTTCTTCATACGAATACCCTGGCGATGATATTCCAATCGTTAAAGGTTCTGCGCTTGCAGCTCTTGAAGGCCGCGACCCAGAAATTGGCGAAAATTCTATTCGTGAATTGATGAAAGCTGTTGATGATTACATTCCACAGCCAGACCGTCCAATAGATCAGCCGTTCCTTCTTCCAATCGAAGATGTGTTCTCAATCTCAGGGCGTGGTACAGTTGTAACTGGCCGTGTTGAACGTGGTGTTGTTAACGTTGGTGACGATATTGAAATCGTTGGCATCAAAGACACACAAAAAACGACTTGTACTGGTGTTGAAATGTTCCGCAAACTGCTTGATCGCGGTGAAGCAGGCGACAATGTTGGTGTTCTTATTCGCGGTATCGATCGTGAATCAGTTGAGCGTGGACAGGTTCTGGTTAAGCCAGGTTCAGTAACACCTCACAAGAAGTTCAAGGCAGAAGCATACATCTTGACAAAAGATGAAGGCGGACGTCACACACCATTCTTCACAAACTATCGTCCACAATTCTACTTCCGTACAACCGATGTAACTGGCATTTGCGCGTTACCAGAAGGTACAGAAATGGTTATGCCTGGCGATAATGTTGAGATGATTGTGGAACTAATCGTTCCAATCGCGATGGAAGATCGTCTTCGCTTCGCTATCCGTGAAGGTGGCCGTACCGTTGGTGCTGGCATCGTTGCTGAAATCATCGAGTAATCGTAACTTAATTAGTAAAGAGGGGCGTGATTGTCGCGCCCCACTTATTGTCAAAGGTTTGAGAAAGCTTAAATATGACTGGCCAGAATATTCGAATTCGCTTGAAAGCGTTTGATCACCGCATCTTGGATGCTTCGACACTAGAAATCGTGTCAACTGCTAAGCGCACAGGCGCGCAAGTGCGTGGTCCTGTTCCGCTTCCAACACGCATCGAGAAATTCACGGTGAACCGTTCACCACATATCGATAAGAAAAGCCGCGAGCAGTTCGAAATTAGAACTCACAAGCGCCTTCTCGATATTGTGGATCCAACGCCACAAACCGTTGATGCTCTTATGAAACTAGACTTGTCCGCCGGCGTTGATGTTGAAATCAAGCTTTAACGGATAGAAGAATTAACTAAGGATTGAACCAATGCGTTCAGGTGTACTTGCACAGAAACTGGGAATGACCCGCATCTTTAATGATGCTGGGGAGAGTGTTCCAGTGACAGTCTTGAAGATGGATGGTCTTCAAGTAGTCGCACAGCTCACAGAGGAAAAGAATGGCTACACAGCTGTTCAGCTAGGCCTAGGTCTAGCTAAGGTGAAAAACACATCTAAGCCAATGCGTGGCCACTTTGCGAAAGCAAGTGTTGAGCCTCGTCGTAAGTTAGCTGAGTTCCGCGTTTCTGCGGAAAACATGTTAGACATTGGCGCAGAAATTTCTGCAGAGCACTTTGTGCCTGGTCAGAAAGTGGATGTAACCGGTACCTCAATTGGTAAAGGTTTTGCCGGAGCTATGAAGCGTCACAACTTTAGAGGTGGCCGAGCTACTCACGGTAACTCAATATCTCACCGTTCACATGGTGCTACTGGCCAATGTCAGGATCCAGGTAAGGTGTTTAAGGGTAAGAAAATGGCTGGCCACATGGGCGCAACCAGAATTACTACTCAAAATATCGAAGTTGTGAAAACTGATAGCGATCGTGGTTTAATCCTTGTTCGTGGTGCTGTACCTGGTTCAAAAGGTGCTTGGATACTTGTTAAAGATGCTGTTAAAAAAGCACGTCCTGACAATGCTCCAATGCCAGCTGCTCTTAAAAACGCTGCTAAACAAGAAGCTCCTGCTACTGCTGGAGGCGAAGCATAATGGATATTAAAGTAACAACATTAGACGGTAAGGCATCAGGTAAGGTTTCTCTTTCAGACGAAATCTTCGGTCTAGAGCCAAGAGCCGATCTAATTCAGCGTATGGTACGTTATCAGTTGGCAAAACGCCGTGCTGGTACACACGATGTGAAAAACCGTTCTGAGATTTCAAAGACCGGTAAGAAAATGTACAATCAAAAAGGTACAGGTTCTGCACGTCACTCAACTTCAAAAGCCCCTCAGTTCCGTGGTGGTGGTCGTGCATTCGGTCCAACACCTCGCGATCACAGCTTCGATCTTCCTAAAAAGGTTCGTGCATTAGCTCTAAGACATGCTCTTTCTGCTAAACAAGCATCTGATGGTATCGTAGTTGTTGATGATCTTTCAACGAAAGCATCAAAAACTAAGGCTCTTAAAGGTCAACTTGAAAAGCTAGGTATTGCTAATGCATTGTTCATTGGTGGCGCTGAGCTTGACAAAAATTTCAGCCTTGCGGCTCGTAACATTCCACAAATGGATGTGTTGCCTGTTCAAGGGATCAACGTTTACGACATTCTACGTCGCGAGAAGTTAGTTCTTTCGAAGTCAGCTGTCGAAGCACTGGAGGCTCGCTTCAAATGATTGATATCAGACACTACGACGTGATTGTCTCTCCGGTAATCACTGAAAAATCCACAATGGCATCAGAAGCTAATCAAGTTGTTTTCAACGTAGCTCCAAATGCTAGCAAGCCACAAATTAAACAGGCTGTTGAAGCTTTGTTTAGTGTTAAAGTGAAAGCTGTTAACGTCCTTATCCGCAAGGGTAAAGTTAAACGTTTCAAAGGCATTTTGGGCAAGCAAAATAATGTAAAAAAGGCAGTTGTTACTTTGGTAGATGGTGAATCTATTGACGTTACGACGGGCCTTTAAGATTGAAGGCAAGGGTTTAGAACCATGGCATTGAAAAAATTCAATCCTATTACGCCAAGTACGCGTCAACTAGTAATTGTTGACCGTTCTGAGCTTTGGAAAGGCAAACCAGTCAAAACATTGACTGAAGGTCTTTCTAAATCTGGTGGACGTAATAATAGAGGTCGCGTAACAGCACACCATCGCGGTGGTGGGCACAAACGTAGCTACCGTATGATCGACTTTAAGCGTCGTAAGTGGGATGTAGAAGCAACAGTACAACGTATTGAATACGATCCAAATCGTACTGCTTTTATCGCTTTACTTAAATACGCTGACGGTGAATTGTCTTATATCGTTGCGCCGCAACGTTTGGCAGCAGGCGACAAGGTTATAGCATCAGCAACAGCTGATATTAAACCTGGTAACGCAATGCCATTGAGATCAATTCCTGTTGGATCAATCATCCACAATATTGAGATGAAGCCAGAGAAGGGCGCTCAGATCGCTCGTTCAGCAGGTTCATATGCTCAATTAGTTGGTCGTGATGGTCCATATGCAATTCTTCGCTTAAACTCAGGTGAACAGCGTCTAATTCATGGTAACTGCATGGCAACCATTGGTGCGGTGTCTAATCCAGACAACTCAAACACCAATAAAGGTAAAGCTGGTCGTAACCGTTGGCTTGGTAAACGCCCGAATGTTCGTGGTGTTGCTATGAACCCGGTCGATCACCCACACGGTGGTGGTGAAGGTCGTACTTCAGGTGGTCGCCATCCAGTGACACCTTGGGGTAAGCCTACTAAAGGTAAGAAAACACGGACAAATACAACGTCCGATAAATTCATCATGCGCTCACGTCATCAGCGCAAGAAGTAGAGGACTAAACATTGACTCGTTCAGTATGGAAAGGTCCATTTGTAGACGGATACCTGCTTAAAAAAGCAGCGAAAGTTCGCGAAAGTGGCCGCAATGATGTTATTAAGACGTGGAGCCGTCGTTCGACTGTTCTACCTCAGTTTGTTGGCCTCACTTTTGGTGTTTACAACGGACAAAAGCATATACCAGTAAATATCTCAGAAGATATGGTTGGTCATAAGCTTGGAGAATTTTCTCCGACTCGTAACTATTATGGTCACGGTGCGGATAAGAAAGCGAAGAGGAAGTAATCATGAGCAAGCCTAAGCGCGCACGCTCGCTAGCAGATAACGAAGCACGTGCGGTAACCCGCACAATTCGTGTTAGCTCGCAAAAGCTCAATCTTGTTGCTGCATTGATCCGCGGTAAGAAAGTAAACACAGCACTTGCTGATCTTACTTTCTCACGTAAGCGTATCTCAGAAACAGTGTTGAAAACTCTTCAATCAGCTATTGCAAATGCTGAAAACAACCATGATTTGGATGTTGACAGCCTGATTGTTGCCGAAGCATATGTTGGTAAATCAATCACTATGAAACGTTTTCACGTTCGTGGCCGTGGTAAGTCGAGCCGGATTTTACGTCCGTTCTCACACTTAACCATTGTTGTTCGTGAAGTTCAGGAAGAGGAGGCCGCCTAATGGGTCAAAAGATTAACCCAATTGGCTTTCGCCTAGGTATCAACCGCACTTGGGATTCGCGTTGGTTCGCTACCAAAGGTGAGTATGGTCAACTTGTTCACGAAGATTTGGCAATCCGTGCCTACTTGGAAAAAGAGCTGTCAGCAGCTTCTATTGCTAAAGTAGTTATCGAACGCCCTCACAAGAAGTGCCGTGTTTCCATTCATGCTGCCCGTCCAGGCATCATTATTGGTAAAAAGGGTGCTGATATTGAGAAACTACGCAAAAAAGTTGGTACAATGACCGACTCTGAAGTGCACATCAACATTGTTGAAGTTCGCAAACCAGAGATCGACGCAACAATTGTTGCTCAGTCAATTGCACAACAACTAGAGCGTCGTATTGCATTTCGTCGTGCTATGAAGCGTTCAGTTCAATCTGCAATGCGTCTTGGTGCACAAGGCATTCGTATCAACTGTGCAGGTCGTCTTGGCGGTGCTGAGATTGCGCGTATGGAATGGTATCGTGAAGGCCGTGTGCCTCTACATACACTACGTGCTGACATTGATTATGGTACTGCTGAAGCAAAAACTGCTTACGGTATCTGCGGTGTTAAAGTTTGGATCTTTAAAGGTGAAATCCTTGAACATGATCCATATGCATCAGAGCGTCGTGCCATAGAATCTAACGATCAAGGCGGAAATAATAACCGTCGTGAACGTAAGCCACGTTCATAAGGAATTAAGTCATGTTGCAGCCAAAGCGTACAAAATTTCGCAAACAGCACAAAGGCAAGATCCATGGTAAAGCCAAGGGCGGTACTGCACTAAATTTTGGTGCATACGGTCTTAAAGCTCAAGAGCCAGAGCGTGTTACAGCACGTCAGATCGAAGCAGCACGTCGTGCTATTACCCGTCACATGAAACGTGCCGGTCGTGTTTGGATCCGAATTTTTCCGGATCTACCAGTAACAGCAAAGCCTACCGAAGTCCGTATGGGTAAAGGTAAAGGTTCAGTTGATTATTGGGCAGCACGTGTAAAACCAGGACGCGTAATGTTTGAGATTGATGGTGTATCTGAAGAAATCGCTCGTGAAGCGCTTCGTCTAGGTGCCCGTAAATTACCAATTAAGACCCGTTTCATTCAGCGTATAGCTGATTAAACGATAAGTTAAGGATACTCGCCATGAAGGCCAGTGAAGTTCGAGCAAAGACCATTGATGAGCTTAAAGATGAGCTTGTTAGCTTAAAGAAAGAGCAGTTTAACCTGCGCTTCCAACAAGCAACTGGTCAATTGGAAAATACAGTGCGTATGCGTCAGGTTCGCCGTGACATAGCACGCATTCAAACTGTTGCTGCTGAGAAGCAGGCAGCAGAAGCAAAAGCGTAAGGAAGACTGAGATGCCAAAGCGCATATTGCAGGGCACTGTTGTCAGTGACAAAAATGAAAAAACAATAGTGGTTAAAGTAGAACGTCGTTTTACACACCCGCTGTTTAAAAAGACGGTTCGCCGTACAAAAAATTATAAGGCTCATGATGAGTTGAATAATCACAAAGTTGGGGATCACGTTTCTATTCAGGAATGCGCTCCAATTTCTAAAGATAAACGCTGGACGGTCATTGCGGCCCAAGGCTAATTGACAGGCATTGAAGCAGGGCGTAAGTCAGGCTTTAATAACAGAACTAAGAAGGTAGCCAGTCATGATTCAGATGCAAACAAACCTCGATGTCGCCGACAACTCCGGTGCACGTCGTGTTATGTGCATCAAAGTACTGGGCGGTTCCAAACGGAAATACGCTTCAGTTGGTGACATAATTGTGGTTTCTGTAAAAGAAGCTATTCCACGCGGTCGCGTGAAAAAAGGCGATGTGATGAGAGCTGTAGTGGTACGTACCGCTAAAGACATTCGCAGAGCAGACGGCAGTGTTATTCGTTTCGACGGAAATGCAGCTGTAATCGTAAACAACAACAAAGAGCCTGTTGGTACTCGTATATTTGGCCCTGTTCCTCGTGAACTACGTGCTAAAAAACATATGAAGATCATCTCTTTGGCACCAGAAGTTATTTAGGAGCGCCCTGATGCAAAAAATCCGTAAAGGCGACAAGGTTGTCGTGCTTACTGGTAAGGACAAGGGCCGCACCGGTGAGATAATCAAAATGATACCTAGCGAAGGCCGCGCACTTGTGCAGGGTCTGAATGTGGTAAAGCGCCATCAGCGCCAATCACAGACTCAAGAATCTGGTATTATTACTAAAGAAGCCCCAATCCAAGTATCTAACTTGGCAATTGCTGATCCAAAAGATGGCGCAGCAACTAAAGTGGGCATCAAGACACTAGACGACGGACGTAAAGTTCGTTTCGCAAAGCGTTCTGGAGAAGTGATCGATGGCTGAAGCTAGTTATGTTCCACAGCTGCGCAAGAAATATGACGAAGTAATTCGTGATAAGCTTGCAAAAGACTTTGGTTACAAAAACCCAATGCAAATTCCACGCATCGAAAAAGTTGTGTTGAATATGGGCGTAGGTGAATCTACTGCAGATTCTAAAAAAGCTGGACGCGCTGCTCAAGACCTTAGCCTTATTGCTGGTCAAAAAGCTGTTGTGACACGTGCACGCAAATCAATCGCGACTTTTAAGGTTCGTGAAGATATGCCACTAGGCACGAAGGTTACACTTCGCTCAGCTCAAATGTATGATTTTTTAGACCGTTTAATCAACATCGCGCTACCGCGTGTACGTGATTTTAGAGGTCTAAATCCAAATAGCTTCGATGGCCGTGGCAACTTTGCTATGGGCATTAAAGAACACATTGTGTTTCCAGAGATTGAATACGACAAAGTAGATCAAATCTGGGGCATGGACGTAATCGTTTGTACGACAGCTACAACGGATGATGAAGCACGGGCTCTTTTGACCGAATTCAACTTCCCGTTTGTTAAATAGTTCGTAACGGCAAGCGAAATAAAGGACTTTTAAATGGCTAAAGTTAGCTCGGTTGAGAAAAATAATCGCCGAATAAAAAAAGTAGCTAGTGAAGCACCAAAACGTGCTGCACTTAAAGCAATCATCATGAATAAAACGACTCCTATGGAAGAACGTTTTAAGGCACAACTTAAATTGAATGAGTTGCCTCGTGATGGTTCAAAAACACGCGTTCGTAATCGTTGCGAAGTATCTGGTCGCCCACGCGGCTATTATCGCAAAATGAGAATGTCTCGTATCGCATTACGCGAACTCGGTTCACTAGGCAAAGTGCCTGGTCTCGTAAAATCAAGCTGGTAAGGAGAGTATAGATGTCTTTGTCAGACCCGTTAGGCGATATGCTTACACGCATCCGTAATGGATTGATGCGTGGTAAATCAAAAGTTAGTTCACCAAACTCTAAATTGCGTCAGCGCGTTTTGGATGTTTTGCAAAGTGAAGGTTACATCCGTGGCTACACCGAAACAGATTTCGGTAACGGCAAGTCGGAAATTGAAATCGAACTTAAATATTACGAAGGTTCCCCTGTGATTCGCGAGATTTCTCGTGTGTCTAAACCGGGACGTCGGGTATATGCTTCAGTGAAGACTATCCCGAACGTATCAAATGGCCTTGGTATTGCTATCCTTTCTACTCCGAAAGGTGTTATGGCAGACCATGATGCTCGTGATCAAAATGTTGGTGGTGAGGTTCTTTGTCAGATCTTCTAGATCTGATGAGAAACACTTAAGAAACCTGTTAGGACTTAATAATGTCTCGTATTGGTAAAAAACCGGTAGCTATCCCAGAAGGCGTAACAGCCACTGTTGATGGTAGAACCGTAACTGCAAAGGGCCCTAAGGGCGAGTTGCAGATTGTATTGGATGCTGAAGTAACTGTTGAAAAAACAGAAGACGGCATCAAAATTTCACCTCGTGGTAATACGAAGGTGGCTCGCTCTAAGTGGGGTTTGTCCCGCACATTAGTAGCAAATATTATGGTTGGTGTTACTGAAGGCTATACAAAGTCTCTAGAAATCAACGGTGTTGGTTATCGTGCAGCAATGCAAGGTAATAATGTTAAACTATTGCTTGGTTTCAGCCACGATGTGGTCTATGAGGTTCCAGAAGGCGTAACTGTTGTTTGCCCTAAACCTACAGAAATCACAGTATCTGGTATCGACAAGCAAAAAGTCGGTCAAGTTGCTGCTGAAATTCGTAGCTATCGTAGCCCAGAGCCTTACAAAGGCAAAGGCGTTAAATATGCGGATGAAGTTATCTTCCGCAAAGAAGGTAAGAAGAAGTAGGCGAGACCAGTTATGGCTAGTAAACACGCAGAAAAAAAGCGCCGCGCATCACGCGTTCGTCGCTCGCTTAAAAAAGTGTCTGGTAACCGTGCACGTCTTAGTGTGCACCGTTCAACACAAAACATTTATGCTCAAGTAATTGACGATGTTAGCGGTCAAACCGTTGCAGCAGCGTCAACGCTTGAAAAAGATGTTCGTGGCAATTACGGCGGCAATGTTGCAGCAGCGCAAGCTGTTGGCAAGCTTGTTGCAGAACGTGCCGCTAAAGCGGGCATTAAAGAAGTGGTCTTTGACCGTGGAGCATTCATCTATCATGGTCGTGTTAAGGCCTTGGCAGACGCTGCACGTGAAGGTGGCCTGAGCTTCTAATATATATAATATTTCACCCTGTTGAGAAGGTCTAACAAAGAAACCACTCATCAGTAACTATGTGCTTCCGGAAAATAATAAGGACTAGGTAAATGGCACAAGATAGAAAAGGTAATCGCGATAAGCGAGACCGCAACGAAGACAGTGAATTCGTTGATAAGCTCGTTGGTATTAACCGCGTAGCTAAAGTTGTTAAGGGTGGACGCCGTTTTGGTTTTGCTGCTCTTGTTGTTGTAGGTGACCAAAAAGGCCGTGTTGGCTTTGGGCACGGTAAAGCTAAAGAAGTGCCTGAGGCAATTCGTAAAGCTACAGAAGCTGCAAAACGCGAAATGATTTTCGTGCCATTGCGCTCTGGCCGTACACTTCACCACGATGTTGATGGACGTCACGGCGCAGGTAAAGTACACCTTCGCTCTGCTGAGCCAGGTACTGGTATTATTGCGGGTGGTCCAATGCGTGCTGTTTTCGAAACAGTTGGCATTCAAGACGTTGTTGCGAAATCTATTGGTTCGTCAAATCCATACAACATGGTTCGTGCTACTTTTGATGCTCTTAAGCGTCAAATGCACCCTAAGGATATCGCTTCTCAGCGTGGTTTGAAATATTCAACGCTTCAAGAACGTCGCCGTTCTTTGATCGGTAGTGAGGAATAGTTCTGATGGCTGACAAGAAAACAATCACAGTTGAGCAGTTCGGTAGCCCATTGCGCCGTCCTGATAAACAACGCCGTACTTTAATCGGTCTTGGTCTTAACAAAATGAACCGTAAACGCACGCTGGAAGACACTCCATCTGTTCGCGGTATGATTAACAAAATCTCTCACATGGTCCGCATTGTGGACGAGAGCTAGCGCGGGAATAAACAGATGAAACTGAATGAAATCCGTGACAATCTTGGTGCAAACCCATCTCGCAGACGCGTGGGCCGTGGTATCGGTTCAAGCAAAGGCAAGACAGGCGGCCGTGGTGTTAAAGGGCAGAAATCTCGCTCAGGTGTAGCAATTAACGGTTTTGAGGGCGGTCAAATGCCTATCTATCGTCGTCTACCTAAGCGTGGCTTCTCTAACAAAATGTTCGCAAAGAATTACAACGTTGTATCGCTGGGCCGTATTCAGCTTGCGATTGACGAAGGTAAGCTAGACGCTAAAGCGCCTATCACAACTGAAGCGCTTATTGGTGCTAACGTAATTCGTCGTAAAAAAGATGGTATCCGTGTTTTGTCAGATGGCAACATCAAAACAAAAGTTACAATCGAAGCTGCTGGTATTTCAGCTGGTGCACTTGCTAAGCTTGAAAAAGCTGGCTCATCAGTAAAAATCGGCGCATTAGGCGGTGACATTCCATTTATTGACGATGTTATCTTAATTGATGGTATCGGAACTAAAACATCACGTGCTCTTAAAGCACTTGGCGTATCTACATTATCACAAATCGTGAAAATGTCAGATGATGTGCTTGCTAAGGCTTGTAAAGAGTCTGGCGGCGGAATCCAGTGGTCTAAGAAAGAGTGGAAAGTTCAAGCCCAAGAGATGATCGACGGCAATCCACCTCGTGCACAGGTTGATAAAGACATTGCTCGCAGAATGGGCGCAGCCTCTGCTAAGTAAGTTAGAATCATAAAATATTTAAAAGCCCGGTCTATGCCGGGCTTTTTTGTATGAAGCTTACATTTAGTTGATAATTAATATGCAGATATCACCCATATTTGTCCATATTCGTTAAGTGAAAGCTTGAAATTATAGGCCAACAAGGTCCATATATAGAATTCGAAATTGCATTTCTTATTTACGGGAAATTTTGCCTGTAGATTAAACATATCCGGAGACGAAAATGGCTTCTGCTGCCGAACAACTCGCTGCAAATATGAGCTTTGGTAATTTTTCCAAAGCGACTGAACTCAAACAGCGTATTTGGTTTACCCTTGGTGCGCTTATTGTGTATCGCTTAGGTACTTATGTGCCGCTGCCTGGTATTAATCCAGCTGCCTATGCGCAAGCTTTTGGTCAACAAAGTCAAGGTGTTTTGGGTCTGTTTAATATGTTTGCAGGCGGCGCGGTTGAACGTTTGGCTATTTTCGCACTTGGTATCATGCCATACATTTCTGCATCCATTATCATGCAACTTATGACGTCTAGTTTCCCGACACTTCAAGCATTGAAAAAAGAGGGCGCGCAGGGCCAAAAAGTAATCAACCAATATACACGTTATGGTACGGTTATTTTAGGCACACTACAGGCCTACGGTATTGCTGTTGGTTTAGAATCAGGGCAGGGCATTGTTGCTGATCCAGGTTGGTTCTTCCGACTTTCCACAGTATTGTCGCTGTTAGGTGGTACAATGTTCCTTATGTGGCTGGGTGAACAAATTACAGCACGCGGTGTTGGTAATGGTATCTCACTTATCATCTTTGCAGGTATTGCTGCAGCATTGCCTGGCGCAGTGGTTCAACTGTTACAACAAGGTGCCTCTGGCGTAATCGCAACACCTGTCGTTATTGGTGTTCTATTAATGATGGTTTGTCTTATTGGCGCAATCGTTTTTGTTGAACGCGCACAGCGTCGCTTATTGGTTCAATATCCAAAACGTCAAGTGGGTATGAAAATGTTCCAAGGTGATTCGTCTCACCTACCATTGAAGCTAAATACAGCAGGCGTTATCCCTCCAATCTTCGCATCATCACTTCTATTGTTGCCGCTAACGCTTTCTAGCTTTGCAGCATCCGAAAGTCTGCCAGGTTGGTTGAGTGTTATTGCTGGAACGCTTGGTCGTGGTCAGCCTGTCTATCTACTACTATATGCCCTGTTGATTGTATTCTTTGCTTTCTTCTATACATCACTTGTGTTCAATCCTAAGGAGACTGCTGATAACTTAAAGAAACAAGGTGGGTTTATTCCGGGCATTCGTCCGGGCGAGCGTACCGCAGAGTATATCGACAAAGTTTTAACACGCGTTACTGTTGTTGGTGCTCTATATTTGGTGATCGTTTGTTTGATCCCAGAAGTGTTCTTAAGCAATATCGGAATCTCAGCATTCCTAGGAGGTACATCACTGCTAATTATGGTGAGTGTTCCTATGGATACAATTTCGCAAGTTCAGGGCCATCTGTTGGCGCATCAATACGAAGGTTTGGTTAAAAAATCTAAGCTTCGTGGGGGAAAGAGAAGAAGATGAAAATAATTCTACTAGGTGCACCAGGAGCGGGCAAAGGTACGCAAGCGAAAATGTTGCAAGAAAAGATGGGTATCCCTCAGCTTTCTACTGGCGATATGCTTCGTGCCGCTGTTAAAAACAAAACTGAAATTGGCCTTAAAGCCAAAGCAGTTATGGATTCTGGAAACCTAGTGTCGGATGATATCGTAAACGCAATTGTTAAAGATCGTATGCAAGAGCCTGATTGCAAGAATGGATTTATCCTAGATGGCTATCCGCGCACTTTAGATCAAGCCGATGCTTTATCTGAAATGCTGGGTGACGAAAAACTAGATGCAGTTATCGAAATTACTGTTGATGACGAAGCTGTTGTTGAACGTATTGCAGGTCGCTACACATGTGGTTCTTGCGGTGAGGGCTACCACGATACCTTTAAAAAGCCTGCAAAAGCTGATGTATGTGATAAATGTGGTTCATCTGAGTTTAAGCGTCGTCCAGACGACAATGCGAAAACTGTTAAAGAACGCTTGTTTGTCTACTATAAAGAAACAGCACCATTGCTTGGTTATTACCACGCATTCCGTCAGTTGAAATCAATTGATGGCATGGGCGATATCGATGTCGTTAAGGCTAAAATTGCTGAGATTTTAGCCAATTAGCGTGTTTTTTGCTTAAACGATACGAAGTTACTGTAAATCTGTTTTAAACGCTTGACTCAAGTCCTTTTGTCAGTCAATAGCCATAACCAATCGTAACTAATTTAGATCGGTTTTGAACACCCTGTTCGCTACCGATTTTTTGTTTTGAAAAGCCTAATTGCTTTGATGAATAATTAGTCGAGTTCACTTCGCAAGAGCCGGCCTCCACCGGACGCGAATTATTCAACCCGCTGACAAAAGTCAGCCCAAATGGAGTATGTAAATATGGCCCGTATAGCTGGTGTCAACATCCCAACTGCAAAACGTGTAATCATCGCCCTTCAATACATTCATGGTATTGGTCCAAAAGGTGCAGCGGATATCGTTGAGAAAACAAAAATTGAACTTACCCGTCGTGTTAATCAATTAACAGACGCTGAAGTAATGCAAATCCGCGAAGTTATCGACGCTGATTTTGTGGTTGAAGGTGACCTTCGCCGCGAAACTTCAATGAACATCAAACGTCTTATGGACATGGGTAACTATCGCGGTATTCGTCACCGTCGTGGTCTACCTGTTCGTGGTCAGCGTACAAGTACAAATGCGCGCACACGTAAAGGTCCAGCTAAAGCGATTGCTGGTAAGAAAAAGTAAGATAAGTAATTTGTAAAGGCTGGCAATTACGCCAGCTTTTATATTTGTTGGGTGCCAAGCGGATAATTGTTTGGTTCCTGGTGGAGCCGCTGGAATTACGGCGGTGTAGAGATCGAATGAAAGGACTCTATTTATGGCTAAAGATGCCGGACGCGTTAAGCGTCGTGAACGTAAAAATATTTCATCGGGCGTAGCCCATGTTAATTCTACTTTCAATAACACAATGATCACAATTTCTGATGCACAAGGTAATACTATTTCTTGGTCTTCAGCAGGTATGCAGGGCTTTAAAGGCTCTCGTAAATCTACGCCATATGCGGCGCAGGTTGCTGCAGAAGATGCTGCGAAAAAAGCTATGGACCACGGCATGAAATCTCTAGAAGTTCAAGTTCGCGGTCCAGGTTCTGGACGTGAATCAGCACTTCGTGCTTTGCAAGCAGCAGGTTTTTACATCACCTCAATTCGTGACGTAACAACAATACCGCATAACGGTTGCCGCCCTCGCAAAAAGCGTCGCGTTTAATTTATTTCGTCTCCCTACAAAAATCCGATTGTAGGGTGGTTTTGGGAAATCGCCACGACTGGATAGTGGCAGAATAACCTAAAGGAATTTTGACCTATGATTCAGAAGAATTGGTCCGAACTAATCAAGCCGAACAAGTTGGAAGTTGTTTCATCAACCCCAACCAAAGCAGTTATTGTTGCTGAGCCGCTAGAACGCGGCTACGGTCTAACACTTGGCAATGCTTTGCGCCGTGTTCTACTTTCATCACTTCAAGGTGCCGCTGTAACAGCCGTGCAAATTGACGGTGTTCTACACGAGTTTTCATCTATTCCAGGTGTGCGTGAAGACGTTGTTGATATGGTGTTGAACATCAAAGAAATCGCTATCCGTATGGAAGGCGAGGGCCCTAAGCGCCTTGTCATCCGTAAAGATGGTCCAGGTGTTGTAACAGCTGGCGACATTCAAACTGTTGGCGATGTAGAAATCTTAAACCCCGACCATGTAATCTGCACACTAGATGATGATGCAGACATTCGCATGGAGCTTACAGTAAATGTAGGTAAAGGTTATGTTCCTGCTAAACAAAACCGTGCAGAAGACGCTCCAATTGGTCTTATTCCAGTGGATAGCTTATTCTCACCAGTGCGTAAGGTTTCATACAAAATTGACCCAACGCGCGAAGGTCAAGTTCTTGATTATGATAAGCTAACACTTACCGTTGAAACAAACGGTTCTGTGGTTCCTGAAGATGCAGTGGCTTATGCCGCTCGTATTGTTCAAGATCAGCTTTCAATCTTCGTGAACTTCGATGAGCCTGTTAAAGAAGAGCCACAAGAAGAAGTTGCAGAACTTGCATTCAACCCAGCGCTACTGAAAAAAGTAGACGAGTTAGAATTGTCTGTTCGTTCAGCAAACTGCTTGAAAAACGACAACATCGTTTACATTGGCGATCTTATCCAAAAAACAGAGTCAGAAATGCTTCGCACACCGAACTTCGGTCGCAAGTCTCTTAACGAGATTAAAGAAGTGCTTGCTGGCATGGGCCTACATCTTGGTATGGAAGTACCAACATGGCCACCAGAAAATATTGAAGACCTAGCAAAACGCTACGAAGATCAATACTAGTAACTTAGCTACTAAGTAGCTGTCTACAATACTACTTCGGGTCACATTTAGTGACCCGATTTTATAATCTGATATTTATCCGCAGGCTTAAGACCTAGGTTGTGGAATTTCCAAAAGGAGAAGGCAAATGAGACACGGAATGAAACACCGTAAACTGAATAAAACATCGTCACACCGTAAGGCGATGTTCCGCAACATGGTAAACTCTTTGATCGAGCACGAGCAAATTGTTACCACATTGCCAAAAGCAAAAGAGCTTCGCGCTATTGCTGACAAAATCATTACACTTGGCAAGCGTGGCGATCTGCCTGCACGCCGTCGTGCAACTGCTAAAATGCGTAAAGACGAGCAAGTTAGAAAGCTTTTCGACGTGCTTGGCCCGCGTTATGCAGACCGTCATGGTGGTTACACCCGCGTTCTTAAAGCTGGCTACCGTCGTGGTGATAATGCACCTATGGCTGTTATCGAACTTGTTGACCGCGATGTGTCTGCTAAAGGCGCTGGCGACAAAGCCCGTCTAGAAGCACTTGAAGCTGCAGACGTATCTACAGAAGCAAAAGTAGAAGCCTAGTCGCTAAGCGACAGTAGCTTGTTAGGCTTAAAGCCTGATGAGCATTAGCTTATTGCAACATTGCTAAAAAATTTAAAGCCGAGGGTTAGAAATAACCTTCGGTTTTTTTATGGGAATTAGAAATCTATTTCATTAAGCAAACGAGGCCAAGGCGTTCGATCACTATCATCCTCTTTAAGTAGAAGGAACAATTTGTTTATTTGTTCTTCTGTTAGAGAGTATTTGTCGACAATTTTATTATAACTATTTCTTTGATCGTAATTTTTGTCGTCGATTAAAGAGTAATTTAGGTATTGTTGGGCTTTTTCAAAACCAATTAATTCATTTCCACAAAATATAGACTTGGTTATATCGCAATCACCTTTTGCAAAAAGGCAAAATATTTCATAGAATTTACATTTTACGAAACTGGTTGAATTAAACCTTGCCCCCTCAAACTTAGATCGTGTCATGTCGCATTTATGAAAACTGGCATCTTTCAGTTTGGAAATCTGAAAATAACAGTTTGTAAAATCTACACCCTCAAAGTAGCTGCCCACTAAATAAGAACTAGAAAAAGTAGCGCCAGTGAAGTTAGTGTCCTCGTCTAAGCTGAGTTGTCTTAAATTACACTTCCAAAAGTTGAGTTTCTTTTTTAGAGTTTTTTCTTTCTTAATCCACTTCTCATTTCTTCTACCTATTACATCCATAATAGCTTGAATGTCATTTGAAATTTTCTTTGGCTCGTCACCATCCTTATAAGGTGAGTTCTCTCTTATATATGCTGTCAAAACTTCCATTATAGGCCAGTGGTCTTTCCAAGAATCTCGCGCAATTCTCTCTAATGCATAAATTGCGCCTAAGCGCAGTTCCATTGCTGGCTCACTTACATCTTCGCCCTTATCGTCTTTTACAACGCGCATTGCTCCAAGCATTTCAATAGATTTTATATAGAGTGTGGTGTAATGGGTTTGCTCATCAATGCTAACTTTCTCTTGAGCAATGGCGGTTTGTTCCTGCGCTGTTTTTGTTTGCCTATCTGCTAGGAAGGCTCGCCAAATTAAGAAGGGGGCGCCAATGAGAGCTGCTACAGTTAGTAGTGTATTTCTTATTACCTCGTCATGACGTGCGTCTTTACTCACATCAAATTCTAGTAAGATAGGATATGATTTCCAGACTAGATAGCCAGCCAATACTATTAGCGAGAGCGCCATAAGCGCTATTGCAATTTTTGTTAAAAGCTTGGTAACGGATGTAAATGTAAGGTTTCTATTTTTACCTGTGTTTTTATCCTGCTTACTCATTTAAAATCCTAAAAATGCCTGATATGTAAAATATATAAAGTATGTTGTTTATGGTATACGTGGAGTGATTTTAATGAAACTACGATTTTTGGTTGTAACACTAGCGCTGTTGATAACTTCTGTTGGCTTGAGTGCTCAAGCACAAAGCCAGCGCCAGAACGCGCTAGAAGATGTGTTCAAGCAAACGCTCGACAATCTCTTTAACAAGAAGAATCAGAATAACAGCAACCAACGCCAACGCGTTGAAAAGACTCCGAATTCTAAAGCCGAAATTCAACTCACCTTTGCGCCGCTTGTTCGCCAAGTAGCGCCCTCTGTGGTTAATGTATATGCCGCGCGCAAAGTGGTTGCACGGCGTACGCCTTTTCAAGGCGACCCATTTTTTGAACAATTCTTTGGGCGTCGAGGTTTCGGCGGTCGACCAAAGGAACGTATCGAAAAATCCCTTGGCTCTGGCGTGATCGTAGGTTCGAACGGCATAATTCTAACCAACCACCACGTCATTAAAGGTGCTGATGAAGTGAAGATCGCTTTATCAGATGGTTCAGAATACGAAGCCGATATTATTTTAAAAGACGAAAAGTCGGACCTAGCGGTTTTAAAAATTCGTGACGACATTGTATTGCCAGCAATTGAAATCGGCAATTCTGAAGGTGTTCAAGTTGGCGATTTGGTTTTAGCAATCGGCAATCCATTTGGGGTAGGCCAAACCGTTACCAGCGGCATTGTTTCTGCACTTGCGCGTTCTCAGCAGGGCATTAAAGATTTTGGATTTTTCATCCAAACAGATGCCGCGATTAATCCGGGCAATTCGGGTGGTGCATTGATTGATATGAAAGGCCGTTTGATCGGCATTAACACGGCGATCTATTCGCGCTCAGGTGGTTCTAACGGCATTGGCTTTGCTGTACCTTCTAACATGGTGCAAGTCATTTTGCGTACTGCCAGTGCTGGCGAAAAGCGCGTGGCGCGTCCTTGGCTTGGCGCGCAGTTTCAGCAGGTCACGCCCGAGATTGCAGAATCACTTGGCATGCGCCGCCCTGGTGGCGTGTTGGTTAAGCGTGTGAACAGCAATGGTCCAGCCGCACAGATCGGTTTAAAAACTGGTGATGTTATTATTGCGATCAATAAAAAAATCATCAATGGCTTAGACGCTTTGTCTTATCGCCTAGATACTATTGGTGTAGGTGGCAAAGCCGAGTTAGTGGTTATCTCTGGGGGCAAGCGCCGCGTCATAAATATGGTGTTAGCAGAACCGCCAGAATCAACACCGCGCCATGAAACATTATTAGACCCGAAGGCTGTTTTGGGTGGCGCAGTGATTGCAAATCTGTCGCCTGCTGTTCAACAAGAATTTGGCATTAGCGCTTCTAAGGGCGTTGTGGTTTTAGAAATTAAAAAACCTTCAAGGGCCGCAAGCAATGGCGTTAAAAAAGGTGACATCATATTAAAAATTAATGACAAAGACATAAGTTCCGTTGCAGAAGTTGTTGGCATTACTTCCAAGCAAGCGCGTGGTGGTTGGCAAGTTGTTTTAAAACGCGGTTCTCGCAAAATTACCTTTGAACGCAATGGGCGACTTTTCCGCCAATATGTGCGTTAACAATGGCAGATTTGTTCAAGGCAGACTCACCCTCAGATGAAACAAGCAAGACGTATCGCCCGTTAGCAGACAGATTGCGCCCGCAAAGTCTTAGCGAAGTTGTGGGCCAAGAGCACCTTACTGGCGAAAACGGCACACTCACCAAAATGGTGCGCTCTGGCACTTTGGGCAGTTTAATTTTTTGGGGCCCACCCGGTACTGGTAAAACGACCATTGCTAGATTGTTGGCTGGCGAAACCGATTATGCCATTGAACAAATTTCGGCAGTTTTTTCAGGTGTGGCTGATCTTAAAAAGGTTTTTGAATCCGCCAAACTGCGCCGTACAAATGGTATAACAACATTGCTGTTTGTTGATGAAATTCATCGTTTTAACAAAGCACAGCAAGACAGCTTTTTGCCAGTCATGGAAAATGGCACCATTGTGCTTGTTGGCGCGACGACAGAAAATCCAAGTTTTGAACTAAATGCTGCTTTGTTATCTCGGGCCAGCGTGTTGACGTTTAAATCTCATACGGCTCAAAGCCTAGAAACGCTTTTAAGCAGATCAGAAGCATTGCTTGATAAAAAGCTTCCGCTTGATGAAGAGGCGCGAGCAACTTTACTTCGCATGGCAGATGGAGACGGCAGGGCAATTCTTTCATTAGCCGAAGAAGTGTGGCGCACCGCCAAGCCAGATGGCAGTGACTATAATGCGCAAGAATTGCAAGATACACTTCAACGCCGCGCACCAATTTACGACAAAGGTGCAGACGGGCATTATAATCTTATTTCTGCTTTGCATAAATCAGTTCGAGGCTCAGACCCAAATGCCGCACTTTATTATTTAGCGCGTATGATGGAGGCTGGCGAAGACAGACGCTTTATTGGCAGACGTTTGGTGGTTATGGCAAGCGAAGACATTGGCAATGCAGATCCGCAAGCCTTGGTGGTGACGATGGCGGCAACGCAGGCTTTCGACTTTTTAGGCGAAGCCGAAGGCGACAGAGCCTTGGCGCAGGCCTGCGTATACTTAGCAACTGCGCCCAAATCTAACGCGGTCTATCTAGCCCATAAAATGTCGCGTGTGGTCGCCAGCCAGCATGGCTCTCTTGTACCACCCAAGCATATTCTAAATGCACCTACCAAGCTTATGAAGGGCGAGGGCTATGGCGATGGATATAAATATGACCATGATGAGCCTGATGCATTTTCGGGCCAGTCTTATATGCCTGATGAATTAGACGGCATGCAGTTTTATTATCCCAATGAACGCGGCTTTGAGCGCGAAATTAAAAAGCGTCTCGACTATTGGCAGAACTTACGTGAAGTAAAGAACGGGAAAAAATAAGTCATGATGCATTTATTCATCGTAGCATTGGGCGGTGCCATTGGCGCATCACTTAGATATTTATCTGGCCTAGCAATTTTGCGCATTGCGGGTGCTTCTTTTCCCTATGGTACTTTATTCGTCAACGTAGTGGGTAGCTTCATCATGGGGCTGGTCATCGCTTGGCTTGCAAAACGAACAGGCGGTTCTAGCGCTGAATTACGCTTGTTTTTAGCAACGGGATTGCTGGGTGGCTTCACAACATTTTCGGCATTCTCATTAGACTTTGCTAATTTGTGGCAGCGCGGTGATACGATAACGGCCTTTACTTATGTTTTGGCAAGCGTTTTCATATCTATTCTGGCGGTATTTGCTGGGCTTTGGCTTGCAAGAACAGTGTTGTAGCGCTATAGCCACTTTAAAAATGCGGCTAGTAAGCGTGCAGATGAATATTCCCAATATCCCCTAAGGAAATGACATGGCTGGTGTAGATAATAAGATCGTTGAAGGCGACGAAGATGGCATGCGCTTAGACCGTTGGTTTAAGCTGCACTTTTCAGGTCTTGGGTTTGGTCCACTAAACAAAATGTTGCGCGGTGGGCAAATTAGAATTGATGGCAGTCGGGCAAAATCTGACACGCGCATTCAAAAAGGCCAAAGCATTCGCATTCCGCCAAATATTGCAGGCATGAATTCTGGTGCTGCAATTGGCGGTGGCAAGCTAACGTCTAACACCATTCGCGATCAGCACGATGTTGATGTTTTAAAAGCCATGTTGCTTTATGAAGATGATAAAGTATTTGTATTTAACAAGCCGCAAGGTTTGGCAGTGCAGGGCGGTTCTGGCGTAAACAGACACGTCGATAAAATGCTAGAATCCATGCGCAACAAAAAGGGCGAGCGCCCAAGACTAGTTCACCGCTTAGACAGAGATACTTCTGGTGTGTTGGTTGTCGCGCGCACAAGAGGCGCGGCGGCAGAACTTACAAAAGCATTTAGACATCGCACAACAGACAAAGTTTATTGGGCAGTTTTAAAAGGCGTGCCAAGCCCATATGTTGGTAAAATTTCCAATTGGCTGGTTAAAGAGCGCACAGATGAAGGCGATAAAATGCGCGTTTGTCGCCATGGTGTTAAGGGTGCAGTTCATGCAGTGACCGATTACCGCGTGATTGAAACTGCTGGGCCAAATTTATGCTGGGTAGAGTTTCAACCAGAAACAGGACGTACACACCAATTGCGTATCCATGCATCGCACATGGAGCACCCAATTATGGGAGATCCAAAATATTTCGATATCGAAAATTACGAATTTCCAGGCGGCATTCAACGTAAACTGCATTTGCATGCGGCACGCATTCGAATTCCTCATCCAAGTGGTGAAGGTTTGATTGACGTTTCAGCGCCACTGCCTCCGCATATGGTTCAGACATTTAACCTACTTGGTTTTGATCTTGAATCTGGCAGAATTGACGAAGCGGAATAATATTTCAAAGAAAGTATTAGAACTACTTGACCAGTGATTCTCGAAGCAGATATAAACAAAGCGAATCATATGCAGGTGGGAAGCGGACTCAAAACCGCTTAAAGGTCAAGTCATGAAGTTAGTATTGTTTGATGCCGATGGAACGCTAATCGATAGCCAAGCAATTATTCATGAGACAATGAAAATAACCTTTTCAAGGTTTGGTTATAAAATTCCTACCATTGCGCAAACAAAATCAATTATTGGTCTAACTTTAGATCGCGCGATCGCGACACTTTTGGGCCGCGAACTTGATTCTGAAGTTGCGGCAATGACGCAAGAGTATAAAGATATTTATATTGAGCTAGCGCCACGCGAAGACATGCAAAGCATGGCCTTTGAAGGCATTCCTGCGTTCATTCGCGAATTGGCAAGTAAAGAAGATTATCTTTTAGGTGTTGTTACAGGCAAATCTCGCCGTGGTGTCGAGAGACTGTTCAATTCAAATGGGTTTGGTGAGTGTTTTGTGGTTTCAAGATGCGCAGATGATTGCCCCTCTAAACCGCACCCAGCTATGGTTTTAGAATGTTGCAACGATATGGGCGTTCGTCCAGCTGATACAATCGTTATTGGCGATACAAGTTTTGACATGGAAATGGGCGTGTCGGCAGGCGCAACCACTATTGGCGTTAATTGGGGATATCACCCACGCCAAAAAATGGAATCCGCAGGCGCAAATGCAATCGTAAACAGTGTTACGGAGCTGCGAAGTAAGATCGATTTTTTTTCCCAGAAGAAAATAAACGTTCTGCCTAGACAAAACGCTTTTGATTTATCGACAGGTCTGTTAAATCCGCTTTATGCGTGATTTTTTAAAAGAAGTAGAAGCTGGTAGTGCAACAAAAAGTCCTGAGGCATCCGCTCAGGCCAACATGCGCCCCAAGCTTATTAAACGGTTTTACAAACTAGTAACAGTTGAGCCATTTGAAGATGGTTTTACAGCTTTGCTCGACGGTAAGTCTATTAAGACACCAGGTCGTAATGCGATTGTTTTTCCAACCAAAGATGCAGCCCAATTGTTTGCTATTGAGTGGGATGCCCAGAAAACTGAAATTAATCCTATTACAATGCCAATTACACGCCTTGCTTATACAGCAATAGATGGCATTGCTTTGGACCCACAAGACGTGCTTGAAGATGTTGTAAAATTTTCGAACAGCGATCTGTTATATTATAGAGCAGATAACCCACAAGATTTGGTTGATCTGCAAAGTAAACACTGGGACCCAATACTTGATTGGGTGGCAACTTACACGGGTGCAAAGTTTAAAATAGGCGAGGGCATGATTCATATTCCTCAACCTAAAGAATCAGTCAAATTATTTACGGCTAAGATATCTGTTCATTCAACGCCAATGAAACTTGCTTGTCTGCATACATTTACCTCACTAAGCGGTTCTGCTCTAATTGCCTTGGCATTGGCAGAAGCATTTTTAGACGTAGATGCGGCTTGGGCGGCAGCGCATGTAGATGAGAACTTTAACATCTCTAGATGGGGCGAAGACGAAGACGCACAAAAACGTCAAACTTATCGCTTTGGAGAAATGAAGGCCGCTCACGCTTTGTTTGTAACGCTTTAATAGCGTCCTGTTTTTTAACCCTTTGCTAACCGTGTTTTTAAAGTAATCTGAAATCATGTTTTGTTATTTTTGTTAATCTAATAACTTAGGTGAACAAGGATAGCTCTATGAATGCCGAACATACATCGCACACTGCCAGACTTTCAAATATTCTCATGAGCGAGGATAAGGTGGGGCCACAAGATGTTTTGCGCATGCGTAAAGATATATTTCGTGATGGTATTGTGACTATAAATGAAGCCGATGCTTTATTTGCTATCAACAATACACTGGAGCAGACTTGCGATGAATGGCATGAGTTCTTCATTGAAGCGCTTACTCAATTTACAGTTTTTCAACTTGCGCCAAGTGGTTATATTACAGATGAAAATTCTGCTTGGTTGATGGAAGCCATTTCTAGAAATGGCATTGTAGAAACCGCTACTGAATTAGAACTGCTTGTAAAAATACTAGCAACTGCCAAACGTCTGCCAGCAACCCTAGTGCAATTTACCATGCTTCAAGTTTCTGTTGCTGTGCTAAATGGTGAAGGCCCACTTGCAAGAGGTGGAGAACTTACACAGGGTATAATTGGTCAAGCCGAAGTAGAATTACTCAGAACAATTATGTATGCGGCAAGTAGCGAGAATGCTTTAGCAATCAGCAAGCAAGAAGTTGAAGTCTTGCAACAGTTAAACGATGCTACCAATGGTGCTAACAATCACGCCGCATGGCAAGGTCTATATGTTGGTGCGACTGCAAATTACTTAATGTCAGTATCGGGTGAAAAAGCACCGTCTCGTGATAGCGCGCTTGCCAAACAAGCATGGCTTGAAGATACTGAAGTAAATCATACTGGCTTTATGAAAGAAATGGTTTCGGGCTTTGGCAAATTGTTAAGTGCTGATTTCTTCGATGATATTTTCACATCGTCTCATGTAATGATGGAAAAAATATGGAAAGAGAAAAACGATGGTCTAGTGACCTCGATGCATCAAAGTGAAGGCATTAACGCGCAAGAGGCGGCTTGGCTATTAGCGCGTATTCATCGCGACGGTGACATAAACGAAAATGAAAAAGCACTGCTAAGGTTTTTGGACAATGAAAGCCAAGCAATTGATCCTTCATTACAGACAATGATTAATCAAGTGGCTTAGCCAGTCATTGAATAATCTAACAATGAACTAGCCAGCTTTATGCTGGCTTTTTTGTGCCCTGATAAATGAGTGTTATTCAGTCGGTCCAAATATTTTATGGAAATTATGTTTTAGCGCAATGTCTAAATCATCCATGGTAACTGGCAGTCCAAGGTCTACCAAACTTGTAACGCCATGGCCTTCAATGCCGCAAGGCACAATGCCAGTATAGTCATTTAGTTCTGGTTCAACATTAATAGAAATGCCGTGAAAGCTAACCCATTTTCTAAGCCTAATGCCAATGGCGGCAATTTTGTCTTCACGCGGAACATTGGGCGCAAGCGGTGCTTTTTCGGGTCGTATAACCCAAACACCAACACGGTCGTCACGTCTTTCGCCTTTAATATTAAAATCACTAAGGGTGCTGATAACCCATTCTTCAAGCGCGGCTACAAAGGCACGAACATCTTTACGGCGGCGTGATAAATCAAGCATCACATAGGCAACACGTTGCCCTGGGCCATGATAAGTATATTCACCACCACGCCCAGTCTGGTGAACAGGAAACTTATTCACATCAACCAAATCACGCTCATTGGCACTGGTGCCAGCTGTATAAAGAGCAGGGTGCTCTACAAGTAATACAGTTTCAGGCTCGTCACCTTTATGGATAGCATCCGCCAACGCCTCCATGCGCGCCACAGCGTCCTCGTAAGGCGTAAGGCCGTCCAATATTTGCCAACGTACCGCTGGTGCATTTTCAGCGGCATGCATGGATATATCAAGCAATCCACGCTCAATTTTTTGTGTCGGCTTTGTGGGTGTCGTGTTCATAGTTTCTAGTAGCAAAGTAAAATGAATAGAGAAAGGTGATATTCACAATTAGTTATCTACTCGATAGCTTCCCAAGCTTCCCAGTGATTGCGCAAGAATTTAATGTCTAGAAATCGTGTAGCCAAGAGTACTTTGTCAAATAGACAGGCAGACGTATTTCAATTCTAGAAATTCCTCTAGGCCATATTTAGACCCTTCGCGGCCCAAGCCAGAGCGTTTGATTCCGCCAAACGGCGCTTCGGCTGTCGAGATGAGGCCCGTATTAACACCGACCATGCCCGCTTCGAGTTTTTCCATAACGCGCCAAACACGGCTCATGTCACGGGCGTAAAAATATGAAGCCAGCCCAAATGCGCTATCATTTGCCATTTGTAGACCTTCTTCTTCGCTGCCAAAACGTACGAGTGGTGCAAGTGGTCCAAAGGTTTCTTCCTTTAGAACTTTCATACCTTTGCTAACATCAGCCATTACGGTTGGTTGAAAATAAGTACCGCCAAGTGTGTGGCGCTGACCGCCAGTTAATAGTCGTGCCCCTTTGCTGAGTGCGTCACAAATATGCTCTTCAACCTTTTCAACGGCGCTGGCTTCAATCATAGGGCCGATTTTGATGCCTTCATCACGGCCGTCTCCCACTGTTAATTCTGAAACCTTTGCGGTTAGTTTTTCAGCGAAGAGATCATAAACTTTGTCCTGAACATAAATTCGGTTAGCACATACGCAGGTCTGCCCCCCGTTGCGGTATTTCGCAATCATGACACCTTCAACCGCTGCGTCGAGATCAGCATCATCAAAGACTAGAAATGGTGCGTTACCGCCAAGCTCCAGACCAAGTTTTTTAATGTCATGCGCCGATTGTTCCATCAGAATTTGCCCCACACGAGTAGATCCTGTGAAGGTGATTTTACGCACGCTCGGGTTTGTGCAAAATGCGCTTCCTATACCGCTACTGTCTGTAGAAGGAAGTACGTTAAATACGCCTGATGGAATGCCAGCACGGTCAGCCAATTCAGCCATAGCAAGTGCAGATAACGGCGTTAGAGTGGCCGGCCGTGCAACAAAGGTGCAGCCTGCAGCAAGTGCTGGCGCTGCTTTGCGCGCGATCATAGCGTTGGGAAAGTTCCACGGGGTGATAGAAGCAACTACGCCGATAGGTTGTTTGAGTACCAATATCCTTTTGTCAGGTTGATGCCCTGGAACTGTATCGCCATAGACCCTGCGACCTTCTTCCGCGAACCAATAAAAAAACGATGCGCCATAAGCAATTTCGGCTTTGGCCTCATCTAGTGGTTTGCCCATTTCTGAGGTTAAGATTAGCGCCAAATCATCTTGTGCGGCTATCATTAAATCTGCCCATTTACGGATCAGATCAGAACGGTCCTTAGCAGTACGAGCGGCCCAATCAGTTTGGGCGCGAGCTGCGCATTCTATGGCTCGATCAGCATCTTTTGGTGTCAAATCTGCTACCTCAGCCAGTACGTCACCTGTCGCTGGGTCTCTCACTGCAAAGCGTTTCTTGCCTGCTTCCCATTTTCCATCAATATAGGCATCCAAACGCAAAAGCGTTGGGTCGTTGAGCTGTGAAGCTAAATTCATTTACAAATCCTTGTAAGCGTTATTACGCTGGTATTGTCTCTTGAAATGAGGTGCGGGCGTGGAGTGGTTTTGCATAGGTGGCAAGGTCTGGATGTGTGCTACGCCAGTCAAGGTCAGGGAACCTAAAATCGAGATAACCCAATGCACAGCCAGTCGCTATATCACCAATATCAAATGCGGATGTATGGGTAACATCTGCCGCCATCGCGCTAAGCGCACGCATGACTTTTTCCATCTGCCCCTCATGCCACTCTTGCCATCGTAGAGGTTCTGGGCGCATCGTTGTCTCGTAGCGCACTAGAAGTGCAGCATCCATCAATCCGTCTGCTAAAGCTTCGCGGCGCAATGCACGCCATAAGGCATCACCGTTGGGATAAAGCGTCGTACCATCGCCAAGATAACGGCAGATCACAGTACTGTCGTAAATCACCTCACCTGAAAGTGTCCGCAGCGCTGGAATTTTGCCCAAAGGATTGAGATCAATCACTTCGGAGCGGCCTTCAAGTGGGCTAGCAAATACGTCGATCCGTTCAAGCGACTTTTTGGTTTCTGCTGCTACAACACAAACTTTACGAACAAAAGGTGAGGCCTTAGCGAATATTACTTGTAATGACTGCGTCATAGAAATGTCTCTGGTAGGAAGAGCGCAATCTGCGGGAACACGCTGAGTAAGAAGAGCGCAAATACCAGCGCGATAAAGAAAGGCCAAGCATGACGGACATAGTCTTCAATGCGCACTTTTGCGATCGAAATGGTTATGAACATCATAGTACCAACGGGGGGCGTAAAACCTGCGATGGTAAGGTTTACGGCCATGATGATGCCGAAATGCACTGGGTCGATGCCAAGTTGTGTTGCCACAGGTAGGAGCAACGGTGTCATCAAAATTATAGCTGAACCACCTTCAAAAAAGAAACCAATGAAGAGCAAGAGTAGATTGATAACCAAGAGTAATACAATTGGATCGCTAATCGAACTCAATAGGTAACTTGAAAATGCTGCGGGGATGCCTTCCCATGTTAAATAAGCGGCAAAGGCGTTGGCCGCACAAATAATGAACATTACGCCTGCAGTTGCAAGTACAGATTCTTCTACAATCTTGCTAAGGTCCGACCATTTCAATTCACGGTATATCACGGCTCCTACGAAGAGCGCGTAGACCACTGCGACGGCTCCTGCTTCGGTGGGTGTAAACACGCCAAAACGCAAGCCCATGATGATGCCAAATGGCAGGAGTAGGGCCCATATGCTGCGGACCAATTGAGCACCAATTTCTTTGAGCGATGCTCTGCTTTCTCGTGAAGGGGCATAGCCTTTGATGCGTGAAATAACGGCTACGGTTATCATTAAAATAACGCAGAGCATAAGACCAGGTAAGAAACCAGCAAGAAACATTTTTGCGACAGAAACGTCGGCCACTAATGCATAAAGAATAAGGATTATGCCAGGTGGAATGATAGGTGTGATGCAGGCCGAGGCAGCGGTAACCACTGTTGAAAATGCGCGATCATAACCCAGTTTTTCCATCTCGGGTACGATCATTTTTGTCTGCATCGCTGCATCCGCATTGGCTGAACCCGATAGCCCACCCATCATTGCTGACAGCGCCACATTTACCTGCGCCATGCCGCCGCGCATATGACCAAAAAGCAATTCAGCCAATCGCATCAAGCGTTCGGTGATGCCTGCGTAGTTAAAGACCACACCTGCACAGGTAAAAAATGGAATCGCAAGATAAGGGAAGCTTTCCATTGAAGCGACCATTGTTTGGATCATGGTTTCTTTCGGCATGAATGTGTTTACAAAACCGAAATAGAAGGCTGTTGCAGTTAGAAGTGAAATTGCGATTGGTACCCGTAGGCCGAACAGCACAAAAAGTAAGATGACTGGGGAAAAAGAGAGGAACGTCACAGGGCAGTTTCCTTATTAAGTTCGGCATCATGGATGTCGTCATTCACACTTTCGGGCGAATCAGGCGCGGTCGAATGACGTAGCCCCTGCGCAAAATGCATGGCAGAATAGACTGCCATGAGGGCAAAGGCTAAAAATGGGGCAAGATTTATCCAAAAATATGGAATGTCGAGCACAGGCGTTTTACGAATCCAGCCACCAGAGGCTAGTACCCAAGACAACCAGCAGAACCATAGATTTGCGCCGATAAGTGCAAAATTCACAACCATCGATAGCGGGCGTTGCAGCGCCTTAGGTAATATAGTGAAAATGACATCCACAGCGATCAGCGCTTTGGTGCGATAGAGCCAAGCCACGGCAGCAAAGGTTGACCAGATGAAGCCTACATAAGCCAGCTCTTCTGCAGAAAGCACACTCGTCGAAAACAGGTAACGCAGGAAGACGTTAAGTACTATCACACCGAGCATAATAACAAAGGCGATTCCTGCAACGATCAGTTCGGCCTTGCCGACAAAAGATTTGAGACGACGAGTCGTAATAATGGGCATATGGTTTTCTCGCGGAGCTTATGAAAAATTGGTCGTTAAAACGACATGTCCCTCACCACCAAAGGTTAAGCGACAGATTTGCCGCCGCACAGAATAACCTGCACGGCGACGAGGGAGGTTAAGATCAAGAAATGATCTTAAGCATTTCTTCGTACATGCCAGGCTTCCACTCAGGGAATTGTTTAGGCGTGTCTGCTGCTGCTGCAATGAAGCCAGACTTGTCAACGTCGTTGAACTTAATTCCAGCATCTTCCAGCTTGCCGCGATATTCGCTTTCCAAGCCTACAATCATAGGCTCACGGATCGCAGTATAACCACGTCCAACAGTATCGAGTGCTTTTTTACCAGGCTCAGGCAGTTCGTCATAAACCTTTTGCGACATGATAATCGATGTCGTTGCAACGAGGTGACCAGTGAGCGAAACAAAAGGCAGTGTTTCGAAAAGCTTTGCCGAATAAAGTATAGACAGCGGGCTTTCAGCGCCTTCTGCAACACCTTGACTAAGTGCTGTGTAAACTTCAGACCATGCTGTGTTGGTGATATCACCACCAAGTACACGACCAACTTCATTCCACATTTTGGTAGGGGCGTTACGTATTTTCATACCAGCAGTGTCTTCACGCTTTTTAACTTGGCGCTTGGACAAAAGATGACGCGTACCAAAGTATGTCATCGTAAGAACGCGTAGGCCCTTTTTGTGAAGTTGGCTTTCCCAGCCTGCTACAAGATCAGAATTCCAAGCTTTGCGAATGTCGTCTGGATTTTTGAACATATATGGCGCCATGAAGACTGCGAAATCAGGCACATAATTATAAAGATGGCTTGGGTCACTGTCTTGTAGGACCGGCGCACCGCGTGAAATTGCTTCTATCATGTCAACTGTTTTGCCAAGCGTCTCAGTCGGAAAGACCTCAAGCTTGAGTGTGCCATCAGAGGCTTCTTGGATTTGGTTTCCAAATTCTTCCCACATTGGGAACATAGGATCCTGATTGCCAATCACCATATTCATACGCAAGAGCGTCGGTGCTTTTGCTTGAAGAATGCTTGGCATCGCCAATCCAGTGGCCGCAGCTGCGCCGCCCAAAGCGACTCTTTTCAAAAACTGTTTACGTGTCAATGTCATCGTTAATCCTCCCTAAGCGCGTTTCTTACACGCTAATCTACAGACTTTGAGTGAGCCACACTCGTCTGATTATCTGTTACCGCGCACCATATTGTTGTTAGGTACGCCAGATCCTCCGTATGATATATGATGCATGATATACTTGTAAGTCAAGCTTTTTCTTTCATCATTATGTTAATATGCATTACCTGAATAAGAAATTACTAAGCTGTAGAGCTGGCGTTGGTTTTCGTTTATTTAGCATTCATTGTATGATTATCATTTTGCTTTTGAAAATCCTTTTAGCCATTGAGAATGCTTATAGTCAAAAGGTCTAAATTTTCTAGAACAATTCTCTCTTCAACTTTACAATCATTCTCACACCAATTTTCTAATATTGCGAAAATGCCGCCAACTATAAATGTTATCTTATTCTCAGCTAGGTCATTATAAAGTTTTGAGGTGTTAATTTCGTTTTGGGCTAGGTCGAAGATTGTTTGTTTAAACTGTGTGAATAATTTAAAGCCAATAGAGTTGAGCGATTCCGTTCAAACAAAGGTAAGTGGCCCAGACTTACATGTCGTTTGGAATGAGGCCTTCATTATGCCTATGACAGTTTTAACAATGTTTATATTTCTTCGTACTAATTCTAAAATAGCACTATGGGGTTACTTAACAATTGCTGTCGTTGGATTTATCGGCCTAGGCCTTTACGAAGGTGGATGGAATCACAGCTTAAAAATACTTGGGTATCTACGCATTGGTAGTCCTGAGGTGGATATTACAAATATCCTTCCGTTAAATAATATTGATCTTTGATTCTATGAAATTACACGGGTACTCACCTTTATAATTGCTTTAGTTGCAACTTATTACAATTATAAATTTTGGCGGGTTGTCGTAAATAAAAAGTTATCTAATCCTATCTTAAACTAGAGTTAGAACGAAATATGGAGATATGTGGTACAGTTTATGTCTTATCGCCAATCTCACGAATCAGTTCTTCGGCCCACACGATATCGTCTTGCATTGCTCGGCGGCTACGTTCACGGTCTCCAGCAGTGAGCGCATTAAGAAGCTCGTGATGCTTATGCTCTTCGCTTGCAATTTCGCGGATAGGCATGCGCTTGTGGAAGGTCAATAAGAATGGTCCAATAAGGGCCCACATTGTTTCGCATATGCCTTCAAGAATTGGCATGCCCGATAGTTTTAAAAGTGCAAAATGAAAATCACGGTTAAGAATACTTGCCTCACCTGGATCACGGGCGGCGGCGGCAATAAATTTTGTATGGATTGCTCGTAGAGCATCAATATCTTGTTGGGTAACGCGGCCAGCGGCCTCAAAAGCTGCTCGGCCTTCCAATTCAACACGTATCGCTTGAATCTCAAGGAGCTGTGTCGTGTCAAAATGCGGGACTTGAACCCATGTAGCGGCTCGCATTTCGAGTGCTCGTTCGTTGACCAGCTGAAAAATTGCTTCACGTACTGGGGTAATCGAAGTACCGTATTCCTCAGCCAAACCAGCGATTGTCAACCGATGGCCTGGTTCGTATTGACCATTCATCAGTGCTAGCCGAAGGCTTTCATAGAGCTGTTTAGATAAACTTTGCCGAACGATCTTTTTATTCATATTTACTTCCTTAGCCCTTTGGTAGCTCCACAATCTCAATGAGGATACCATTTGGGTCTTTCATATATAGACCACGAAGACCTTTGGCTATACCCTCATCAATTGCAACCAGAGTGCCTTGTTCTGAACCGCCTCCGGCCAAAATTCTTTGACGTAGTGCTTCCACACCATCAGTTCTAAGGCAAATATGTGCCACATTGCCTTGCGAGGCCCGTGCGATCACTGGAATGTCATTTGGGCTGTCAAAAGCGATAAATTCAATATGAGTGCCGTGGCCATAAAGATGAACAAGACGCACCTGCGCATCGGGCACCCCCATGAACTGTCCAATCCAAGACTTGCGGCGTTCACCAATGGGTTGTGCTTCAAAGCCCAAAACATCTTCCCAAAAACGTACTGAAACTTCTATATCGGGGGTAATGAAACCTGTATGGTCAAAAATCATAGTGGGTAGCGCTGGTGCGTCGGTCAAACTCATATTACTATCGTTTCCTTGCGTGTCATAAATTGGATAAGTCTGTCCCAATCGAGAGCTGTTCCAGCCCCCGGAACAGTAGGCATAAGTGCATCGCCATCTTCAATGTTAAGAGGGTACATGAGAAATCCATCAATTGGATCAGCGCCCAACTCTGCTGGGATAGCCTCTATTCGGCTAACTGAATTATGAGCATATCCAAGATGTTGATGCAGCGTAGCAAACACATGTGGAATAACACTTTTCCCAGTTTTCTGTGCTAAGGCTAGTCCATCAACCGCATAGCCGATGCCGCCAGAGGCTGCCGCATCGAGCCGCAATATTTCTGCTCCCTCGCATAGATCACGTAGTGACGCGAGATCAATGGCGTCTTCGCCTAAGCAAAGGGGCGTTTTAATGTGCGTGCGTAAATCCGCCGCGACTCGCCAATTGGTAGGCGCAACTGGATCTTCGAGAAATAGTGCGCCGTTATCGTCGGCCAGTTTCCCCCAAGGCAGTGCATCTTGCGTTTTTTGCCATGACCAATGTGCATCGAGGCCAAAGCGAACGCCATCTGGCAGTGCTGCGGCAAGCGATTCAATGACCTGTTTGTCAAAATCGAAATCACCACCATCTATCATCAACTTAATGGTGCGAAAACCTTGATCGGCAAGCGCGACACCTTCACGAGCGGCAACATCTGGTGTCATGCCGTATCCAATGACAGGCATCAGTTCGATACGATCACGCAGTGTTCCCAGCAAAGCATGGAGTGGTTTTTCTTCCATCTGTGCAACAGCATCCCAAAGAGCAATGTCACAAAGCGATACGCCACGTACCATTGTTGCGCGCGGGGCAGGGGTTGGGCCAAGCGCGGTAAAACGAAGTTCTTCGCGTGTTGAGGCATGTTGCCCAACATAGCGACGGGCAGCTTCTGTGACTATCTCAAATAGAGGCATGCCCCTGTCATAGCCATAGGCATACCCTTGTGATCCGTCTGCCAAAGTTAAGCGTACTGCTACATAAGCACGCTCACTGATTTTAGCTGCACCCAGTCTGACTGGCTGTTTCAAAGGGATTACAAAGCGGATAATTTCGGCGCGTGAAACAGTATCTGGTGTAGGAGTGTTCAACTTGATGCTCCAAGGTTTGGCGTGTCTACAAGCAACGAATTACTGGTCATGCCACCGTCAACCATCAGCAATTGACCTGTAATAAAGCTGGCCGCTTGCGAGGCAAGGAACACTGCTGTACCTGTCAGCTCTTCAGGCGCAGCCCAACGTGCCATTGGGGTGCGATCAATCACCACTTGCTCGAAGGGTGTGCCAAGCACATGTTGGTTCATTTCTGTAAGAATATATCCTGGCCCGATGGCGTTGACGGTAATATTATGCGGCCCAAGTTCTGCCGCCAGTCCTCTGGTTAAACCCAAAACGCCATGTTTGGCTGCAACATAAGAGATAACACCTGGGCGCGAAGAGATAGACATGACCGAGCCCACATTGATAATACGGCCTCGTTTTTGAGCTTTCATTGGACGTGCGCAAGCACGCGACATTGCATAAACCCCATTTAAGTTGATATCGATCACTCGTGAAAATTCCGACATCTTGTGATCTTCAATCGGAGAGCGGATCAATATGCCAGCATTATTCATTAAAATATCTAGGCGACCAGCTTCTGACGCAATGCCATCCACTATTCCATCTAGCGCATCGAAATCTGTAACGTTAAACACCGCTGGGCGAGCAACGCCGCCCAGTTTCTCAATAACATGACACGCTTCCTCAGCGACCTGCGTCGAAAGATCATTGACATAAATTTGCGCGCCCGCCTCAGCGAGTGCCTTGGCAAAGGCAAGGCCGATACCACGACCAGCGCCTGTGACAAGTGCTACCTGTCCGTCGAGTGAGAACGCATTCATGTTATGCCGCCTCGATGCGAATTATAGCTTGAGCAATGTCATTGGCAGTAATTTCGCGGTCGAACTTCTTCATGTGCACAGCCGCCGCAGACAAATCTGCAATCGTTGTAACAGTAGAATTTGACGTTTGATCTGCACCTAGATCAGCAAGTTTAAGGGGTAGCTTGGCTGTCTTATAGAAGGCGCGTATGTCATGCATGAAGGCATCATCTCGCTTCTCAAGTTCAAGTTGAACTAAAAGCCCGTAAGCCACTTGGTGACCATGTAGTGCTTGCGCCACACCAGGCACCGCAGACAGACCACGCGTCATGCCATGACTGACAGACAGACCGCCGCTTTCAAATGCCAATCCGCTCATCAATACTGCGGCTTCAACAAGCGCTTCGAATGCTGCGTTGGGAACACCCTTGGCGTGTGCTTCATAAGCGGCGTCAAGATTTTCGCGTACCGTATCATAGCAAGCACGTGCGAGCGCGAGCGCTGTTAGCGGAGATTTTGCACCAAATACATTTGTGCCGCCAGAGTTGATGCATTGCTCAACCTCAAAGACTTTCACTAAGGCATCACCGACACCTGCAGATAATAATTTAAGTGGCGCTTTGATAATCACGTCTGTATCAACCAGAACCAATTCTGGATTGCCTTTGTTTTCCTCAACGCCTACCAACTTATGATCGGCGTCATAAATGACAGCAATATGGCTGGTTGGACTGTCGTTTGATGCAATTGTCGGTACAGACACAAAGAGTGCGCCGATATCACGCGATACAATTTTGCCAGTGTCGATGGTTTTTCCGCCGCCTGCACTTATAATAATGTCTGGAACGTCATCACCAATTTCGGCGACAATGCGCGCAATTTCATCATAGGTAACTTCGCCATTAAAAGGCATGGTGCGTAGGGAAACGCCTGCGTCTTTTGCGCTCGTTTCTATAATAGTTGCACTAAGTGCCATCACCCTTTTATCTGCAAGTAAAACTGCAGATTTTCCGATAGCAGCCAGTTCGGCTCCGATTGAAGCAAGGACTCCAGGTCCTTGCACATAACGCCGCGGCGCTCCAAATACGATCATGTTTGTCTCCTTTAATTTTAATTAGCTGACGTTTGGCTTTACGCCGTCGCGTCAAATACGAAATCTATAAATGGGTCAATTTGCCCAAGAACCATTGCTTTGCCCTCAATAATCTTTGCACCACGCTTCGCGCCAGCCTCTAGTAGAGGCGTCACTTCGGGTGACATCACAACTTCCGCCACGATCATTTGAGGTGTAATTGTATTTATATCAAAAGGCAGCGCATCGTTCTCTTTCATACCCAATGAAGTTGCGTTGATGATAAGATCAAAACCCTTGGCACTGTCTGTATCCGCTATACTGAAATTAACTGATTGCCCAGTGGATTGTGTTAATTTTTCCAATCGTTCTATCATTGCCTCTGCCCGCGCTCGGGTTCGGTTGAGCACTGAGATGTGAGAAGCGCCCGCCTCAATTAGTGCCGCAGAAATGGCTAAAGCAACACCCCCCGCACCAGCGATCAATACACTGTTTCCTTCAATCGATACCTCTGCTCGCTTCAAGCCGCCTACAAATCCTTCGCCATCAAGAATACGGCCAACAAGTGTACCATCTGGATCACGACGTATAACGTTAGCGACCTCCAAGATTTCGGCAACACCTTCAAGGCGATCACACAGTTTAGCGCAAGTTTCTTTATGGGGAATCGTGACAATTACTCCAGCGATACTTTCCGCGTGCCGTAATGTGTTCATGGTCTCCGCTAAATGCTCAGGGGCAACTTGCCATGGTACAAGTACAGCATTAATGCCTCGCTTGTCACATTGTGGGTTGAACAGTTGCGGCGTCTGTAAATGCCCTGCTGGATAGGCAAGGTGGATAAGTACAGACGTTTTCCCATTGATATTCATAAAATTCTCTCATCGAACAATGTTCGTTTAACTTGTTATGTTACATCATGCATGATATTTGATATACGTTAAAAGATTGCTCTATGCAATACATTCAAGGAGGATATATGTCCAAAACACTTATACTTGACGAACCCCATGTGCTTCGTACAGAAATACGTACTTTGTTGGAACCTGGTGAAGGTGAAATCCGTGTCCGCGTTGCCTATGGCGGTATTTGTGGCTCAGATATGCACTATTTTCTCAACGGTGGATTTGGCAATACCAAAATGCAAGGCTCGATGATTCTTGGTCACGAAATTTGTGGCCGAGTAGATGCCGTTGGATTGAATGTTGATCCAGCACGCATTGGGCAAGCCGTCGCTGTAAACCCATCGCTTGCGTGTGGGACATGTGCACAATGTCAATCCAATACGCCTCGTTTTTGTACCGACATGCGGTTTATGGGCAGTGCGATGCGCAATCCACCAATCGAAGGTGGCTTTCGTGAGCATGTTATTTGTACAGCCGATCAAGGCGTTCCCTATGTCGGTAATGCGCTGGAAGAAGCCGCTTTGGCTGAGCCGTTATCGGTTTGTTTGCATGCGTTGCGGCAGGCACCAGATTTGAAGGGCGCACGTGTTTTGATTACGGGGTTTGGTCCCATTGGTGCGCTTTGCATGCTCGCTGCCCGTCACGCAGGTGCCGATAAGATCGTTGTAACTGATGTTGCGGATGCTTCGCTTGATCTGGCACGTAAGCTTGGTGCAGACGGTGCCATCAATACGACGATATCTGGCGCGTTAGCCGCCGAGACAGCTGAACAGGGTACATTCGATGTCAGCCTAGAATGCTCAGGCCATCCTTCTGCCATCGCTGACACATTCGCCGCGACTCGCCAAAAAGGAACAGTGGTTCAAGTCGGCATGCTAGGTGCGGAGACAGTGGCACCGCTAACCCAAATCGTCACCAAAGAACTGAATTATCGTGGGACATTCCGTTTTGACACAGAATTTGCTGAGGCAGTTAATCTGATTGCATCGCGTGCCATCGATGTGCGTCCACTCATTAGCGGTTACTTTCCCATCGACGATGCCATGGCCGCTTTTACGCTTGCACAAGACCGTAGCCGTGCAATGAAGGTTCTTTTTGACCTAAGCTAAGATGGGGACAGCTATTGTAAAAAACGCTTCTCAAAAAGTAACGGCGGCCTTGTGGCTCAAGACCGCCGTCTACGACTGGGTTGGTGTTAGAAGATCCGTTCCCGGTCGATCTCTTTAGCTTAAAGTAGGGATTCTGCCACCTCTTGGATGCCAGGCCCATCAAGCTTGTAATGTTGGTAAAGCCGTCTTGGTGGCGAGATTAGAGCGTATTCATCCATGATGCCATGGCGCTTCAACCGTGCTTTACTCGGATTTTCTGCCATAATTTCAGCGACAGCTGATCCCAAGCCTCCAAGAATGTTATGCTCTTCTACAGTAAGTACGATACGCGAAGTGCTTGCAGCTTCAAGAACCACAGCTTCGTCCAGTGGTTTGATCGTATGCATGTCGACCAAACCAGCAGAGTGGCCCGCAACATTGAGTGCTTCAACAGCTTGCTTGGCACCATAAACTGCCATGCCACAAGCGATGATCGTAATGTCTTCGCCAAAACCATGCACTTTGGCTTTGCCAAGTTCAAACTTCTCTTCTGGCTCGTATATGACAGGATCATGCCCGCGCCCAATTCTAAAATAAATAGGCTCAGGGTATGTTGCAGAATGACGTAGGAGCTGACGGAATTGTGCGCCATCAGAAGGCGACACCACCGTTAAATCAGCAAGTGCGCGCATCGTCGAGATGTCTTCTGTTGCATGATGCGAAGTGCCATAAAAGCCCATAGAAATACCAGTATGATGACCGATCATGCGCACGGGTTGCGCGCAATAAGCCACATCCATACGGATCTGTTCGCAAGTTAATAGGCCGATAAAAGATGCAAAAGTTGCAACATATGGAATCATTCCAGTGGTGGCGATACCAGCGGCAGCAGAGACCATGTTTTGTTCGGATATACCAAATTGTACGAAGCGATCTGGATAAGCTTCCGCGAATAGCACGAGGCCGTTGGAGTGTTGAAGGTCCGCTGTTCCAGCAGCAACAGGGTGACCTTCTTTGGCTAACTCGATTAATGTATCTGCAAGTACTGACAGGCTAGGGGCCTTTGTGTTGAGGTCACGATACTGCCAGCTTTCTGGCGTGAGATTAGGTTTGGCATTCATCGTGCGTCTCCACAGGAATTGATCTTGGTGTTCAGGATGGCTTGGCGAGCTTTTTCGGCGTCCTCAGGCGAAAGGTACCCAAGGTGCCAGCCCGGTTCAGTTTCCATATAATCGACGCCGCGACCTTTTACTGTCTTAGCGATAATGCAGCAGGGCTTGTCTCTAGTCTTATCTGCTTTCACACGGCGTAAGAGTTGGGTGAGTGCAACAACATTGTGACCATCTACTTCATGTACTTCCCAACCAAAGGCACGCCATTTGTCGCCTATGGGTTCTACTGCCAAAACATCATCGACCTTACCGTCGAGCTGAAAACCATTTCGGTCAATAATGGCAATTACGTTTGAAAGCTTGTGACTGGCGGCGCAAAGTGCGGCCTCCCAAACTTGGCCTTCCTGCATTTCACCATCACCAAGCATGACGAATACATCAAAATCTAGTTTTTTCATGCGCCCACCAAGTGCCATGCCAACCCCGTTTGATAGGGCGTGACCGATCGAACCTGAACTGAAATCAACACCGGGAACTTTACGCATATCTGGGTGGTCACCAAGTGGGCTGTCTAGGCGTGTATAAGTGTCCAGCCATTCTACTGGAAAATAACCCTTGTCAGCAAGAATAGGAAAAAGCCCTACAGCTGCATGGCCTTTTCCCATTAGAAAACGGTCACGTGACGGCCATTTAGGATCGTCAGAAATCTTCATGACATCATAATAAAGGGTGGAAAAAATCTCTGCGCAGGAGAAGACTGAAGAATAGTGCCCAACTTTAGCGATTTCTATCAGTCGGATTGTTTCCAGCCGCACAAACTGTGCTCGCTCCTCTAATAGCTCAATTTCTTTCATCGTTAAATCTGTATTTTCTGACACGCGATCCTCCTGATCTAAAATGCGCCATTTTAGACGCTGCTATCACGACATTATTCAAAATATATCCAGTCGTCAAGCATCATGCATCATATATGATTGATTTTTTATTGAAAGAATACACAAATCGTTATGTCATTTTAGCTATGTCAGCGAGAAGGGAGAGGCTGGAGGCGCATTAATAAGGAATGTAAATTATTGCGGTGTTGCCACACTGTGTTCTAAGTTTGGTATATGGCTGAAAACTTGAGTTGTAAGTCTTCATTTTATCGGTTTAGTCTTTTGGGGCGCGCAGTTTGGTAAAATTATGAGGGAATATATCCGCGGACTTTTTGAATAAAATTAGAAATAATGAAGGTCTGTGTTTCTTGATATTAAAGCTATTATCTTTTCTCTCTGGCATATGGCAATGATATTTTTTCAATGCCTTTAAGAGATAAAATTTCAGGATATATGTTGCAAGGAATAGCCATTACATTCTTGCCAGAACCTTCAAAAATGATGTTAGTATAGATGTTAAAATGGCCATATCTAAGTAGTATTACGCACATTCTCTCAACAATGTATCCGTTAACTTATTGATATTATTTAATAATATAATGAGCGACCGAAGGTACAATTTATTTTTGAGTTGCATCTCCTATCATAAAAAATCTGCAAAAATACATGTCGTGAAAATCGCTTCACGGTTTTTTTGTGCAGATAAAAATGGGTAAAAATAATAATCGGGAGGTATTAAATGCCATTACTTACAGCATTAGCCATTAGCATTGGTGTATTAGGGGGGCTTGCAACATGGTTGTTTGTTGGACCTATAGCAGGAATAGGATTGCAAATTTGGGCAGCGTTTATAGCTTGGGCTGCTTACTATCACTCAGGAGGCACACAAGCGGCACTAAAAACTAACATTCCAGCGCATATTTTTGGTGCATTTATCGGTTGGGCCTCGTTGTTTGGTATCTCAGTTCTTGCAGGCAGCTTAGGTGTTCCAGTTGCCGCTGGCATTTGTGTCGGTATTGGCGCTGCGGTTATCGTCTTGGGTGCGAATATACCAGCATTGGCAAGCATACCATCATCTGTTTATGGATTTGGTTGTGTGGCTGGATTTACCCTATTGGCAGGTAAATTGGGCATGTTGACTTCAGTATCAATTGTAGACAATCCGTTTATTAACATCGTTGTTTCTATGATCGCTGGCGCATTGTTCGGGTTTATTTCTGAAAAAATTGGTGGAGCAATGGCCAAATCGGCTGATTAAAAATAATTAAGTAATGAAACCCAGCGCATTTATGTGCTGGGTTTTTTATCTTGTTGCGCGCTCAAAGTTTGGAGTTTGCTAATGAAGGATAATTTTAAACTGCTTACAATTCGCTGCATGGATGTATTTTTTTCGATGCTTATTTTATTGTTTTCTGTCGCAATTGGTATTGCACAAGAGCTTGATAGAGAGGGCGCGGCTGCTTATATCGAACCACCTTATCAACTCGGTAAATCGTTTGGAATAGGCGGTTGGGAGTTGATTAATCTAGATGGGCGTGTGGCAGGCTATGCTTTTGAAACGCTACCACTTGCACCATTGCCCGGATTTGGTGGAGCGCCAATAAATCTATTTGTAAGCGTTACTATTGAAGGTCGTTTTATAAATGCTGAAATTATAAGTCACAATGAACCTATATTTGTTTCTGGTTTAGATGAGGCATTGTTTCATAACTTTGTTACCCAATATAATGGGCACTCGATCACAGACACTTTGGTCGTAGGTGTGCCCTATGGGAACAAAGGGGCGGGTAGTTCGCTGATCTACTTAAAGGGTGTGACCAAAGCTACCGCCAGTGTTCGTATTGCACATGAAACCATTTTAGCCGCTGCATTTAAGATTGCGCGCGATAAATTAGGCATTGCTGGATCGATCCAAAAAGTGCGCCCTAATTTAGAATATAAAGAGAGACTTAATTGGAATGATTTGGTTGAAAAGGGTTTGGCCAAACGTAAGTTGATTACCAACGCTGATGCTCAAAATGCTTTTGCTGGAACGCTTTGGCAAGACGATGATCCCGCAGGAAATAAAAATCCGCAAGACCCTTTTCTCGATTTATGGGTTGTAGATATTGGCGTGCCTGCGATTGCAAAAGCAGTATTAACACCTAACTCTGTAGAAACCCTTCGAAAATTCCAAGAAATATCTGACAATGATGAACCAATTTTACTGATTGATAATGGTAGGCACGGATTGGTGTCAAAAGATTTTGTTAGGAATACAAGTCCAGATTTAATCTCTTTGAAACAAGGAGGGCTTCCTATTGCATTGAGGGATTCTGATCTTGAGTTTGAATTGCTAAAGGGGGTTCCTGGCAACTCTGCCATGATTATACGAACGGATCGTCGGTTGGGATTTGACCCAACCAGTGATTGGAATTTAACCATTAGAGCAGTTCGTGAGCATGGATCATTTCGACCAGAAATTGGAACACAAGATTTCACTGTTACACACAAGACCGATATTAAGTTTTATAATATTGAAGAAAAGTACATACCATTGGCACCATGGAAACAAGCTGGATTACAACGGTTACCAGATTTAGCAGGCGTTTCGCTTGGCATTGGTTTGTTATTTTGGCTCTTGTTTAGCAAGATGAGTTGGCTAGCTTCTTTAAAAAATTATACGCCAGTGCGCCTATCAATACTTGCCTTTGTCATTGTCTTTATTGGCTGGTGGGGACAGGGGCAATTGTCGATCGCAACAGCGCTTGGTGTTGTGCGTGGCCTCCTAGACGGGCAAAGTCTGTCTTTTCTTTTGTACGACCCGTTTTCATTGCTTATATGGATGGTGGTTATCGTTTCATTCTTCATATGGGGACGTGGGTTATTTTGCGGTTGGCTTTGCCCCTTTGGGGCTATGCAAGAATTTGCACACCATATTGGCAGAATACTAAAGCTCCCACAATTGGAAGTACCAGAAGCGCTTGATCGTATATTTTCAAAATTAAAGTACGTTGTTCTTGCCGCCATGGTTGGCGCGCTATTTTTTGCGCCGGGGCTAAATGACAAGTTGATTGAAATTGAGCCATTTAAAACGGCTGTGACAACATTCTTTGTCAGAGAATGGTATTATGTAGCATACGCAGTCGGGCTTTTGTTAATTAGCATGGTGCTGTTTAAGGGCTTTTGCAGGTATCTTTGCCCCCTTGGTGCTTTCATGGCCATAGGCGGTTTATTTCGATTGAATGATTGGATTGAACGCAGAGCAGAGTGTGGTAGTCCTTGCCAGTTGTGCAAAGTAAAATGCAATTACAATGCAATCAAAAAAACTGGCGAGATAAAATATAGCGAGTGTTTTCAATGCTTAGATTGCGTCACAATTTTTGATGATGACAAAAAATGCGTACCCTTGATTTTGCAAACAAAGGGGCGTGCTCGATGAATATTCAAAGAAGGCGTTTTTTATCAATCAGTGCCGCAGTTTCAATCGGCGCTGCAATTCCGTTTTTAAGGCAAGTCGAAACCAATTGGAATGGTCATGCGTTTGGTGCTGAGGCCAGCATTAAAATTAAAGGCGATGAAAAAAAAGCAAAAATGGTATTGAACACTGTTGTTGAAAAAATTCGTTTAGCTGAGCAAGAATTTTCATTATACGATATGGATTCTAGTCTTTCAAAGCTGAACAAAAACAATAAGCTTTTACACGCTACAAATGAATTTATTAATTTGATGCATGAAATTAATAGGCTGAACCAAGTCACAAATGGATTGTTTGACCCTACGGTTCAGCCATATTTCGAGGCATACTCGAAATCAAAGGAACAATTTGATGAAATTGATTTGAACGAAATCAAGGCAAGCATTGGTTGGCACAATGTTGTGATAGCTGACAATAATAATGTGTTTTTCAAAAACCAAAATACGTCAATGACGCTTAACGGCATCGCTCAAGGATATGCAACAGACTTAGTGGCCGACACACTTCACTCATTTGGTTTGGAAAATATATTGGTCAATGTCGGCGAATATCGGTCAGGGCACAGTAAAAACCGTATTGGGATAGCAGATCAATTTGGAACTTTGATTTCTCAAATAACCCTTCAAAATAACGCCATTGCCACTTCTTCGCCGCTTGCATATCAATTTAAAAATGGCGGTGGGCATATCTTGTCACCCTTTAAGGGGCAGGTTGAAGCAACTTGGAAAACAGTGAGCGTTGTTGCTAAAACTGCAACCGTTGCAGATGGCATATCCACCGCATTGGCTTTGACTACAAACACAGAATTGGCGCGAAAATTAATTGCCGACCAGCTAGTACAACATGTAGTTTTAGAAGATAATTCGGGTAAAGTTATAAGGCTTTAATATATTAGATAGTGACTATGTTTCTTAGAACTAAAACGTTTGGTCAAAGATTTTTACCATTTGGGTGGTGTGTAACTTAGCCCATATTTTTTGAAGATTGTTTCCATTGTGCCATCTTCTACAGCCTGCCGAATTGCATCATCTACTGAGTAACTAAGGGGGCGCCAATTATGTCTAACAGCGATACCCAATGTCCACTGTCCAACAGCTAAACCTGGAAGTGGGGGCGTATGAATTTTTGTTTTGGTGTTCAACTCATACTCCAGTTGTGCGAGCGGGCCCATAACAGCTTTAATGTCTCCAGCCTTGAGTGCCTCCATTGCTTCATTGGTAGATTTGTAGCGAACCATATTAGGAATTAACTGCCCATTTGCCACGCCAGATAAGTAGAAGTCGGAAATTGAATCGTTCTCAACGCCAACTTTATCATATCGAAAATAGGCAGGAACCGGGCCTTCTTCTGTATAATCCTCAGCAGAATAAGCAATCGCAATTTGTTCGTTGAAATATTGTCCATTGAGGACCACATGCTCATTTCGACAACCCAATTCGCGGTTATACGGTATATGCAACATGACATTTGCAATTGGCCCACTAACCAAGCGACCTTTCCAAATGTTAAACCTCAAATCGGCATCAACATTTTCGCCGGCTTCGGTTGCGTAAAACCTTGCCTTAATACCTAAATACTTTGCAATGGTTATGCCTAAATCAATATCAATGCCAGTTAGTTTTCCTTCTTTCTCAAAAGAATAAGGGGCAAAGTCGCTGTAAACTGCAAATTGAATCCAACCACGTTCTTGAATGAAATCAAGACTATTTCCGACAAATTGACGACCAACATTTTGAGTTTTTCTCGTCGCGCCGATGCCAGATTTTATGCTTTCACAATTTTGTGCGAAAGCAATATTTGGCGCCAGTAAAAGCGCGACGATACAAAGCTTATGTATCCGCATCACTTTGCCGCCGATAACCCAACGGTCAAGGCTTCAATTGCTTTTTTGATCTGTTCTGGAGAGCCGTCAAGGAATGCAGCCGATCTCGATGCTGCAGAATCTGCGACTGGCGCACCTGACCCTGTTTCTACGCTGAGGGCTATTTTTGTCATTTCTTCACGCAAAGGTTTGATTTGTTCTAGCGCATCAGCCACACCCTCTAATTCTAATAGCTCAGCCTTGATTTCTTTAAGTCTACCAACATAATCATCAAGCGCGCCCTCATCTGGTCTTGATTCTACATAGGTACGAATGGCCCAAGCAGCCTCTTGCCCAAGCAATTCGCCAAATGCTGGCATTTTGGTAATGCCGTTTTGGGTGTAGCCAATTTTGAATCTTTCAAGAAACCATTCATCGCCATCAATATCGGCCTCTAGAAAACGAAGATCGGGTGCTAAGCCACCAGAGATTACTTCCAAGCCATGGCATCGTGCGCAGTTTTGATTGTAGCCTGAAGCACCAATTGAAACCGCTTTTGCCCAATTTTCATTTTTAGGATCTCGCCATGGATTTTCTTCTAACCATTCTTTGCCAAGTTTTGGTAAATCAGCGGTATCAACTGCTTGTGGCACCACATCTCCGTGGGCTTTAACCTCATTTGAGTGTGATAATAACAATGCCGCTGATGTTAGAACACCAGCCACTATACCAAGTGTGTAATGACGCATAATTTCCTCCATGTTTTAAAGGACGATTACAACAGTGAAATTTTGTCTTCAACTGTACTTAAGGACAATATGAAAAATACACCGATATGATAATTTCAATGGGTGTAAAATTGGTAATTTGCAAATTTTCGGAGAGGCTTTTGCGTACAATTGTAATCGTACTAGTTCAATTTGTGTTTGTGATGGTCTTAATTACCGTCTTGCCATCGACTTCATTTGCAAAGATTGAAGTCACGCTAGGCTATCTTGAAAAAAAGGTGGCTTTACCCCCCATACTTTCTAATCTTGAGGTTATACCAGACGATGAAGGTCTAGCGGGTGTGAATGTGGCTTTGAATGATATTCGCACGACAGGAAAATTCTTAGGGCACGATTATAAACTAGTAATTGACGTGGTGGATGAGGGGGAGGATATTCTTGAAGCTGCCAGAGTGATGCTTTCAATAACGCCATTCATTGTTGTCAAAGCCCCCAAACAAGTAATTCTTAATATTAGTGATCTTCCTGAAGCCAAGGGCGCTATCATTATAAATATCTCAGCAACAGATGATTCATTACGAAGTGGCGAGTGTCGCAGTAATTTATTTCATACAATACCCTCACGGGCAATGCTCGCAGATGCGCTTGCTCAATTTTCTTATAAAAAGCGTTGGCATAAATGGGCTTTAATTAAGGGCGACCATGACAATGATGGTGATTATGCGCTGGCTTTGAAACGCTCAGCTAAAAAATTCCAACTGAAAATCGTAGCAGAGCTAACATGGGAATTTAATGCAGATATGCGGCGTAATGCGGCCCAAGAAGTTCCACTTTTTACACAAGATTTACCTGACTACGATTTGTTAATAGTATCAGATGAACGGCATGATTTTGGCAGGTATATCTTGTATAATACATGGTTGCCTAGACCCGTTGGTGGCTCAGAAGGATTGGTTCCTGCTGCATGGAGCACTGCTGTTGAGCAACATGGTGCGGCTCAATTGCAATCCAGATTTTACAATCAAACCAAACGTATTATGAGGTCCATTGATTATGCGGCATGGGCAGCTGTTAGATCAATTGGAGAAGCTGTAACACGTTCAGGTTCCAACAAAATTGAGGCGCTTAGGGCTTACATGCTTTCTGATAAGTTTGAACTTGGAGGCTTTAAAGGTCGAAAATTGACTTTTAGGAATTGGAATGGACAATTACGCCAACCCATTCCTTTGGTTCATACACGCGCCGTTGTTGCGTTAGCGCCGATAGAAGGCTTTTTACATCAACACAATGAATTAGACACTTTAGGGTTAGATAGGCCAGAATCGAAATGTCGAGAATTTACAGAATGATGACTTTTTCAAAGTTAAAAACTTTAACGGTAATTGCTTTAACCATCGCGCATTGTACTGGTTCTGCTTATGCTGGCGAAATTTGGGTTTCGAATGAAAAAGATGATACTATTAGTGTCATCGACGATACCACTTTTACAGTAATCAAAACATTAGAAGTTGGTGAAAGGCCGCGAGGTATTACGTTTTCAAAAGACTATTCTGTTTTATATCTTTGTGCTTCAGACAGCGACACAGTTCAAATGATTGACCCAGATACTGGAAAAATATTACACGAATTGCCATCGGGAGAAGATCCAGAACAATTTGTTCTTCATCCAGATAATAAGCATCTCTACATTGCCAATGAAGACGATGCGATCACGACGGTGGTGAATGTTGAAACTCGACAAGTGATCGCACAAATTGATGTGGGTATTGAACCAGAAGGTATGGCCATCTCTCCAGACGGTAAAATTGCAATTACAACGTCTGAAACTACAAATATGGCGCATTGGATTGATACATCCACCCAGAAAATCTTTGCAAATACTTTGGTCGACCAAAGACCGCGTCATGCAGAATTCACGCCAGATGGTTCTCAATTATGGGTAAGCGCAGAAATTGGTGGAACGATTTCAGTTTTCAAAGTTGCAGATCAAAGTGAAATAGCAAAAGTGAATTTTGCAATAAAGGGTGTGCATTCTGATCGTGTTCAGCCTGTAGGGTTTAAAATGACAAAGGATGCAAAGTTTGCTTTTGTCGCATTAGGGCCTGCCAATCACATCGCGGTCGTAGACATGCAAACTTATAAAGCAGTGAAATACATTCAAGTTGGTCGGCGTGTTTGGCACATGGCGTTTAATAGCGACGAAAGCCTATTATTTACAACAAACGGAGTGTCGGGCGACGTAACAATTATCGATGTGGCATCCTTCAAGCCTATCAAATCAGTTAAAGTTGGACGATTTCCATGGGGCGTCGCTTGGCGTCCAACAAACTAAGGGCGTCGCTTGGCGTCCAACAAACTAAGGGCGTCGCTTGGCGTCCAACAAACTAAGGGCGTCGCTTG
>NVRK02000038.1 GCA_002400845.2 Hyphomicrobiales bacterium
GGCGGCTCCTGATGAGTTGCAAGCTGGCATTTGGAAAGACCACATTGAAGCGAACATTAAAGACGGCGCGGCAATTGCTTTTGCTCACGGTCTTAACGTTCACTTTGGTTTGATTGAGCCAAAAGATACTATCGACGTTCTTATGGTTGCGCCTAAAGGCCCTGGTCATACAGTGCGCGGCGAATACCAAAAAGGCGGCGGGGTTCCTTGCCTAATCGCTGTTGAGCAAGACGCTTCTGGCAATGCACACGCTCTTGGTCTTTCATACGCTTGTGGCGTTGGTGGCGGTCGTTCGGGCATTATTGAGACAACGTTTAGAGAAGAATGCGAAACTGATTTGTTTGGTGAGCAAGCTGTTCTTTGTGGCGGTGTTGTTGAACTTATCCGTTGTGGTTTTGAAACACTTGTTGAAGGTGGCTATGCCCCTGAAATGGCTTACTTTGAATGCCTACACGAAGTGAAATTGATTGTTGACCTAATTTATGAGGGCGGTATCGCTAACATGAATTACTCAATCTCAAACACTGCTGAGTGGGGCGAGTATGTTTCTGGTCCACGTGTTATTACGTCTGAGACTAAGAAAGAAATGCGCCGTATTCTTGATGACATTCAATCTGGTAAATTTACATCAGAGTGGATGCAAGAATGGCACTCTGGCGCGGCTCGCTTTAAAGCTATCCGTCGTAACAACGATGCACACCAAATCGAAGAAGTTGGTGCTAAACTTCGCGGCATGATGCCGTGGATTGCTAACAACGCATTGGTAGACAAAGCTAAGAACTAATCCACGGAATGATTCTTTCCTGTCTGCATGTTTGCAGGCAGGGGGATTGCAAACAACGCATTAGTGGACAAAGCGAAGAACTAAGCTTTTCAAGCTAAGCTCCACGTCATCCTTTTTTTGTCCGTCCTTGTTTCACTGTGGGCGGACGGGGGATCGCTAATATTGCATTGGTAGTCAAAGCTAAGAACTAAGCTTTTACAGCTAAGTTTTAAGAATCGGAAAGGCCGCAGAGAATTGAATATTCTGCGGCCTTTTTTTATGAACTAAATTAGTACACCAATTGTTTAGTGATATTTGTAGCTGTGGTGATTGCCATGAATTCTGTGGCGCGCTACGTGGCAAACATTTTCCCAATAGCCATGAATTTTTTTATTATGGCAGTGGTAATGCGTGTGTTTTGTTGGTTGGTAGTGCGGTTTATAATGAGGTCTGTAATGGCGGTTGTAATGACGCTTGTAATGACGTTTGAAATGTCTTTTCTTGCGATATCCACCGTGCGAATGTGAGCCAACTTGAATGATCTCAGGTTGTTGAGATTCGATTACTGATAAGCGCATAGCAGCAGATGCTGGTGCGATAGCTGAAAGGCCAATGGCCACTGCTACTGCAAAAATTGCGATATTCTTTTTCATGTTACTTCCTCCATATTGACATAATTGCCTAAAACCTTTTCAATTCTTAAATCAATTGGTTTTGTATCTTAGGTTTAGTAATATGGGACATTGTTGTATGTGCATTTGGTCACAATCTAGATTATCGACCAGATTATCGACCAGATTATCGATTAGAAAAGTAATGGTAATTCACATTAGTGTTGCGTTTTTAGGCGCGTCAAAAAGACGTTGGGAAAAATAGCGCGATAGAGAACTTCGTTTGCTAATTGTTTGTTGCTCTTTTAAATTGGACTTGTAAATCACTCGATTTGATTCTGCTTAAAGTTGAAAGATCTTCTAATGCTCACTATTTTTGAAATTGCAGCTTTGCTGTTAGCGTTTTCTGCATTCTTTGGTTGGTTCAACCATGTTGTCATTAAGTTGCCTCATACAATAGGCCTTTTGGTCATGGCGCTTGGCGCGTCACTCTTATTGCTTGTCATTGATAATTTCTTCCCTGAGCTTGGTGTAACTTCGACCATGCAATCTATCATTGGTCAGATTGATTTTTATGCGACAGTGATGGAGGGCATGCTTGCATTTTTATTATTTGCTGGCGCTTTGCATGTGGATTATGAATTTTTAAAAGATCAAAAGTGGGCTATTGGTGTGTTGGCGACCGTTGGCGTGTTGATTTCTACCACTATAATCGGATTTGGCTTTTGGTATCTCTCGGGCTTATTTGGCATTCAAATTCCGCTAATGTGGGCTTTGGTTTTTGGTGCATTAATATCACCAACAGATCCAGTCGCGGTTTTATCACTGCTAAAGTCAGTCAATGTTCCACATTCTTTAGAAGCTAAAATTGCTGGCGAATCCTTGTTTAACGATGGCGTTGGTGTTGTTGTATTTACGATATTATTGACGATTGCTGGAGGCTCTGCTGTGGCAGGGCACGGTGGTGGTGAAGACGTTATTGATGCTTATAAAATTGCTGAATTGTTTTTTGTGGAAGCAGGCGGCGGCATCGTTCTTGGTCTTATTACTGGTTGGATTGCGTACAGAGCCATGGCAGCAATAGATCAATATACATTGGAAATTTTAATTACACTTGGTGTTGTTGCCGCCACTTATGCAATTGCAATACGGTTGCATATTTCTGGCCCAATTGCTGTTGTTGTTACTGGGCTTTTAGTGGGCAACCGCGGTGCACGTATTGGTATGAGTGATGTAACGCGTAAGCACTTATTTGGATTTTGGGAATTGATAGATGAGATTTTAAATTCAGTTTTATTCTTACTTATTGGCTTGGAAATCATAATCCTTACTCTCGATCCTTCTATGGGATGGTTGGCACTCGCTTGTATTCCACTCGCTCTATTGGGCCGTGTGATGGCAGTGTCTGTGCCAATATTGTCGCTTTCAAAGCTGCTTGTATTTACCAAAGGTACAATACCAGTATTAACGTGGGGAGGGCTTCGAGGAGGCATTTCAGTTGCGCTGGCGCTGTCATTACCAGACAATGATTATAAGCCTATGATACTGGCCGCTACTTATGCTGTTGTGCTATTTTCTGTCATCATCCAAGGCATGACGGTTAAAGCGGTAATATCTCGTTCGGTTGATCCATCGTTGTTGTAGTCGATATTTTAACAAGTAATTGATGGATAATTCTTCGTTAAAATTAAATGGGGAATATACCCATTCTTTACTATAAGTAATGTTTGTCTCAATCTTAGACAGAATTTAACTTTGTAGTCAGCTTGTTTCGCTAGAACTGTAATCGACCGGGACCCCTACCCACACATCCTGGTCGGTCGCAAGCGCAGATGGCTGTTTAACCCACATCCTAGTGCTTGCGACTTTGTGGGGGCTTTATTTGAAAGTCTTTGCATCAGGTTATTTATATGGGTGACAAGAATATTGTTACCGATTGGCCTCAGTGTTTATTTTCCTAACAATTTCACTTGATAATTTTTAAAATCTGTTGAAGATAATCGCTTATTGCGTTGTGTTTGTCTGAGGGATTTATTGCATGAAATTATGGTACGCTAAGGCTTCTCCGTTTGTTAGAAAAGTTTTGATTGTCGCCCATGAAAGAGAACTAATTGACAAAATTGAATTGCTAAATGCAGCAGCAAATGTTGTAGACCCTGACAAGGGAGTGATTACCACCAATCCTACCGGAAAAATTCCAGCATTGGTTTTAGAAGATGGCGCAGATGCCAGAGTTGCCACCGATACAAGTGAAACAGTGCTGTTTGACAGCCGTGTTATTTGCGATTATCTCGACAGCATTCACGATGGCAAAAGGCTAACGCCGCGTTCGGGTTCAAAACGATATGAGATCATGACGCTTGAAGCTTTAGGCGATGCAATCATGGATGCGGCAGTTGGCAATCGGTACGAGACATTTTTACGTCCTGAAGACAAACGCTGGGATAAATGGAGCGAGGGGCAGATGCTAAAAGTTACCAACGGGCTAGACAGAATAGAAGCAAATTGGCTCAAAACATTAGGCCGTGTTCCAAATATGGGCTCTATTTCTGTGGCCTGTGCATTGGGTTATCTCGACTTTAGATATTCAGAATTGAACTGGAGGAAAGGTCGCAAAGGACTGGCACGTTGGTTTAAAAGGTTTGAGCAACGCGGCTCTTATATTGCAACGAGACATGATTCTTAAGCTGGTATTCTAAAACCGTGTTCTGTCGTTTTCTTCTTAAAATACTGTTATTTTTGCTATTTCTGCGACAAAACTGACCAAAATCTCTGCTTTTTACCTCATTATCGCTCAAATTTGACTCTGCGAGGCATATGTACTTACTTGGGCACGAATTTCATGGGGTGCAGGACTTAATACCATCTTGGTATGTCTGTTGTTGCTCTAAAAGATAGTGAATTAGGAGCGTATTTAATATGCACAAGTTAGTGTTAAGTTTAATTGGTTCAGCTGCAGCTGCAATGTTGATGACATCAACAGCGCGCGCTGAATGTGGTGATGTAAACATGGCAGAGTTCAATTGGGCCTCTGGTGAGTTGTTGGCTAATGTCGATAAATTTATTCTAGAAAAAGGCTATGGCTGTAATGTTGAGCTAACCGTTGGTGGCACAACCCAAATTTTTACATCTATGAATGAAAAAGGACGTCCAGAAATTGCTGGTGAACTTTGGGTTAATTCTGTTCGTGTGTTGCTTGATAAAGGCATTGCTGAAGGCCGTATGCATTCATTACAAGATGGTCCAATTACAGGTCTGGGTGAAGGCTGGTGGGTAACGCCTAAATTTAGAAAAGAACACCCAGAACTTGATACTGTTGAAAAACTAATCGAGCATCCAGAACTATTTCCTTATGCAGAAGATAAATCAAAAGGTGCCTTTATTGGGTGTCCTGCTGGATGGGGTTGCCAATTGGTCAATGTTAATTTGTTCCGTGCATTTGATATGGAAGCAAAAGGTTGGACATTGGTTGATCCAGGTTCGGGTGCGGGTCTTGATGGCTCATTGTCAAAAGCTGCAGAACGTGGCGAAAATTGGTTTGGTTATTACTGGAACCCAACGGCTTTAATCGGTAAATACGATATGCAATTGCTTCCGTTTGAAACTGAATTTGCAGGCAAGGACAATTGGGATAATTGTATTGCTAAAGCTGAGCAAGACTGTGCAGATCCTAAAAAGACAGCATGGACTAAATCAGAAGTTCATACGGTTGTTACCGATGGTTTTAAGAAAAAAAGCAGCGTAGCAGCTGAATATTTGTCTAAGCGTGTTTATCCAGGTGCTGTTATGAATGGCATGTTGGTTTATATGGCTGATGAACAGGCCAGCGGTGAAGATGCAGCGATTGAGTTTTTAGAAAAACACAAAGACTTATGGAAAACATGGGTTCCTGCAGATGTTGCTACAAAAGTAGAAGCAGCCCTTTAATTAGAAAATAAAAAATTAAGCCCGGTAGTTTTTAACTGCCGGGCTTAGTTGTATGAGGTGATATGATGGCTTCCGACAGTTTAATTGACTGGGATAAACATAACTGGATAGCGCCGCCTGTAATGGGTAGAGGCGAATTGCGAGATATTAAAAAAGGAATTGACGGTAGCTTTAGATCTTTCACTCGTGAATATGGCGAAGGTATTGAGGATTTTTTCGAGCCTCTTTTAGAGTTTTTAGTTTTCTTTGAAAAATTACTTATTGCGACACCTTGGCCTATTATTTTTATTATTTTTGGCGGCCTTACATGGCTTGGCTCGCGTAGTTGGAAAATGGTAGTTGGCACAATTCTAGCTTTTTCAATTATCGGCTGGCTAGATATGTGGAAAGACACGATGGCAACCATCTCAATGGTGTCTGTGTGTACATTGCTGTGCATTGTACTTGGTATTCCTGTTGGGATTTGGATGTCACGTAGTGACAGGGTGCAGTCGTTTATTCTTCCTGTATTAGATTTTATGCAAACCCTTCCATCGTTTGTTTATCTAATACCAGTGGTTATGTTGTTTGGGATTGGCAAGATTGCTGGGCTTTTTGCCATTGTCATCTATGCCATTCCCCCAATCATTCGGTTAACAAACCTTGGTCTTAGATTGGTTGATAAAGAAGTGTTGGAAGCCGCTGATGCATTTGGTGCAGGTAAGTGGCAACGGTTAATGGGGGTTCAATTTCCATTGGCCTTGCCTAATGTTTTTGCTGGCGTAAACCAAACCATAATGATGTCACTTGCAATGGTTGTTGTTGCAGCACTGATTAATGTTAGAGGCTTAGGAGTTGAGGTGTTGCGAGCTGTGCAAAATCAGTACTTAACATTAGGCCTGATGAATGGTTTGGCAATCGTGGCGATTGCAATCATATTTGACCGCGTATCGCAAGCCTATGGCAAACGTCTACAAAAACACAGAACAGGCGGACACAATGGCTAAAAAGCAAGACGTTAAAATATCGATCAAAAATCTATATAAGATTTTTGGGCCAAAAGCTGATCTCTATATGGATGCTGTGAAAGCGGGCTTGAGTAAATCTGATTTACTTGAAAAGCATCACCATGTGCTGGGCTTAGACAATGTTAGTCTTGATATTCCTGCACGTGGTATTCAGGTGATTATGGGTTTGTCTGGCTCTGGTAAGTCCACTCTCATTCGCCATATTAATCGTCTTATTGAACCAACATCTGGTGAGATGATTGTTGATGGTGAAAATGTTCTATCGATGGACGCGAAAACATTGCGCGACTTTCGTCGATTTAAAGCATCAATGGTGTTTCAAAAGTTCGCTCTATTACCACATAAAAATGTTGCGCAAAACGTAGCTTATGGTTTGAACATACAAGGTGTTAAAGAAGACGATGCTAAGAAACGTTCGTTGAAATGGATTGATCGTGTGGGCTTGTCGGGTTTTGAAAAACGCTATCCCTCAGAACTTTCTGGCGGCATGCAACAGCGAGTTGGTTTGGCACGCGCGCTTGCGACTGATGCCGATATCTTGCTGATGGATGAGGCATTTTCTGCTCTTGATCCGTTGATTAGAACCGACATGCAAAACATTTTACTAGATTTGCAAACAGAACTTCATAAAACGATTGTGTTCATTACGCATGATTTAGATGAGGCTTTGCACATTGGCGATAATATTGCGATATTGCGCGATGGTGCAATTATTCAAAAAGGCACGGCCCCAGAAATTATACTAAAGCCATCTGACGATTATGTTGCTGACTTTATTAAAGATGTTAATCGAGCACGTGTCTTGAAAGTAAGAGCAGTCACGACAAAAAAGAAAATCACTAATGGCCCCAAAATTGAAGCATCTCAAACTATAGAAAACGCATTGCAGATTTTAGCTAAATCAAAATTCAATTCAGCAATTGTTACTGAGGGTGGTGAAATAATAGGTTCGGTTTCGTTGGAAAAAATGATAACGACCATTGCACGGCCAAAAGCAAATGAAGATGCGCATGGTGCTTATAGTTAAGGTTTGCGTTGCTTGTCGCAAAATGCAATATGGCATTGCTTGCACAAATTATTTACAAAGAGACAAAATGTTTGATTTAATTCGCACTACCGAAGGTACTATAACCAAAGCCGAGTTTGGAAAAGGTGTTGCCTTTGTTTCATTTTTGACTATTTGCCTTGCCGCTATATTTTTTCTACTAAAATATGTGAATTCACAGATGGTATGGATGACCACTGCAGTCGCTCCCTTTTTAGGAGTGATAGGCGCATTTGTTGGTTTTTCAATTTTGTATTTTTGGACCTGTCTGTTTATGAAGCGTTTGCGCGCAACTAAACATCCTCAGTGGTATGTGTATATTTGGCTGGCTTTGGTTTTGTTAATTCCAGCATTGCAATTGGTGCTGTATGAAATTGTATCTTTGGCACTGCCAGATGCAGGGCTATTGGCAATATCATCACCAATAGCACTGGTATTGAAAGTTTTGTTTTTAGGGACGTTTTTAGGGCTTATATTCTTAGGCTTCTCAAACAATAAGAGTGAGTAAGTGCGTATTTGAGGCTCTTACTTTCGGCCTTTACTCGTTTCAAGAGCACCTTTTTTCTTAATGCTCATTACCGAATTTTCCCCAATAATACGCACTTCACGTTGAGGGAAGGGAATAGAAATATTATTGTCTTTTAGGGTGCGCCAAATAATCATAAGCACATCTGATGAGATTTTATTTTTTCCATCATCGATGCCTTTAATCCAAAATTCGACACCAAAATTAACGCCGCTTTCGCCAAATCCACGCAGCTCGCAATCTGGTACTTCTGGCTTGGACAAAACAGATTTGTGCTTTGATATAGCAGCACAAATTAGGTCTGGAATTTTTTCAATATCGGTATCGTATGAAACACTAAAATTAACTTCGTAACGCTGGCGTGGATCATCTCTTGTCCAGTTAACAAATGTGTCGGTAATGAATTTTTCATTTGGAACCATAATCTCTTTACCGTCAAAAGTTTCCAATGTGGCAGAGCGCATGTTTAACTCTTTTAATATGCCTGCCTTACCACTGCTCATTTCAATGTAGTCACCTACGGTTAAGGTGCGTTCTATTAGCAAGATTATTCCTGAGATAAAGTTAGATGCGATTTGTTGAAGGCCAAAACCAATGCCTACACCAATTGCACCACCTAAAACTGCAAGGGCTGTTAGGTCTAAGCCGAGTACTTGCATTAGTAAAATAAAGATCGTGGAAAAAATTACGATTTGAAACAGCTTTGCTAATAGTTCTTGTGTTGGTCTATCTAGGGCATCTTGTTTTCGAATTGCCTTTTGTCCAGATTTATTTGAGGCCGAGCCAAGCCAGAAGAAGAACGCACCAGCAATTGCGGCTTTAATTAAAAAGTATGCAGATATGCGAATGTTACCTGCTTGCAGTGATGCATTGTCGAGTAACTGAATGGTCGTATCTAGGTAATTAAAGACGCTTAATGTAGCGATGGGTATGCCGACGTAAATCAATGCGGTGCGAAGCATTGGGTTTGGTATAAAACGATTGATCGCTTTATACAGCAGGTAGATTATTGAAACGCCGCGCGCGATTAAGACTAGCCAATTAGCGCCAACAGCGTTCAAAACAATTGCTGCACCAATACCCAACAATATGTAGCAAAGTGCAGGAAATAAAAGGTCGGAGGCCGCAAAAATATAATTTTTTATTTTGTAGAAACGTACATCTTCTTTTGGCGCAACAGAAAACCAATCTACTTTTTTCTTTAATGTACGCGCTGCAAAATGTGCGATGAGTAAAGCTAAGATGATTGCGCCTATTTGAGCGTAAAATTGGGGGCTGGATAGCCACCCGATTAACTTGTCTAAGATCGATATGGCGGATGCCTTTAGGCTATCTATATCTAACAACTGTTCCATTTGGATCCCCAATTTATAATAAGAATTCTAATGGAAATTAGTTTAGATAAATGCGGACTAATCGCAAGATTTATAAAGAATTATCTATATCACAATGTGTATAAGTATTTAGCTGAGATTGGCTAGTAGGCAGTTGCGCGGTAGCGCGCGCACGTTAGTTTTCTATTCTCACATTGCTCAAATGGTGCTTGCAGCATGCTCTTTTTATTGTCAGTCATTTCGTTTTTGATTGGTGTCATTTATAGCTATTTTGTGATTCAATTAATCTTATAAAGTTTCCCTATAGAAAGTCTCGTTTTGAAAACAACAACCACCTCTTTCTCCAATCCAGATTGCCTCATTATTGGCGCTGGAATCTTTGGCTTATGGGCCGCCCGTCATGCTATAAAACGCGGCGAAAGTGTGCAGGTTGTAGAAAAGGCACATGTTGGAAATGGTGCTTCTGGTGGCTTCCTTGGCTCTTTGATGCCACATGAACCTGTTCGCTGGAATGAAAAGAAACAAATGCAGTTTGAGGCGCTAGATTGCTTGAGCAATTGTATTGCAAAGCTTGAAGAAGATACTGGTTTTGATTGTGGGTATCGCAGATGTGGGCGCATTATGCCTCTTAGACATGAGAAAATGGATTTCCATGTGAAAGAGCGGTTGGAAGGCATGAAAACGCTTTGGCAAGGGCGCTATTCTTTAGCCAAATATAATCAAATCGGCGAAGATATTATCCACGATGGAAAATTGGTTGGTCTGCCAAAGGGGTGGGTGAATACTGAAATTGCCGCATACGGTGTAACTTATGATAATTTTTCTGCAAGGGTGAACCCGAGATCGTATTTAGAAGCTTTGGCCGCCTATGTTCGTGCTCATGCAGAAATAAATGAAGGTGTAGAAGTCAGCGCTATAGATGCTAAAAATTGTAAGGCCAATTTAGCAGATGGTACGTCAATTTCTGCTGGGCGAATTATTGTTGCAAATGGCTATCAGGCATATGACCTGCTATCGCAGATTGATGCACGCTATAAAACTCAAACCATACTTGGACAAGGCGTTAAAGGGCAGGCGGTTTTGGTTGAATATAACCATAATGATACGTTGCCTATTGTCTACGATGATGGTGTTTACATTGTTCCCCATGCTGGCAACCGTGTGGCAATTGGTTCGACCAGCAATAAAATTTGGTCGGGTGAAAAAGAATTTGATGAAAACGATATGAGCTTTTATCAGCGAGGTATTACTGCTGTTCCAGCCTTGAAAGATGCGCCAATCATTGAAAAATGGGCAGGTGTTCGTCCGCGCAATGTGATTCCAGAACCTTTAACGGGAAAAGTGCTAAGCGCTTCTATCAGTGGACGATTGGATGATTATGAGACTATTTATGCGGCAATTGGCGGCTTTAAAATAGGAATGGGAATTGCACATATGGATAATCTGCAACCTTAATTTGTAACTTTGATCTAAAGGTCGATAATTTCATTATATACTGTGATTTACTTGAATAATTCTCGTTTAAACTTGAAGTTATTTCAATGTGTAAGTAGCTTGAATATGCGGATGCCATAGAATACCTTTTTAGAGGGTATAAGTTAGGAATTAAATATGGGCTTGTGCCATGTTTGTAATTTGGCTGTAAAGTTGCCGCGTTTTCAAAATAAAAATTATTTTAAAACATACATAAATACTTGCATAGCGGTTTGTATGAACCTCTTTGTTATTTGCTTATCCACGTCAATTTCGAATGCGCAATCGATTAACAATGCACCGCCTCAAACGCAAAGCATAGTGAGTGCGTTAGAGTATGTTGATTGGAAAGACATTGAAAAAGGCTTGGAAACACTTTCTGTTTCTACCCCATTGGGCATTAGACTGCATGCTTTTAGAATATCTCCAGAGCATTTTGTATTTTCAATAGCTCAACAGGCTAAAATAAATGGTGAGTATGTTGAAGAATACGCAACCAGATTGGATGCAGTGATAGCAGTAAATGGTGGTTTTTTTACCAAACATGGTGACGGCTCTTTAAGTCCAGTAGGTTTGCTGATTGATGATGGGGTTCAATATACGCGTGCTTGGGCAAAGAAAGGTGGTTTTTTAATTGCTGGTGTAGATGGTATCGATATATTGCCATCACAAGAACCGCTCTTTGGCGAGTTGAAAGAGGTTTTACAAAGTAGACCCGTGATCTTAGAAAAGGGTAGTAAGTGGGCGCTTAATCGTAACCTTCGCATGATAAAAAATCGTACATTGGTCTGTGTGTTAAAAGATAAGAAGGTAGTTTTACTAACCTTTAGTGGACTGGGGCTAAGTCTTTTTGAAGCGGGTTGGGTGCTACGAAGTCAAGAATGGGGTGGCTGGTTTAATTGCGATAGCGCCATTGCACTTGATGGGGGCGGTTCAACCCAGTTATTTGTTAAAGGACATCCTGAGTTTAACGTATATGGTGATACTGCTGTTCAAAATGCTTTTGTGATTAAACGTAGAAAATAGAAATAAAATATGCGCAGATGATATAAAATTTATCTGCGCGTTAGTTTGTAAAAAACATCAATCTTTCAATTTCCATTTATTGGCACGCTTTTTTAGTCTTGAAAAATGTTTCTAATTCGGCAGATGTCTCGTCTTTCGAAAGTTTATTAAAAGCCCATTCTGCATCATTTCTAGTTATGCCAATGTCCATTAAAGTACTGTCAGATAGGCTGGATAACTCTTTTAATGCAGCACGTCTTTTTTGCAGTTTACTTCTTTTATCCAAATATTTTGCCAAACGCACTATTAGAAAATTAGAGAATTTGGAGATATTAGTCTTTATGTTTGAAAACTGAAATCTACCTTCTAAAGATTTATCTGTCTTACAACTAATTACCATTTTAATGTCCTTTGCTTTATGCTCATTTTTTGGGAGCTGGTTTGCTAACTGGACAATGATTAAAAAAGATGTTTCAATCAAACGAATTGATTTTATAGTATCTATCAATTTTTTTGATGTTAAGGAAATCCTATGAATGCTCCAATAGTTCAAAACACACCTTTGCTAGAGTTGGACTTGTTAAAAACGCTTGTTGCAATTACCGAAACAGGAAATTTTTCGGGTGCTGCAGAGGCAGTGCATCGCACGCCATCTGCTGTTTCTATGCAGGTAAAGCGTATTGAAGAGATTTTGGGCCGGCCCGTATTTAAGCGCGATTCTCGCTCAGTTGAATTAACAAATGATGGTGTGTTTCTTGTTGAACATGCAAGGCGTGTATTGGCGCTTAACCGTGAAGTAATGGCTAGATTTATTGCGCCAGAGGTTTCTGGTGAGGTGCGGCTTGGCATGTCGGATGATATTTCAGACCGATATTTGACCAATATATTGCGCGATTACGACATGAATCATCCAGGCATTCGGCTGGATATTATGGTCGATAATTCTGAGCGCCTTGTTAAATCAGTTGAAAGCGGTGGTTTGGATATTGTGCTTGTAAACGACCATGTAAAAGTGAAACATACTTCTGGTGGTGAAGTTCTGGCGCGCGATCAATTGGTTTGGGCTGGTCTAAAGGGTGGCATTGCTGGCGAAAAAAATCCAATCCCAATTTGTGTTTGGGAAGAGGGATGTTTTTGGCGAGCCGAAGCACTTAAAAGTATTGAAGCTACTGGGCGCGATTTTAGGATTGTGTTTCAAAGCAGTCATATTACAGGACAAAAGGCGGCCATTTTGTCTGATCTCGTTATTGCGCCCATGCCACGATCTTCGCTTAACGGTGCGATTGTCGAAGTAGGTGAGCAATATGGATTGCCACCTATGGAACCTTCAGATGTCGTTTTGCAATTGTCTAAAAAGAAAACCGAGGCAATGACACTGGTCGTTGAACATATAAGGGCAAGTTTTGCCTGTAATTGAAATTAGTACTTAGTACTATCGTGCTCTTCTTCCGCCTGATCTGCCGCCACGCCTTTTAGGGACACCAGCACTGTTAGAAGGGTCTTGCCTTGGTGGAAGCTTAACTTGTGTCGCTAATTTTGGAAATGGTTCAACTTTATTTGGCATAGCCATTGCGTTTACAAAATGTTTTTGAAAATCGGGTTCTAAAGCGGTTTCAATTTTTTCAATTTTTGTAACAACAACTTCAATCTCACGGCGATAATCTTGGTTTAGTAAAGCCATTTTAGCGCCATAACCTGCCGCATTGCCAACTGCTTTCACCTTTTTCAAATCGCAGTCAGGAATAAGCCCTAATACCATTGCGTATTTTGGATCGATGAATGTGCCAAATGCGCCTGCAAAACTAATGCTATCTACTTCACTAATTTCAAGCTTATCCATGAGTAATTTAATGCCAGCATAAAGTGCGGCCTTTGCCAGTTGAATGGCACGAACATCATTTTGAGTAATGGCGAGTTGTTGTTTGCCACGCCACAAAATGTAGGAAAATGTTCGCCCTTCTTGGATGATTCTATCAGACTTTTGTGCTAAATCGCCGTTGATAACACCATCTTCTGTGATGATCCCTGCCAAATACATTTCTGCAACAACTTCTATAATTGCAGATCCGCATAGGCCAGTTACACCAATTTTTGTCGCCAGTGCTTCAAAGCCATCTTCATTAGACCACGGCTCAATGCCGATAACACGAACGCGGGGTTCTAACGTTTCTGGATTAATGCGCACGCGTTCAATCGCGCCGGGCGCCGCACGTTGTCCGCAGGAAATTTCTGCACCTTCAAAGGCTGGGCCTGTGGGCGAGGAAGCTGCTACTGTACGCTTACGGTTGCCCAATACGATTTCCGCATTGGTGCCAACATCTACAACTAACATTTGCTTATCTTGGCGGTGAGGCCCTTCGCATAAGGTAACTGCTGCTGCATCCGCCCCAACATGGCCAGCAATACAAGGGAGCATGTACAAACGAGCGCCTTGGTTTACTTGCAGATCAAGCTCACTTGCATAGGTGTCAATTGGGCCAGAAACCGCCAACGCAAATGGTGCGCCACCAAGTTCAGTTGGATCAATGCCCAAGAATAAATGGTGCATGACTGGATTGCCAACAAACACCAAATCAAGAATGTCTTCGCGCGATACTTTAGATTCTTTGCACACATTTCCAATCAGCTCGTTAATGCTTTCGCGCACTGCATTGGTCATGGCTTTGTCGCCATCTGGGTTCATCATCACATATGAAACGCGGCTCATTAAGTCTTCGCCAAACCTAATTTGCGGATTTGATGTGCCTGATGATGCGATTGTTGCACCAGACAATAGCGATACTAAATGGAGCGCGATGGTTGTTGAGCCAATGTCGCAAGCCACACCATATGCTTCGTTTTTAAGGTCTGGATAAATTGCAATTAGGTGAGGGCGAGCCGTTTCACTTTCGCGATGAATTGCGGCTGTTACTTTCCACTTGCCTTTGCGCAATGTTTTTTGAACGGTTTGCAAAAGGGAAAAGTCGATTTTAATGTCTTCAAATCCCCACTCCTTGGTAATCGCTTGCAACAAGCGGTCGATATCGCCCAAGGGTTTGTGCATGTCTGGTTCTTCAACTTCCACATAGCACATTTGAATGGCTGGGTTGCGATCGATGTGGCGACCATCATCAGCCTTGCGTACCACTTGCGCATTGATTTGCAATTCTTGCGGAATATCAATTACCAAATCGCCTTCAATAGAAGCGGAGCATGAAAGGCGACGACCCTCTTTTAGCTCACGCTTTGAAGCGTAGAATTTTTCTTTTTCACCCAATGGAGAAATATGATCGTTGCTGGAGGTTATGCCATGTTTGGCAAAGTTGCCTTCTTGCACTTCGCACTGACAACGCCCACAAATGCCACGCCCACCACAAACAGATTCTACATACACGCCAAGATCACGCGCGGCATCGATGACCTGCGTTCCCTTAGGAAAACGGCCTCGTTTGCCCGATGGCATGAAGAGTACAAGTGGATCTGTTTGGTTGGTCATATCTACGTTACTTGCCAATCAGTTGTGTTGTTTTTAACTCTCTCATGCTGAGGTGCGAGAGTATCGATTCTCGAAGTTTGGGTGAAATTTAATTGCTTTAAATTTCACGCAAAACCAAATTAAAACTTAAGCGCCGCGTCTTGCTGCTCTGCCACCGCGACGACCACCTGATTTGCCAGCTGGAGCTGGTGCCGCAGCTGCGCCAGAAGCATCGGGTTTATAGTCTCGGTAAGTGCTGATCCAGTTTGCGCAATTTGCGTCTGTTCCTCTTAGAACATTAGCGGCACGCACTGCTTCCATTTCGGCAGGGCGGCACGGATTCATAATCGCCGATGTCATGCCCGATGCAATCACCATAGGAATGAAGGCCGCGTTAATGCCGTGGCGATGTGGCAAGCCAAAGGAGACGTTTGATAGACCGCAAATGGTGTTTACGCCAAGTTCTTCGCGCAAGCGGCGCACCAAGGCAAATACTTGCAGGCCAGCGTCACCCAATGCACCAATTGGCATTACTAGAGGATCAACCACAATGTCGTGTGGCTTAATGCCAAAATCAGCGGCACGTTGTACAATTTTTTTGGCAACCTCAAAACGCACATCTGGGTCCATTGAGATGCCTGTCTCATCGTTAGAAATAGCAACAACAGGCACGTCGTATTTTTTAATCAATGGAAGAATTGCCTCAAGCTTTTCTTCTTCGCCAGTTACTGAATTTACCAATGGGCGACCTTTAACCACTTTAAGTCCAGCTTCAATCGCGGCGGTAACAGATGAATCAATCGTTAGAGGCGTATCGGTTAGCTCTTGAACGATCTGTAAGGTTTGCACCATAAGCGGTGGCTCAGTAAGGTTTGGATCAACAGCAGTTACACCAGCATTAATATCTAAAATCGCTGCACCAGCGGCTACTTGCGCCAATACATCTGCCTTAACCGTGTCGAAATTACCAGCTTGCATTTCTGCCGCTAGTTTTTTGCGTCCAGTTGGGTTTATGCGTTCACCGATCACGCAAAAGGGTTGGTCAAAGCCAATGATAACTTCTTTAGTGGCTGAGGCGACGATTGTGCGTGTCATGATTTAATTCCTGTAATGATGTAATAACTGAATTGCGCCTCAAATTACTTGAACGCATTACCATATAAAGATATCTTTATATGAATTTGTTTTAGGAAGCAAGTGATTCCCAATTGTTTCCCAATTCTTCTATGTCTCATCTTAGCAGATAGGGCATAAAATCAAGCATTTGAGTGTGGAATCATTTTCTCGACCCAGAACGACAAGGCTTAGCTTATGCTAAGCTTCTTTAGCGCCGTTTTTTACTAATTCAACCAAGCGTTCTTTGGTATATTCTGCTTCTAGGTTATCCAAAGCTTTTTGTGCTTCTGCTTCAAGATCATCGCCTACTTGAACTGGATCAGATTTACGCCATTCAGCCAAATATGCCTCTGAATCTGCTGCGCCATCGCGCATTGCCGCCATATCAATCGCTTCTGTAAAGCGCAGTGATAATTCGCGTTTTGCTACATTTCTACGTCCTGTTTTCACGATTAAAGAAGCTGGAATATCGCGCCAATAGACGATTTGAAGTTGGGCCATGAAGGTATCTTTCTTTTGAATGTACTTGAATTGTTATTTTGAAGCTGTTGCTTGTTTAAGGGCAGGGGCTAAATCGCCAAAGCCTGTATATTGTTTTTGATAATCTAGCCCTAAAAAAGCGGCACCAAGTTTTGCTTGTTTTTCTAATTCTAAATCATTTGATTGGGCTAGATATAATGCTCTGGTGTAATTTCCAAAATAGACTTCTTTTAGTTCTGGGTGTTTGTCTAAGCCGAGTGGCTTAATTAAAAATGTCTCAAAATTACGGGCTAAAAAATCGGTAATAAAAAACGTGGTTACAAAATCACCATCTTGTTCTTTGAAATTTACATTTCCCATATAAAACGCAAAACAATGGGGCCCGTCCACTCGGCTTACTTGGTGGTGGTCACATATTTTGTCGATTGCACCCGTTGAACCGCAATCTGCATAGCCGATAAAGATGTTTTTAAAGCCTTCTGCTTTTGCCTGAGTAATTGCTAAGTCTAATGCAGGGGCAATCTTTTGAGGGCTAAAATGATATTCTGCCGGTAGGCATTGTAAATCAATTACATCGCCCAATTGTGCGTTAATTGCCAATACCTCACGCGCAATCATACCGCATGCAATGATGCGGGTTTTAGATTGATTGGTGATGTTATTTACAATTGTCATTTTGATTCCGTTTGTTGCGGTAACAATTTGATTTTAAACGAAAAAGGCGCAGAGTTTTCCGCGCCTTTGGAGTTAATTCTTGTGTTGAAAACTAACTAGACGCTTGTTGATTGTGTTTGCGTGCCATGAGTTCTTTTGCTGTTTCAACCGCAACGGCGGCATCACGGCAATAAGCATCTGCGCCAATGGCTGCGCCAAATTCTGCATTAAGTGGTGCACCGCCAACCAGAATAATAAAGTCATCTCTGATGCCTTTTTCTTTTAGCGTATCAATCACAACTTTCATATAAGGCATGGTTGTGGTGAGTAGGGCCGACATACCTATAATGTCTGGCTTATGCTCTTCAATTGCGGCAAGAAACTGATCGACATCTGTATTAATGCCAAGATCAAACACTTCAAAGCCAGCGCCCTCAAGCATCATGCCAACAAGGTTTTTACCAATGTCGTGAATGTCGCCTTTAACAGTACCAACCACCATAGTGCCAAGTTTTGGTGCGCCCGTTTCTACCAATAATGGGCGTAAAATGCCCATTCCGCCTTTCATAGCGCCAGCGGCTAACAAAACTTCTGGCACGAACAAAATACCATCTCTGAAATCTTCACCAACAATACGCATTGCTTCGACCAATGCTTTGGTCAAAACATCATATGGGGTCCAGCCACGACCTAGAAGAATGTTTACACCTTCTGAGATTTCATCTTTTAGGCCGTCATATAGATCGTCATGCATTTGTAGCACTAGATCATCATCGTTTAGCTCCGAAAGGATGATTTCTGCTTCGTCGTTCATGCTAGTATTTCCTTTGATTCATTTATGAATCTAAATATTCAATCTCATTGATTAATATTACAAAAGTTATTGTTAAGTCTAGTTAATTTGTAGCCCACAAATGAAGTGAGAATATTTTTGCATTCAGCATATACTATTAGCTTCTACACTTTAACTTCTTCTGCGGCCTTTGCGTTCGCGTTTTGGCTGTAGATCGTTAGCGGCTGATGTTGCGTTAATCATTGGGCCAATTTTTTCAACAATTTCTTCAATCGTTGGGCGTGGGCCACGGTTGCTTTTAAGGTAATTATCTAATGATGCGCGCATGCCAACTAAGTGCTCGCAAGATGTTCCGCAACAACCGCCAATAATTGTCGCACCAGCATCTGCCGCCATGCAAGTGTAATCGCCCATTAATTCTGCTGTGCCTGTATAAACTACATTCTCACCTTGAATTTCTGGAATGCCGCAATTGGCTTTTGCCACAACAATCGCTTCTGGATCTGCGCCTGTCATATCTAATATAGATGAAAGCATGTCAGATGCACCAACACCGCAGTTTGCGCCAACGCCCAAAGGTTTTTCAGCTTGTCCGTCAAAGACAGAGTGAATGTTGTTTGGTGCTAAGCCCATCATGGTTTTACCAGCTGTATCAAAAGAGGCTGTAACGATATAAGGCATGCCAACTTCTTGTGCTGCTGCTGCTGCTGCTTGAATTTCATCAGGAGAAGACATTGTTTCAATCCACAACACGTCTACGCCGCCATCAATCAGGCCTTTCATCTGTTCAACAAAGGCTACTTGCGCTTCTGCCATTGTTAACGGGCCAAGTGGAAATAATAATTCACCTGTTGGACCAACAGAACCAGCTACAATTACTTTTTTATCAGCCGCATCTGCCACTTCGCGTGCAATTTGCGCACCTTTTTTATTCAGCTCATGTACGCGGTCTTGCGCATTGTGCAGTTTTAAACGATGACATGAACCACCAAATGTATTTGTTAAAATAATATCACTGCCAGCATCAACAAAGCCTTGGTGTAATTGTCGGATGTTTTCAGGTTTGGTATCATTCCAAAATTCAGGACTGTCACCAGAAGTTAGCCCCATTGCGAAAAGAGTTGTGCCTGTCGCGCCATCTGCTAGCAAAACGCCTTTTTCAGCGATCAGTTTTGATAATGGGTCAGTTCTTTTGGTCATTGTTAGTTCCTGGGTTAATTCTGAATTATGCTGTGTCGCAACTTGCGAATACATTTTGTCAATTTAACATCGTATTGAGATATAAAGATTTCTTTATATGGATATAAAATACGATTCTGTCAAGATTTCAATTTGTCATTGAGTATTTTATCTTTGCTGACATGCATGCTTGGCTCAAACCAATTGGATAGTGTTGTTGTATTCAAAATATTTTTAAAACTATTTTTGAAAAAGTGCAAAATTAAGTTTCAGGTAACTAAATTCTAACGGCCTGTTTACTCTCTCAAGCTATATCTATATCCGAGGCGGCGATTTTAAAGTGCCTCAACCCGGATAAGGTACTGCGTACCGGGTCACTTAGTATTGTAGAGTATTAAGCTTATTGCTTACAAACCGATTATTCCGCGTATTTGGAATGATCGGTTTTTTTGCTTTGTCCTTGTTTATATATATAACCTTTAGTAAGGTAATTTAAGTCGGGGATGGCAAATTAAGAAGAAGAGGAAAAAGAGTGTATTCTTCTGTTAAATCATTTTTGGACCGACTAAACGCTGGTGATAATGAAAAGATTGAATTTTCGGATGCTGATTCACGCCTAGCGGTTGCTGCATTATATTATCGTGTGATTATGGTTGATGGTCAGGTTAGACCTGCAGAACTTGAACGCTACAGACAAATATTGAGTGATTCTTTAGGGGTTAGCGAAGATGAGCTGGGTATGTTTGAGGAATCGGTTCAAAAAAAGTATGAAAGTGAAACATCACTTTTTCCTTTAGCCTCTATTGTTCGCAGATTACCAATTGAGAAGCGTCGGGAAATATTAGTCCATATGCAGCAAATCTCGTTAAGCGATAAAGAATTGCACGAATTTGAAATCAATTTGGTAGAACGCGCTGCTGAATTTCTTGATTTGACCAATGAATGGATATCCAATACTCGTAAAGTGTAATTAAATAAATATTCTCAAAATCGTCTTATTTAAAGGATGTTGCAATATTTATGTGTCTGTAGACTAGTCGTTTAGTCTGCTTTAGGTTGTCTGTGGATAGCGCATTCGCCAATTACCATTTTATGTGTTATCTAATCGCCCAATAATTATGAAGTATTTATACGATGCTAATTGGGAGGCTATAATGTATACAAATTCTAATGTTTGGGTGGCGATAATATTGGCTGGCATAGCTGGCTGTGTCATGACTGCGTTTTTTGCTAATTCTATTAAAGGTGTGCCAGTAATGGCGATTGCTGGAAATTGGAAAAAACATCTTTGGTCAATCATATTTGCAATTCCTATTCCTTTTTTATTAGGTTTGAACCAGTTTGGTGTGCTCATTGCATTCCTATGGCTGGTACTTGCACCAACAATAGCTTCAAAAATCTATTTTGGGCCTAAAGATTTGCCAGCCATGGTGTTGAATGCCTTTCATTGCGGTTATGCCATTGCAGCACTGTTGGTTTATGTGTTTGTCACGCGTTATTTTGTAATGCTCATTTAAGTTATTTTAGTAATTTTTTGCTTATCCACAGAGGTTTGGATGCGCTAGGCAGTGAATAGATTCGATTAATTGCATTTTAAATCAAATTGTTAGTTTAACCTTGAATCTCAATTACTCGCGTTTGGCGTGTGTTTTGCTGGATTTATTTGTTTTTTCATATATGTTGTGGCTCATTACGGTTTAACGAGAATTTGGGAGATTTATTGTGCGAATTTTTATTTCGGCATTTATTTTAATAACGGGGTTTTTTCTTAGTTCAGCTATGGCTGCTTCTGTTGAAGCAAGAATAGATCTATCTCAGCAAAAAATGTATGTGTATCAAAACGGACGTTTGAAACACAAATGGAAAATATCAACTGGTAAACGCGGGTTTAGTACGCCGCGCGGTTCTTACCGTCCAACAAGAATGTATAAAGAATATTATTCTAAAAAATATTATAATTCACCAATGCCATATTCAATCTTTTTCCGTGGCGGCTACGCTATTCACGGTACCGGTTCAATTAAGCGTTTGGGATCACGAGCATCTCATGGCTGTGTAAGATTGCATCCAAATAATGCACGCAAGCTATATACAATGGTGAAACGTGTTGGTGCGCGTAATGCAAGAATACGTGTTGTAAAATAGAATTAGAATACTTTAAAAAACAACATTTAATTGGCCTTGATATGTAACAATATCGAGGCCATTTTTAAAATTTTTATATAAGTATAGAGCGCCCTTAAATCGGGATATTTTGATTTAGCGCCACTTTTTATGCAGCCATAACCATTGTTCAGGATATTCTTTAATCCAATTTTCCATCACATCATGGATTGCTTGCAATAATTTTTGCTGATCTATTTTACCGTTTTCGTCACGCGGAATATCAATTGGATCTTCAATGGATAATCTAAAACGACCATTTGGCAGTCTAATAGTTCGTGCTGGATATATAGGGCAATCGAAATTATTAGCTAATTTTGAAAGTAACGGATTGGCTTTGGTTTTTCTGCCAAAAAATTCTACAATATCGCCTTTATGGAAATATTGATCGGCAAGAATGCCAACTTTTCCGCCATCTTGCATAATACCGGCTAAAGCCCAAGCCGCACCAGCTTTTGAAGGCACCAAATGGCCCATATTTGTTGTGCGGGCTTTTAAAACTTCTTTTGCTAGGTATTTATTATTTGGTGGTCTGAATAAAGCCGTGATGTTTAAGCCATGCGCTGCAGCGCCAACGGGCAGTATTTCCCAATTTGCAGTATGGGCGGTAAAACAAACAGCAGGGCCATCTAAATCACGAAGTGCGATAAAGTTTTCATTGCCAACTATTTCGATCCGACCCTTTTCTGGCTCGTCTTCGTTAAGGTCAAAAATTTGGTCTAAAAATGCATATTCGGCTGCGGTTCTTGCCAAATTACCCCACATGTCACGAAGTATTTGTTCAATTTCATCGTCGGGCTTTTCAGGAAATGCTAGCTTTAAATTAACACGCGCTTGTTTTGTTCTTGGGTATAGCATGCCCCAAAAGCGGCCCATCTCTTCTATGGTATCGATGGCCTTATCGGCTGGTAGCATTTTGATTAATCCAAGAAGACCCATCGCAAATTTTGCAATGAGCCAGTCTTTGGAATTGCGAAACAAGACGAACCATTTTGGGTATTTAGTGCGTTTGGCCGCCACAATTAAAATCCACTAAGAAGAGTTAGAGCTAATATAAAATTAGTCGTTGATGCGCATGATGATTTTACCAAATACTTTTCGCGCTTCCATGCGCTCAAGTGCTGGTTCTAAATCTCCAAATTCAAGCTCAGTATCAATCACGGGCTTAACAATGCCATGGGCCATTTTTTCCATTGCATCTGTAAGATTGCGCATGTTGCAACCAAAAGAACCGATTAAGCGCAATTGTTGTTGGAATAGCATCATTAGGTTGATTTCAGAAGAAACACCGCTGGTTGAACCACATGTTACCAAACGACCACCACGACGAAGTACCATCATAGAACCTTGAAATGTGTCTTTGCCTACATGTTCAAAAACAACATCAACACCTTTTTTCTTGGTAATTTTGCGTACTTTACCAATCCAGTGTTCAGTTACGTAATTGATTACGTGGTCAGCGCCAAGCTCTTTACATTTTTCAATTTTGTCGTCTGAACCAACTGTTGTAATAACTTTACAGCCAACACCCTTAGCAAGCTGAATAGCCGCAGAACCAATGCCAGAGCCACCTGCATGAATAAGAATAGTTTCGCCAGAGCGAAGTTTTGCATTGTCGAACAACATATGTTCGCATGTGCCAAATGTTACAGGTGCCACTGCCACCGCTATATCAGACAAGCCTTCTGGTGCTTTTACAACATTGCGTGCTGGCATGTTTGACAGTTCTTGCGCATAACCATCTAGGTGGAAACCGTGAACGCCTTTTGGGTGTTCGCAATGATTGTCTCTGCCTTCGCGACATGGGCGACAAACGCCGCAAGTAGGGGCGCCATAAATAGCAACAAGATCTCCAGTTTTAAGATCCGTCACGCCTGGTCCAACACTTACGATTTCGGCAGATGCTTCTGCACCAACTGTCATTGGTAAATTTCGCTTGGCAAATGCCATGCCACGCCAGCCCCAAACATCAATATGGTTTAGTGCGACCACTTTAATTTTTAGTTGTACTTCACCTTCACCAGGAGGCGGTGGTGCTGGTATTTCTGTGATTGAAACTTCTTTTTCTGCAACAAGTTGAAGGGCGCGCAAAGCAATCTCCGATTTACTTAAATTTAAATGTGGCCCGAATTAAATTCGAGCCATTTATTTTGTTTATGCTGTTTTGATTAAGCTAGGTAGCGACCAAATACAAGGCAGGCATTTTGTCCGCCAAAGCCAAATGAGTTTGATAAAATATTATCAACTTCAGCTTGGCGGCTTTTGTTCGGCACAACATCTAAAATGATATCTGGGTCTGGATTTTCATGATTGATGGTTGGCGGTATCGTATTTTCGCTCATGGTTAAATATGAGAATACCGCTTCAACAGCTCCTGCCGCCGTTAGGGTGTGACCAATCATTGATTTGTTAGAAGAAACTGGAATTTCTCTAATTCTATCACCAAACACAGCCGCTAAAGAATTTGATTCCATGCGGTCGTTTTCTGGTGTTGAAGTGCCGTGTGCATTTACATAGCCAATTTCGTCAGGTGATAGGTTTGCATCTGCAAGTGCATATTTCATAGCTGTAATTGCCGGCATACCATCTGGGCTAGAGCGGGTGCGGTGGAAGCTATCTGCTTTTTCGCCAACGCCTTTAATGACACCAATAATGTTTGCGCCACGCGCCGTTGCATGTTCTAGGCTCTCTAGAACAAGTGCGGCTGAGCCTTCTGACATTACAAAACCATCACGGTCTTTAGAAAATGGACGCGATGCTTTTGTCGGTTCTGGATTTGTTGTGAGGGCTGAAAGAAGCGAGAAACGAATAAGACCTTCTGCTGTTACAGACCCATCTGATGCAACACAAAGTGCTGCATCAGTATCGCCTCTGATAATTGCTTCCATGCCATGCTGAATAGCCGTTGCGCCAGAAGAGCAAGCAGTAGACATAGAAATTGGCAAGCCCTTGGTTTTGTACTTATCTGCAATTGTATAAGCGATCGTACCAAGCTGAACCAATTCGTGCATGCGTTCATGTTTATTATTGCGAGCGGCTTCTAATACAGCTGTATAACCAGCTTCGCTTGAAGTGTTTTCTGCTAAAAGGTCAAAACGGTGCTGCCATTCTAGCTCAACAGGAGGCGCGGCAAAGTATAGTGGGCCTGGAAAACCATCGGTTCCAAAACCAGCTTGTTCTAACGCTTCACCCGCAGTTGAATCTGCCATTGAATACGAAATAGCTGGAGCCGAAATTTCTTCTGGCTCCATAAAATCAACTGTTCCTGCAATATGCGTTCTTAAACCTTCGGTCGAAAAACGCGAAATCTTTTTAATGCCAGATTTTCCAGCAGATAATGCTTTCCAATTGGCATCTTTACCTTCGCCCAGCGAAGTTACAACGCCCATGCCAGTAACAACAATGATTGGACGGCCTTTATGATCTGTAAATTTATTAGACATATCTTTTCTCCGTCTCTCTAAGCTTTTTCTACAATCGCCATGCCTTCGCCGCGATAATGGCCAAGACTTGTTACGATAATTTTAGAAGGGGTTGCTTTTGCGTCTGTTTCTGTCACATCAAATTTTGAATAGAAACTGTTATTTTTCAATGCCAATGCACTCAGTGCAATGCCTAATGGAAAGTTTGCTTCAAGCGCATTTCCTGTAAGGGATGTATAGGCTCTAATTGCTGTTTCACTGCCAAGGCGCTTGCGTAAAACTGCAAATTCTGTAGCCGTCACTTCTTTACAGCCTGATGCGCCTGAAATTACAGCAGTTGTATCGCTTGGTTGAATGTCGAGCTTATCCATAATCTCATTTAAGCGCGCTGTTGTTGATGCTTCATCGCGTGGACCAAGATCAGAAGCAACACCTGTTAATTTAGCATAAGGTTTTGCGCCGCGTGCTTTTGCAAATTCGGCATCTTCTAAGATAAGGAATGCACCAGCAGAACCTAACAATGTGCCGCCTTCTTCTTTGATGCGTTCTCCAACAGGTGCACCACTGTTTTGCATTAGGTAATGGCCTAATTGCACAGATAAAAGCAGATCTAAACGTTCTGAATTATATGCGCCACCGACCAATAAATGAGTAGATTGGCCTGCCGCGATACGAGCCACACCATTTTGAATCGCTGTAATGCCAGAACTTTCTTCACCCATATAAGTGCGTGAAGAGCCTGTAACTTTGTGAACGATGGAAATATTACCAGCCATTAGGTTTGAAAGCTGGGCTAAGAATAGAGTAGGGCGTAATTCGGTTGATAGACGTTCATTTAGCAAAATGTCGTGATCGTCGCGTTCACGCGATTCTTTCATGATTAGATTATCAACATCGATGTCACGTTCGCCGCCGCCAGCACAAACAACAAGATCCATAGAAGATAATACTTCTTCATTTTCCTTCATACCTGCATCTTCAAGCGCTAGGCCTGCTGCATAAGTACCCAAACGTTGCCAGTTTTCCATTTGGCGCGATTCTTTGCGTGGAATTTGAAGTTTCCAATCCATTTCAGGAAGCGGGTGAACCGTGTAGGGTGGAAATCTCTCGCTGTCTTGAATTGGAGCAGGGGCTTTGTCGCCTCCTAAGGCTTGCCAGTGTTGTTCTGCGCCTTCGCCATAACAAGATACAATGCCTATGCCTGTAATCCATACTTCGCGTTTAGTTTCAGTCATGTGTTACTTTCTATATGCCTGTTATGTGTCTTGCTTTACGACTTGCTGTACGACTTATTAAGTGACTTGTTTGGTTAGTGGTTATTTTGCAAAAAATGCTCAAAAATCAATATCCAAGAAGCTTATTAAATTTAGCCTATGTTTGTTAGCAATTATTGCGCGTAAAAACACCCCAAAATTAGGTGATTTTAAGTCAAAAATGCACAATTTTTAGTAACGGGATTAACACTTAGGATTAACAGCGCATTGTGCGGAGTGTTTTTAACCTAATAACCAAGCATCGTTAAGGCTTTCAAGCCTTTTTCATGTCCGCAACTTGGCCTTTAATGGTTGTTTGTAGCTCTGGATTGGGGAAGTCCATAATTGTAAAAGTAAGCTGTGCATTTGCAATGCGCTTACCCTCTGAGCGAATCTCGGCTTTGGTTACAACATAACCTGAACCTTCGTGTTCAATTTCGGCTTTGATTTCTAGATTTGTTTTTGGGCCAACAAATTTACGTAATTTACCTTCTTTAACAGAAGCTAGAAGCGGTATTCTAGTGAAATCAATTGTGTGCATGATTAAAATGCCTGAGCATTGTGCCATTGTTTCAATCATCAAAACACCAGGAACGAGAGGGTGTCCAGGAAAATGGCCCTCAAACACAGGGCTTTCATCAGGGACAACCGAAGTTGCTTGCATAATTTTCGCATCTAGGTCGACATTGGTGATCTTGTCGATCATTTGAAAATATTCAAGCTTCATAGGAACTCTCTTGTATATTGTTATTATTAAACGAAAAAACAGGCCCCGTAATACGGTGCCCGTTAAATTTTGTCCAGTTTGCTAAAGTTTTAACTTAAGCTTTTGCAGCAATGAGCTCTTCGATCTTTGCAACAAGGTTTTTCATAACGAAATATTCTTCTGTTGAAGCTTTTCCATCATTTACATTTTGGGTCCAAGTTTCCAAAGGAATTTTGATACCAAATTCTTTATCAACCGCAAAAACAATATCAAGAAAATCTAGGCTATCGATGCCCAAATCGTCAATTGTATGGCTTTCCGGTGTGATTTCTTCGCGTGGAATTTCGCTTGTGTCCGAAATAATGTCGGCAACTTTATCAAATGTGCTCACGATGTTTCCTCATCTAAACTATATTCTATCAAACCATATTTTGTTTTACGGGTTTGAAAACGTAAGCGGCTTTTATCGCTAGATTAAGGTCTTGTCTAGTGTTTAGGTGCTCAAAGAGCGATCTTAAAGATGGGTTTCGTTTGTTTTATTCTGTATAAGTTACGAGAATGGTGCCATTTGATAAGTTGAATGTGATAATGGGCTTGTGTTTAGATAGGTTCGGAATAAAAAATATTGTTAGTAAGGTGTTATTCGGCTCTATTTAAACCAATGGGCGTATATGGCTGCTGGTGTAATGTAGCTGATATGAAGCTAATGAAGTGTGGGTGATGATGTTTTTACGTGTTTTAGTTCTTTTAATCTCCGTTTTTTCCTTTTCGGAGGCTGTTTTTGCAAAATGTGCATTTTCAAACAAAGTACCAGTTTCGGCCGCTTTGCCAAAATATAATTTTTGGGTGCCTGTAGCAGCTGCAATGAGAGAATGTGGTAATGTTACTGTAAATATTGTTAACGATGTTTCTAATATTGGTGTTTCTCGCAATCAGGGCCAAAATAAAGTTCCTCAAATTTTGGGTGTCACAACTGCAAATTTTGATGCCATGCTTAACCGTAACGCTTTTTTGCCTTTAGATGGTTTGATTAAGCGTTATGGTAAAAACCTGCATGAGCGTCAATTTATACGATCTAACGGAAAAATTGTTGCGATTGCGATTGCAGGTAATACAGAAAATTTAGTGGTGCATGAGGATTTATTTAAGCAACAACAAATTGCTTATCCTAAAACAATGTTCGAACTGGTTGAGGCCGCAAAAAAATTATCGAACGTAAAGGCAATTAAAAAACCTTTGGCTTTGGCCTATAAAAATGGTTGGAATGTCGCCAACAGTTTTATGAACTTGCATTTGGCAAATGACGGAATTTTACTCTCTAAGAACCATCAGCCAATGGTGAATAGTAAAGAGGGAATTGCGGCGTTAAAATTAATGAAACTGCTAACCACTTTAATTCCTGAAAACTTTGATGATGCAGGGCCTGCAACCGTTCAGCAAAGTTTACTAAAGGGCGAAGTTGGTATTGCGATAAGTTGGGCGTCTCGCTTGTCGCAATTAGATGATAATGCGACAAGTCGTGTTAGTGGGCGTCTTAAAATATTACCTGTTCCTTCATTTTCTAAAGACGGAAAACCGTCTTCCACACTTTGGTGGGATGGTTTTGGTATTTCTATTGCAAGCACGAGACAAGAATCAGATGCTGCCTTTAAAGTTATGATGGAAGGTCTGGATGAGGAAATGGTGGCGTCGCAAAAAACTGCCGCTATTTGGCTAATGAATTCTTACAAGCCAGGTAGATTAGGCAAGGGCGTGATTGATGCGATTGAAAGAGGCATTCCAAGATACAATTCTACACAAACAATGGTAATGTTGCATACGGCTTTGGGCGCTGAAATACCAAAATTCTTGAGTGGTCAAGTATCCGCTGAAAATGCTTTGGTTGCCTCAGAAGCTGCATATCTTGCCGCCGCGAAAGAGCGCGGTTTGGTAAATTAAATTACTTGAATAAGCTATTCGGATTTGGTGTTTACCCGTTGCATAAGTTGTTCGTGTGTTTCTACGCGCTCGCTGTAGCGATCAACCAGATAATCTGAACGACTTCTTGTAAGCAATGTGAACTTAACCAGCTCTTCCATGACATCGACGATACGATTGTAATATCCAGATGGTTTCATGCGATCATTATCGTCAAATTCTGCCCAAGCTTTTGCAACTGAAGACTGGTTTGGAATTGTTATCATGCGCATCCAACGGCCCAAAATTCGCATTTGATTGACTGCATTAAAACTTTGTGACCCACCACAAACCTGCATAAGTGCTAAGGTTTTACCTTGAGTTGGTCTCACTGCGCCTTGAGATAAGGGTATCCAATCAATCTGGCTTTTTAAAATGCCAGTCATTGCACCATGGCGTTCTGGTGATGACCAAACCATGCCTTCTGCCCATACTGCTAATTCGCGCAACTCATTCACTTTGGGATGCGTCTCATCGACACCATCGTCAGGTAAGGGTAGTCCTGATGGATTGAATGTTTTTGTTTCAGCGCCAAGTTTTTCTAAAATTCTTGCGGCTTCTTCGCAGGCCAATCTACTAAAAGAGCGCTCGCGCAACGAGCCATAAAGCAATAAAATGCGCGGCTTGTGTGCAGGCTCTTTTGGGCTTTGCAACGCATCAATATCAATCGTTGCAAAAGCGTCTTTGTTCAAGTTTGGTGTGTTATTATCGCTCATATGTTGCCGATTATAATCTGTTTCTGAAGCGGTTAATGTGTATGCGCTTATTGCCTTTTGCTTCTTCACGCATGAAGATTAAAATGCCAGATGCACCCACAATTGCAATGCCGATATAGGTGAATTTGTCGGGGTATTCATTGAAGATGATTATACCAATTATTACGGCCCAAATTATTTGGCTATATTGTGTTGGTGCAACGCGGTTGGCTGGAGCAAGACTGGTTGCACGCAAAATGCTCAAGTGTCCAAAACCAGAAAGAACACCGCCTGCAGCCAATACTAACAATAATGTGTGATCGATTGATTGGAATGTGGCTAACATTGCGATGGTGTAAAATACGAGATTATATAGAAATATGACCGATAAAATAGTAATGCGCTTTTCTTTGCCAGATATACTGCGCATTGTCGCAATAGAAATGGCTCCAAAAAATGCACAGCCAATGCCTGCTAAATGCGCCAGTTTTATTTCTTGAAACCCGGGTCTTACAATGAATAAAATTCCTACAAAACCAAGGGCCACAGCTGACCAACGTCTCCAACCAACTGATTCTTTTAAGAAGACAACTGACAATATTGTAACAAATGTTGGGATTAGAAATATAAGTGCATAAGCTTCTGCAAGGGGTAGATTTGTAAATGCAAATATTGCGCAAATGCCACCTAAAAGTGCACTTATCCCACGTGCGTGAACTTGTATGGGGTTGCTAATTTTTAACGCTTCCCCCCATTTTTCTGTAGCTGGGCGACCAAGAATAATTGGGATGCTAGAAAATAATGTTATGAAAAAACCAATTTGAAAAATTGTGAAGTGTTCGCCAGATGCTTTTATGAATGCATCACTGCCTGCGTAAGACGCATAGGCAAGAAAGGCAAAAAGGGTGCCTTTTATCGTGTCATTCATAATTCGATCCTTACCTGTATCTATACGTGATCTTTTGGGTGATTCTTCTTTTGTTAGCTTTCTGCCGATTTTATTGAATTGTCTAGTCGTATCTAGTGGTGTGCAGTAGTTTTCATCAAATCATTAAAATGACGCAGTTTAACAAAGCTGTTAGATGTATTATAAGCAGGTTAACCTTTTGAGTGCGCGCTAGCATACGATCTAAAACTAAATAAGCAGGATATTTTATGACCAAAACGATTATTGCACCTTCGATTTTAGCATCTGACTTTTCTAAATTGGGAGAAGAAATTGAGGCGATTGATCGTGCTGGTGCTGACTGGATCCATATTGATGTAATGGATGGTCATTTTGTGCCAAATCTTACGTTTGGCCCACCAATTATAAAATCTATTAGAAATCGCACAGATAAAATTTTTGATTGTCATTTGATGATTGAGCCTGTGGATGCTTATTTGGCGGCCTATGCAGATGCGGGCTGTGATATTATCACGGTACATGCAGAAGCAACAAAACACCTTGATCGCTCGTTACAAGCTATTCGTGATTTGGGGAAAAAGGCCGGCGTTGCGCTTAATCCTTCTACGCCAGAAAGTGTGCTTGAATATGTTTTGGACCGTGTGGATTTGGTATGTTGTATGACCGTTAATCCTGGCTTTGGTGGTCAAAGTTTTATCCATAGTGTCGTTGATAAAGTTGCGCGGATAAAAGCAATGATAGGCGAGCGCCCAATTGATATTGAAATTGACGGCGGTATTACACCTCAAACAGCGCCCCTTGTTGCGGCGGCTGGTGCTAATGTTCTTGTTGCAGGTTCTGCTGTGTTTAAGGGCGATGGTGAAGCTGGCTATAGAACCAATATTGCAGGTATTCGCAAAGCAAGTGATGACAAAATCGCGTGATAGTTGATTTAATTTAGAGAGTCTTTTCAATGGTATATGGACGCGGCTTGAGAAAGAGAATCTATTTGCTTGCCGCGTGTTTATGTGGTTTTTTGGCACTTAATTCGCGCACGGCGTTTGCTAATGATTTCATTCTTGTTCAATCCACTACTTCTACTAGAGACTCGGGACTTTATGATTATTTGCTACCAAAATTTGAGACTGTAAGCGGTATAGATGTGCGTGTTGTTTCTGTTGGCACCGGGCAAGCCATACGCAATGCATTTGATTGTAATGGTGATGTTTTACTTGTTCATTCTAAACAAGATGAAGAAGAATTTGTGCGAGAAGGCTATGGCTTAAAAAGACATGATCTAATGTATAATGATTTTGTGATTATTGGCCCTAAGAAAGACCCTGCAAAATTGTCAAAAATAAAGGGCGTAAAAAAAGCGCTTACGCAACTTGCAAAAATGGGTGCAGATTCTGGAACTTACTTCGCCTCACGAGGGGATGATTCTGGAACAAACAAAGCAGAACTTCGTCTTTGGAAAGACGCCAATATTGATGTTCAATCTGCAAGTGGTAAATGGTATTTAGAAACGGGTTCTGGCATGGGCAAAACCCTTGCTTTTGCTGTTGGAAAAAACGCATACACCTTATCGGATAGGGCCACTTGGGTAAAATATGGCAATAAGGCCAATCACGAAATTATCGTTCAAGATGAACCACCAATGTTTAACCAATATGGCGTAACAGTCGTATCTGCTGACAAATGCCCAAATGTAAAATCTGCCCAAGCAAAACAATTTGTGAATTGGTTGATTTCAAAAGAAGGGCAGAGCCTGATTGGCTCATACCGTGTTGAGGGACAGCAGATGTTTTTCCCTAATGCTAAGCATTGATAACGCTAAGTATTGATAATGCTAAGTATTAAAGAGAGTTTCGTTTTAGCCTGCTTTGATTAAACTATTCAGAGCGCGATGGCAGTTCTGAAATTCCGCCATTGGCTTTTGACCATTCAAGTGGTGCGTTTAGAAACTTTTCTACTTCTTGCAAAGTTTTCTCATCGAATAATTTTTCAGACTTCGCAACGCGCAATACATCGTGCCATGTTGCAAGATAATGCAATTTCATGCCGTGTTTGGCTAAGTTTGCTGGCGCGTCTGGAAAAATGTCATAGTAAAATACAGAAAATGTGTCTGTTACCTCAGCGCCTGCATCTCTAATTGCATTTGCAAACGATATTTTGCTGCCGCCATCTGTTGTTAAATCTTCAACAAATAATACGCGTGAGCCTTCTTTTAGATCGCCTTCAATGCGGGCATTTCTACCAAAGCCTTTTGGTTTTTTGCGGATGTAAATCATTGGCAAGCCCATGCGCTCTGCCATGAATGCAGCATAAGGAATACCAGCTGTTTCGCCGCCAGCAATGCAATCGTATTTTTCAAAACCTGCATTACGCATAACGGTTGCGACACCAAAGTCTGAAACAGCAGAGCGGATGCGCGGATATGAAATTAATTTGCGGCAGTCAATATAGACAGGGCTGGCTAAACCAGATGTAAATTTGTAAGGCTCATCTGAACGGAAGTGAACTGCGCCAATTTCCCATAACATTTTTGCTACAAGTTCGGATATTAAGTCTTTATCTGGAAAAGAATTTTGAAACATAATGCGCTGCCTGTATCTGGTTTGGTCGTTTTAAGTTCTTGTGTTGTCTAGCAAGGTTTAACGTCTGCTGGTAGAGCAAAGTTGTGATTGTGTGTGGATTTCTATTATTTATTTATTTGGATTTAAAGCGTTAGTTTTCCGCATATGTAATTTTTAGCCTCTTGGCTTTTTGGTTTTGAAAGAAACTGCTTTGTTGAAGTGTGTTCGCAAATTGTTCCAGCATTAATGAATACCACATCATCTGCCATGCGTTTTGCTTGGCTTAAGTCATGAGTGACCATTATTATTTTTGTGTCATTCTTGCTTGTATCTGTAATTATTTTTTCGATTAAAAAGGTGGTTTGAGGGTCTAGGCTTGCTGTTGCTTCATCGAGTAAAAGTATTTTTGGGTCGCCAGCCAATGCACGAACTATGGCAAGTCGTTGTTGCTCGCCCCCCGATAAGATACGAGCAGGGCGATTTGCAAGATCCGTTAGTTGGCCCAATTCGAGCAATTGTTCTGTACCATTGTGCAATTGGTCTTTGGGTGTTTTAAAAGCCAATAATGCATGTTCTAAATTGGCCCTAACAGAGCGGCGCAGTAAAATTGGTTTTTGAAAAACGATTGCTAATTCTTTTGCATTGATATTGGGGGTTCCATGCCACAATATTTCTCCTGAATTGGGAGTTAGTAATCCAGCCAAATTTCGCAGTAACAGGCTTTTACCCGCTCCATTGGGGCCCATGATCGCGGTGATTTTGGAACTGTCTTTTGTCACTAGTTTAAATGAAATATCATTGAGCAATGGCAATGCATCACCAACGGCATTTTTCTCATTTGCATTATAGCAAAGGTTGTTCACTTCTATGATGTTAGCGCTAGGCATAGGCATTCTTTCGCGCGTTAGAATGGATCATCATAAGTGCCGCATTAATACTGATGGTCAATAATATTAGAACCGTTCCAAGCCCTAAAGCCAATGCCAATTCACCACGTGAGGTTTCTAACGCGATTGCAGTGGTCATCATTCGTGTGACATGATTTATGTTACCGCCAACGATTATAACTGCGCCTACTTCTGCCATCGCTCTGCCTAGACCTGCCAATGAAGCGGTTAAAAGTGAATAACGCGCGTCGAATAGAAGCGTCTTCATTTTAGCAAAACTAGAAAGCCCTAGCGAGCGCAACAGTTCATCATATTCTTCATTTAGATCGATGATAACTTGGCTCGAAAGGGCCGCTATGATTGGCGTTACCAATATGACTTGGGCGATAATCATTGCCGTTGGTGTGTAGAGCAATTGTAACACACCCAATGGGCCATTTGCAGATAATATAAGATACACAACCAAACCAACCACAACAGGTGGTAAGCCCATAAAGGCGGTGACGATTAGTCTGATAAAATTACGACCTTTGAACTTTCCAATTGCTAATATTGCCCCTAATGGAAAGCCAATGATGCAAGATATAAGAACGGCAGCAAAGGTAACGGAGAGCGATAGACCAATGATTTCGTAAAGGTCTTTATCAAATGAAAAAATCAACTGAAATGCTTGGCTAAATGTTGCTAGAAAATCTTGCATTAAAATTGTGAACCCCTCGTTAAATGCAAAATTGCACATTGCGATGTTAAATGCAAAATTGCACATTGCGATTCTTTATTCAACCAAGCGCTATGCCTGCTGAATAGCCGCTTGCCCAAGCCCATTGAAAATTATAACCACCAAGCCAGCCAGTAACATCTACGGCTTCGCCAATGACATAAAGCCCTTTTAGCTTGTTTGCCTCCATTGTTTTGGAGGATAGTTCTGCTGTGCTTATGCCACCTAATGTTACTTCAGCCTTGGCAAAGCCTTCTGTGCCATTTGGATTAAATGACCAATTGGATAGTTTTTGTTCAATGGTACGTAGGTTTTTATCTGTTGTTGCGCCTAGCTGATCGCCCATTTTAAAATCTTTTTGTAAGCGTTCTAAAAGCGCATTGGTTAAGCGCTCTGGCAGTGTTTTGTTGAAGAGTTTTTTAAAACTCAACTTTTGATTGTTATTCTTTGCGCCTAATAACCAGTCTTGTTTTGTGTCTGGAAAAAAATCAATCGTTATCGGTTCGCCATGTTTCCAGTAAGAAGATATTTGTAAAATGGCTGGGCCTGAAAGGCCTTTATGGGTAAAGAGTGCGGCTTCTTTAAATTTGGTCTTTTTAAATTTTGTTTCAACTGGCGCGGCAACGCCTGATAAGTTTTTAAACAAGGCCTCGTCTTCACCTAATGTAAAGGGGACAAGAGCAGGTTTTGGTTCAACTATTTTTAAGCCAAATTTTCTTCCAAGCGAATAAGCAAATTCAGTTGCGCCCATTTTAGCGATTGAAGGGCCACCTGTTGCAATTACAAAAGAGGGCGCGCTATAGGTTTTACCGTTTAACTGGACGGTAAAAATACCGTTGGCGTTTTCAACGCTTTCAATCGGACTGCCAAGCTTTATGTCTACGCCACCTTTGTTGCATTCGCTTAAAAGCATGTCGACAATTTGTGAGGCTGAGCCGTCGCAAAAAAGTTGACCCAGTGTTTTTTCGTGATATGCGATGTTGTAGCTTTTGACAAGATCGATGAAATCGTTTGGCGTATATCTACCAAGCGCTGCTTTTGCAAAATGTGGATTTGCAGAAATATAATTGGCAGCTGTGATTTTTGTATTTGTAAAATTACAACGCCCACCGCCAGAAATAAGTATTTTCTTCCCCGGCTTCTCTGCGTGGTCAATGAGCAATACTTTTTTGCCGCGCTGGCCTGCAATGCCAGCACACATTAGTCCTGCGCCACCAGCGCCCAAAATTATTGCGTCATATGATTGATTTGTCATTCAACTCTCTTTTTTATTTCTCTTTAGAGATAAGAGAGCCAAAAGTCAGCCTACAAATGCTTTTTCTAGTACAAATTCACCAGGTTTTGAATTGCTGCCCTCATTAAGGCCAGCTGCTTCGCAAATTTCTTTAATTTCTAGGTTAAGCGGCATAGAGCCACAGATCATAATGCGATCGTCTGCGCCAAGAGCTGGCACGCCTAAATCTTTAAACAATTTGCCAGAGCGCATAAGGTCAGTCACACGGCCTTCGTTCTTTGAAGGTTCTTGTGTTGTGGTCGGGTAATATTTGAATTTTTTAGCAGCTTCTTCGCCAATAAGCGGATCAGCCATAATACGTTCAACCAATTCAGCGCCATAAGCTAAGTCTTTAACTTCGCGGCATGTGTGGGTTAAAATCACTTCGTCGAATTGCTCGTATAATTCTGGGTCACGCGCTAGTGACGCAAAAGGTGCAAGGCCTGTTCCTGTTGCAACAAGATAGCAACGTTTGCCTGGAACCAATGCATCGAGCACAAGGGTGCCAACTGGTTTTGGACGAACAATTACTTTACTGCCAACTTCAATTTTTTGAAGTTTAGAAGTTAGTGGGCCGTCTGGCACTTTGATTGAATAAAATTCAATTTCTTCATCCCATGAAGGTGATGCGATTGAATAAGCGCGCAAAAGCGGTTTGCCGTTGTCGCCAATCAAGCCAATCATTAAAAATTCGCCAGAACGAAAACGCAGTGATGCTGGGCGCGTCACACGAAATGAAAACAGGCGATCTGTCCAGTGATGCACACTTGTTACCGTTTGTGCATCTGGGTGGGTTTCTAATTTTTCTGCGATATCCGCAGTAGAAATTGTTTGGTCTGACATGGGGTGTTTCCCTATAAGATATTAATACTGGTTATGCCGCGCTTGGCTTTGGTTGGGTTGGAGACATAACGCGGTCTTGATAATTGTCATTCACACGGCCCATGCTTTCGCGCCATTGTGATTGTGGCTGGCGACCTGCGTGTTCTGCGGGTACTTCAATTTCGTCAAACCCGACACGAAGGGCCATTGGGTATTGATCTGCTAAAATAGCGCCGTGGGCACGTAGCAAGCCTTTGAAACCCATTTGACGCAATGCGCGCGCAATCGAAAATCCACGTCCATCTGCATAAGTTGGAAACGGAATGCGTATCGCATCTACATGGTCAATAAAGCCAGCTAAGTCTGCTGGGTCTGTATCGTTTGGCACGTCTAGGCCGACTAAATCAGATGTTGCTTCAAATGAATCTTGGCCAAATTTACCAAGCGAAGTAAATCCACCACCATTAGCGATAAATTGATCTTCAACAAAATTGCCGTCTTTAATGACTACGGGCATATTTAAAACTCCTGCGTTCACAATTGCGAACCATAATTGATATTAAGCGTCAGCAGTTTCTGGGTATAGAGCGGCCTTAAATGGCGCTTGTCCCAGTCTGCGGTAAGTATTTAAAAATGTCTCATCGTCATTTTCACGAATATCCAAATAGGCGGCAATTAAACGTTCTAACGCTGGCATCAACTCTTCAGCTGAAAAACCAGGGCCGGCACGTTCACCGATGGTCATGTTTTGCGTCCCATCACCACCTAGTGTAATTTGGTAGTTTTCAATACCAGCTTTGTCTAAGCCCAAAATGCCAATGTGACCCACATGGTGGTGACCACAAGCATTGATACAGCCTGAGATTTTAATTTTTATTTTACCAATTTCATGTTCAAGCTTTAATTCGTTAAAGCGAGTGGAAATTTCTTGTGCGATAGGAATTGAACGCGCTGTTGCCAATGCACAATAATCCATGCCTGGGCAAGCGATAATATCTGAAACCAAGCCTATATTTGCAGTGGCAAGTCCAAGCGTCTTTAGTTCATCGTACAATGCTGGAATGTCAGATTTATGAACATGCGGTAAAATTAGATTTTGCTCGTGGCTTATTCTAATTTCATCATGGCTGTATTTTTCAGCCAAGTCTGCAATTAGGCGCATCTGCTCAGAAGTTGCATCGCCCGGTGTGCCGCCAATTGGTTTTAACGAGATAGAAACAATCGCGTATTCTGGAACGCGGTGCTCTTCAATATTCGTATCTACAAAAGAGCGAAGGGCAGGGTTCTTCAACATTGCTTCTTCAAGACCCTTAACGTCCTCATCAATTAACTTTGGCGGTATAAAATAATCTTCAATCGCTGAGACCAATGCATCTGATGGCGCTTGGAAATATTTCTTCTGCGTTAGGAAGTTTTTTTCAACGGCTACTTTGATTTCTTCAATGCCAGTTTCATGGACTAAAATTTTGATGCGCGCTTTATATTTGTTGTCGCGGCGGCCACTTAAATTGTAGACCTGTAAAATTGCTTCTAAGTATGGCAGTAAATCTTCTCTTGGTAAAAACTCACGTACTACTTTACCAACAAATGGAGAGCGACCAAGACCGCCACCCACAATGATTTCGTAACCTGCTTCGCCTGCATCATTTCTAATCATGCGAATGCCAATGTCATGGGCTTTGGTTACTGCGCGATCGTTTGGCGAACCAGTTACCGCAATTTTAAATTTACGCGGCAAGAACTGAAACTCTGGGTGGTCGGTAGACCACTGACGTAGCAATTCTGATGTTGGGCGTGGATCTTCGATTTCGTCTGCAGCAGCGCCAGCAAAGTGGTCTGAGGTAACATTACGAATGCAATTGCCAGATGTTTGAATGGCATGCATACCAACATCAGCCAAAGCGTCCAATATTTCTGGAACGTCTTTTAGCTTTGGCCAATTGTATTGAATGTTTTGGCGTGTCGTAAAGTGACCATAGCCTTTGTCCCATTTGTCAGCAATGAATGCCAACTGGCGCATTTTAGCACTGTCTAATGTGCCATATGGAATTGCAACACGAAGCATATAAGCGTGTAGCTGCAAATACAGGCCGTTCATTAAACGCAGTGGTTTAAACTCGTCTTCTGTGAGAGAGCCATCTAAACGTTTTTCGACTTGTCCACGAAACTGATTTACGCGGGCACGAACAAATTTATCATCAAATTCGTTATAGAGATACATTGGTTACGCCTTTTGGGTATTTGATTCGGTTTGTTTGCCATGGAAATAATTCGATGGGCCTTTTGTGCGGAACTCTTCGCGAAAATGAGCAGGAACTGGTTTGCCAGCATTATCAATTTTTACATCTGCTAGATAAGCACCAACGATACTATCAATATCTTTTGCGGCAATCGCCAAAAGCGCATTTGCTTCTTCTAACTCTGTTAGAATTGCCGCATCGCTTAGTGCGCGCACCCACTTATTATTGGCGTTGAAATAAATTACATCGCCCTCTAAAAGGTCATTTGCCGTTACGACTTTTGGTGTGAATGCTCTTGCCACTTGTTTTCCTAAAATTAAACCTAAACTAAAATGCACTCGCAATTATGGCGTTGCATTTCTATCAGGTCATTTATACTTGATTTTGAATATTTCTTATGGGAATTTTATTCCAAATTACTTAATTTTGCAGAATGAATATACTAGCAAGTGGTAAAATCAAAATTATATGTACTAGGACATGTGAAAAAATGATTTTAGGCCAATAATCGAGTGTTTCGCTATTAGTTTTGTTTCTTAGTGCTGTCTCTAACAATCAGTTTTGGCTCAACGATTGTTTGATTTTCATTATCTCTAGATTCAGGATCCAGCATTTGCAATATTTTCTTAGCAACCTGTTCGCCAATTTCTTTAGACCTAACATCAACAGTGCTTATTGTCGGTAGGGCATGTTCTGATATGTCATAGGCGCCAAATCCGCAAATGGCAATGTCATCTGGTACACTCATGCCACGGCGTTGACATTCGGTCATAGCAGCAAATGCCAATGGGTCCGATACGCACATTATGACATCTGTATCTGGCCATTTTTGAAGCATTTCGGTGACAGCACCTCTTGCTTGGTTCATAGCAACGGGTGGTTCGCCAGCCGCTACCATACGATCTGGAGAAAGACCAAATTCTTTTAAGCTTTCAATGAAACCTATTCTACGATCTAAGCCGCGCATATCTGATGTAGTGTCGCCGCCAATAAATCCAATTCTGCGGTAGCCTTCATCATATAAATGTTTGACCATAAGTTTGGCAGCTTTTTTATTAGAAAACCCAACTACTTTGCCAATGGGTTGTTTGGGTAAATCCCACATTTCGATGACTGGTATGCCAGAATTTGTTATCAATTTTCTGCATCGTTCAGTATGTGAGCCGCCTGTTAGAACAATTGCTTCTGGTCGGCGTTGAAGGAATTGTTGAACAATACGTTCTTCTTCAGAAAGCGAATAACCTGTTGCGCCTAATAAGGTTTGTAGTCGCTGATCTTTGAAGCCTTCATTTAATCCGCGCAATGTATCTGCAAAATTTGCATTGTTGATGGTTGGAATTATGACACCGATAAACCCGCTTTTACCAGAAGAAAATACAGAGGCAGTACCATCCAAAACATAGCCTAATTCATCGGCTGCCTTTTTAATTTTTGTACGGGTATTGCTGGATACAGAGGTGTTGGGCCTAAGCGCGCGCGAAACAGTCATGGTTGTCACACCTGCATGGCGTGCAACATCGTGCATTGTCGGCTGTTTTCTTGGCTTGTTCATGATTTTCCCGTTAGTCCCCGACGCCTCTATACCTTTTTCTTTAAGTTGTAAGCAAGTAATCAAATGAGTGTATATTACCCAATTTCAATCATTTTCGGTTCAAACGTCGAAATGATTGCAGACAGTCACATGGTGATGGATCGTGCCATCAAAATACTTATCAACCATTTGGCCAGTTATTTCTTTTGATTGCGCTCTAAATGGGCTTGCAAGAGCACTTTCCATTGCGGGTATGTCTGGATAGGAAATTGCTAATACAAGCGGAAACTCTGGTGCGCCTTCGTCTCTGTCATCAGAAAACATTACTCTAACTTCTTGAGCGCCCGGAAACTGTTTCCATAGGGGAACTAAATTTTCCAAAGTGAATTTTCTAAAAGCTTCGATGTTTTCGTCTTTTACATTGCCTTGGAAAAAGGCGTAACGCGTAATCATTAAATATTCTCCTGATAAATATTCCGATTGATAAAAAGTTTTTTTATAAGTCTTGTTTAGGTAGTACTGCTTCGTTGGGTCCGCTGAAAAATTCCATCACGGCGGCTTGATCTTCACCGCCAAGGCCAGCGGCTGTCAGCATTTTATGAATTTCCATGCACAAGGCTGTCATTGGCATAGAAGTGCCAGTTTGGTTGGAAAGCGTTTGTGCAAACGCAAGGTCTTTTACCATGTTGTCGATGCGGCCTGTTTTGCGGTAATCTTTATTTGCAAAGCGCGGCATGTATTCTTGAAGTATGGCGCTGTCGGCACGTCCACCTTTTAAGGCAAGTGGAATTTTAGCTGCGTCCACACCCGCATCTTGTGCCAATTTTGTTGCTTCAGCCACGGCTAAAAATCCAAGACCACATAAAACTTGATTTATGATTTTAGTGGTTTGTCCAGCACCGCTTGGGCCCATATGGGTGTAATTTTTAGCAACATCTTTTAGGCAGTTATGTGCCGCGTTCACCGCTTCTTCACTGCCGCCAGCCATAAGGGTTAACTCGCCTATTAGGGCTTTTGGAGCGCCGCCAGAAAGAGGTGCATCTACCCAGCTAAAGCCTTTTGCCTCAGCTTCTTGTGCCAGCTCTTTTGTTGTTGCTGGGTCTATAGAAGACATGTCTATGAAAATTGTACCTTTTTTAGCGCCATCGGCCGCACCATCTTTACCAAAAGCGGCAATACGCACTATGTGAGCCGCGTTTAAGCTAAATATTACATAATCTGCATTAGAGGCTGCCTCTGCCGCTGTGCTTGAGGCTATCGCTCCTTTGGCGGTAAGTTCTGCAACTTTATCTTTGTCTAAATCAAACACATGCAGCTCATTGCCAGTTTGGACAATGCGTGTTCCAATAGCACCGCCCATGGCGCCTGCTCCAATTAAGGCTACTTTATTGCTCAAATTACGTCCTCTTTAGTGGCTTGTATTTTTGTTGATGTGTTAACGATAGGCTGAAGCCTTTCGCAAATTGTATTGATAATGTCTTGTGTTGACCCTGAAATGTCGACCAAGATTTTTAACTCATCATCCGTTGGTATTTCTAATGTATCGAATTGGCTATCAAGCAAGCTTGTTGGCATAAAGTGCCCAGTGCGCTGTGACATTCTTTTTGCAATCAGTTCTTTTGATCCATCTAAATAGATAAAGAGAACGTTCTCGCCAGCTTTTTTGCTAATAAATTCACGATAGCTTTTTTTAAGGGCTGAACAGCCAGTAAAAACCAGTCCAGCATTCGCGCTCATTTCTGTTGCAACAATCTCCAGCCAAGGCCAGCGATCTTCATCGGTTAATGCTTCACCCTTGCTCATTTTGTCGATATTAGATTGAGGGTGAAATGCATCACCCTCTAAAAAAGTGCCGTCAAATTTTTGCGCTACGCCATCACCAACTGTAGATTTGCCACAACCTGCAACGCCCATAACAATGAATAAGCGTGCATTCATTTGGCAATACCTTTGAGTAATTTCATAAATAGTAGCTTTCTATAATGAGGCTGTAATGCCGCCATCAACATACAATGTGTGTCCATTTACAAAGCTTGAAGCGGGGGCTGATAAAAAGATGCACGCGCCGACAAGTTCTTCGACATTGCCCCAGCGGCCTGCTGGCGTTCTTTTTTCGAGCCAAGCACTAAATTCTTCATCTTCTACTAATGCTTTATTGAGCGGTGTATCAAAATAACCTGGCGCAATGGCGTTACATTGTAGACCGTGTTTGGCCCAATCGGTTGCCATGCCTTTTGTTAAATTGCCAACTGCGCCTTTTGTGGCTGTGTATGGCGCAATGCCCGGGCGCGCCAATGCTGTTTGAACAGAGGCAATGTTGATGATTTTGCCTTCTCTGCGCTTAATCATGTGCTTTGCGGCGGCTTTGCCAACTGCAAAAACAGAATACACATTGGTCATTAAAAGCTTTTGAAACATTTCTGGTGGGAAATTTTCTAATTCTGTTCTGTATTGCATCCCAGCATTGTTGACCAAAATATCGACTTGGTTTCCCTCTGCTTCAAAGTCATTAATTGCTTTGTCAACGGCCTCACTATCAGTGGCATCAAAAGGGAGTTCAAAAACAGTTGCGCCTTGAGCGCGAAGCTTTGTAGCAGCTTCTTTTACTTTTTCTACATTACGACCATTTAGTGCAATTGAAGCACCTGCTTGTGATAGGCCCAGCGCCAATGCATATCCAATTCCTTGGGATGATCCAGTGATTAGGGCCGTTTTACCCGTTAGATCGAACATGTTTTTTACATTAATTTGGTCGTTTCCCACGAAGTGTTCCTTTTTTTCTCGACAAAGTATTGATATATTGTATATGTTATCGCTAACATTGCGCAAGCGTAATTATCACTTTCTAACCATTATTTATAACGATATTTACGCTGGCGCTTAGTGGTAAAAATTTACGCACTCATATTAGACATAAAATATAAGATCTGGAATTTACTTATGAAAGCTATCGTCATTCACGAAGCAAAAGACCTACGTGTTGAAACCGTGGAAGCTGAAAAGCCAACTGGAGAATTATCATCAAGTCAGGTTTTAATCAAAATGGCGACAGGCGGCATTTGTGGTTCTGATTTGCATTATTATAACCATGGTGGTTTTGGCACGATTAAACTTAAAGAGCCGATGATTTTAGGGCATGAGGTTTCTGGCTATATATGTGAAGTAGGTGATGGTGTTGAAGGTTTGAAGAAAGGTGATCTGGTTGCGATTTCTCCTTCTCGTCCATGTTATTCTTGTAAATATTGCAATGAAGGCTCGCACAATCATTGTTTGAATATGCGCTTTTATGGGTCGGCAATGCCATTTCCTCATATTCAAGGCGCCTTCCGCGAAGAATTAGTAGCAGAGGCTGAGCAATGTGTGGTGGCAAATGGTCTAAGTGCTGGTGAAGCGGCAATGGGCGAGCCATTGTCTGTTTGTTTGCATGCGGCACGCAGAGCTGGTGAATTGCTTGGTAAGCGCGTGCTTATTACTGGTGCTGGCCCAATTGGTAATTTGTGTGTGTTGGCGGCACGAAGGGCTGGCGCAAAAGAAATTGTTGTTACTGATATATCTGATATTGCCTTAGAATTTGCAATCAAAGTTGGCGCTGATAAAGTTATCAATACTATGAACCAGCCAGATGAATTAACAAAATATGGCGATGATAAAGGTACGTTTGATGTATTGTTTGAATGTTCTGGCGTTGCACAAGCGCTAACTGCCGCCATTACTGCAATGCGTCCTGGCGGCGTCATCATGCAATTGGGTTTGGGCGGCGATATGACTTTGCCAATGATGCAAATTACAGCCAAAGAATTAGAGCTTCGTGGCTCGTTCAGATTTCATGAAGAATTTGAAATTGCGATTGAGTTGATGAAAAAGGGGCTTGTTGATGTTAAGCCGTTAATCACACACACATTACCGTTGGAAGACGCGCAAAAAGCTTTTGACATTGCAGCGGATCGCTCGCAATTTAGCATGAAAGCTCAGATCGAATTTTTCAAGGCTGAAAATTCCTAAAAAGAACGATCAAAAACTGCTTAACCGAAAATTTTAGAAATGGATGAAACTGATGAGTAAACCAAATATTGGATTAATCGGACTTGGTACAATGGGCGGTAACTTGGCTCTAAATATTGCGGATAATGGTTTTCCGATTGCTGTTTATAATCGTACGTTAAAAACAACACATGCATTTCATAGCAGTGCAGGCAAATTGGCAGACAGTATTTTCCCTTGCGATACATTAGAAGGTTTTGTGAATGCAATTGAAGCTCCGCGTTCTATCATTTTGATGGTTCCTGCTGGTCCTGTTGTTGATGCACAAATAAAAGCGCTTCGTCCTTTATTAGACAAAGGCGATTTAATTATTGATGCGGGTAATGCCAATTATCACGACACAAACAGACGTGCCCTAGACGCAGAAAACAATGTCGAAAACTTTTTGGGGATAGGCGTTTCTGGCGGCGAAGAGGGCGCTCGTTTTGGTCCGTCAATCATGGGCGGTGGCCCTAAAGAATCTTGGGATATTGTTGCGCCTGTTCTTGAAGCAATTTCTGCGAAATATAACGAAACGCCATGCGCCACTTGGATGGGTGAAGGCGGTGCGGGTCACTTTGTGAAAATGGTTCACAACGGCATTGAATATGCAGACATGCAAATGATCGCAGAAGCCTATGGTATTATGCGCGATGGTTTGGGCATGAAGGCACCTGAGATTTCGGATGTTTTTGCAAAATGGAATGAAGGCCCGTTAAAATCATATCTAATCGAAATTTCTGCGGAAGTCTCGAAAGTGATTGATGAAAAAGCTGGCGTTCCGATTTTGGATGTTATTCTTGATCGCGCGGGTCAAAAAGGAACAGGGCGCTGGACAGCGATTGAAGCCTTGCATTTAGGGTCTCCAATCACTGCGATTGATGCCGCTGTTGCGGCGCGTAACTTGTCGTCTCGTTTAGATGAGCGCGCAGTTGGTCAAGATATTTTTGGCCCAGCGCCACAAGCGGTTGATCCCGATCATATGAAAATAGACATGCTGGAAAAAGCGCTGCTGGCTGGTAAAGTTGCTTGCTATGCGCAAGGCTTTGATATGTTAGCGGCAGCTTCTACTGAGTATAAATGGAACCTTCCAATGCCTGATACGGCTAAAGTTTGGCGTGAAGGATGTATCATTCGTTCTACCATGTTGAACGATATGGCAGAGGCGCTAACTGCGAACCCTGATGTGAACTTAATGTTCTCGCCATTTTTTGCGAAAATTATGAAGGATACAAATTTTGGATTGCGCAAAGTTGTGGGGTATGCCGCAACCGCTGGCCATCCTGTTCCTGCCCTTGCTGCTGGTCTGGCTTATTTTGATATGATGCGCACAAAGCGCTCTACTGCGAATATGATCCAAGCACAGCGTGATTTCTTTGGCGCGCATTCATTTGAACGCCTTGGTGAAGAGGGCGCTCATCACGGACCTTGGGCTGGTACTGGTTCAAGTACTGATACTTAATCGCTGATGTATTTTACAGATGGGTGCAATTGGTTTTGCACCTGTCATTTTTCTATTACCTAATTTCAAGTGGAGTTTTTTATGAGTAAACCTAATGTTGCATTTCTTGGTACTGGGCTTATGGGCTCGCATATGGCGAGAAATATTTTAAAAGCTGGTTTTCCATTAAAAGCTTGGAACCGCACTAGAGCAAAAGCAGAAGCATTGACTAAAGATGGCGCAACTGTTTGCGACACAGCGGTGCAAGCCGTTAAAGATGCTGATTTTGTCATCACAATGTTAAGCGATGGCCCAACGGTTAAGACCCTTATGATTGATGACAATCTAATTGGCCAAATGAAAAAAAATGCTGTCTTTATTGATATGAGTTCTATTCGCCCCAATGAAGCGCGTGAACATGCAGAAGTGCTTGTTAAAAGTGATCTTCGAATTTTGGATGCACCAGTTTCGGGTGGCACAAAGGGCGCAGAAAATGCAGAACTTGCTATTATGGCAGGGGGGGATGAAGCGACCTTTAAAGATGCATTTAGTGTTTTAGAAGCAATGGGCAGGCCAGTGCGTGTTGGGAATGCTGGCACAGGCCAATTATCAAAGCTTGCGAACCAAGCAATTGTTGCTGTTACGATTGGCGTTGTTGCCGAAGCGATGTTCTTAGCTGAAAAAGGCGGCGCTGACCCTGCCGCGATAAGGCAAGCTTTAAAAGGTGGTTTTGCCGACAGTATTCCTTTGCAACAACATGGTGAGCGTATGACCACTGGTAATTTTGTTCCAGGTGGTCCATCTAAGTTTCAATTAAAAGATTTAAACAGTGTTTTGGAAGAGGCTAAGACCTATGGTTTGAAATTGCCGCTAACCGAACAGATTACAGAACGCTTTAAGCACTTCTGTGACAATATGGACGGTGGTGATAAAGACCATTCAGGTATTTATCTTGAATTACTAGAACAAAATTCTTGAATCAATTGAATCACTTATAAAAGGTTTTTAATATGTCTGCAGCCAGCTCTTCACAAGGTCCAGCCCCAAGCAAAGAGCAAGTCTTAGAAGCCCTTAGAAATATAAAGGCTCCTGAGCAAAATACTAATATTGTCGATCAGGGGATTGTGTCTGAAATTTTCATTGCCGATGGTAAGGTAATGTTTTCTTTGGCGGTGCCTGCGAATGATGCTAAATCTTTTGAGCCATTTCGTGCAAAAATAGAAGATTTTGTGTCACAAATGAATGGCGTTAAATCTGCAATGGTTGCATTAACCGCAGATAAAAAATCTGGTTCTGCTGTTCCAACTAGAAAGCCTCAATCTAAAGGCGGCTCTAAAAGTGGTGCTGTAAAATCAAAAACAAATATTCCAGGTGTTAAATCTATTATTGCGGTTGCCTCTGGCAAGGGCGGTGTTGGTAAATCTACAACAAGTGTAAACCTTGCTTTGGCAATGGTGGCTAATGGTTTGCGCGTTGGTATTTTGGACGCTGATATTTATGGCCCCTCTATGCCTCGTCTTTTGGGCATTACAGACAAACCTGAAACAATTGGCGATGGTAAAATTTTGCGCCCCTTAGAAGCGTTTGGCGTAAAAGTGATGTCGATTGGCTTTTTGGTTGCCGAAGACAGTGCCATGATTTGGCGTGGCCCTATGGTTATTTCAGCGCTTACTCAAATGCTTCGCCAAGTGGCGTGGGGCGAGCTTGATGCATTAATCGTTGATATGCCTCCTGGTACTGGCGATGCACAACTTACAATGGCGCAACAAGTGCCTTTGGCTGGCACTGTGATTGTTTCTACACCGCAAGATTTGGCGCTGATTGATGCGCGAAAAGGCATTAACATGTTTAACCGTGTTGAAGTGCCTATTTTGGGTATTGTCGAAAATATGAGTTTCTTCGTTTGTCCTAAATGCGGCGAACAGCATGATATATTTGGCAATGGTGGCGCTGAAAAAGAAGCGATTAAAATTGGGGTTCCATTTTTGGGCGCTGTGCCATTGCATATGGACATTCGTGAAACTTCAGATGCTGGTACACCAATCGTTATAAAAGAACCAGATGGCGAACATGCTAAAATCTATCGTGAAATAGCCAAACAAGTTTGGCAAAAAAGCGAAGAAGTAAGTGGCTCTTTAGAAGGCCCTAGCATCGTTTTTGAGTAGAGCTTTATTCTTCAATTAATCATGCCTCTAAAAGAAGAGGCATGATATTGATGTTTTAGCAAAACGAACAATAATTATTTATTCAATGATTGTAGAGCAGTTAGCAGTTTAGCGCTTAAATCTGCATTTGTAAGAATGCCCTTTTCACTGTTAAAAACATCTCCAAATGAGCCAACAGATAGATTGCCTTTGACGTCTGCACCAAAATAATCTGACTTATCTATAAAAGCATTTAGAGTTGTTGCTCCGCCATACTCTCCAACAGATGCTGACAGGGCGATTACTGGCTTATCTTGGAATATTTTCATATTAATGCGTGTGGCCCAATCAAAAATATTTTTGTAGGCAGTTGTGTAACTAAAGTTATGCTCTGCATATGAAACAATGATTGCGTCAGCTTTGCCGAGTTTTTCAAAAAAATCGTTTGCTAACTTGGGAATGCCATCTGAGCTTTCGCGGTCGATGCTATAAATCGGCATTTCATAATCATTTAGATCTAGAATTTCTATTTCCGCGTCGGGCAGAATATCAGATTTTATAAGGTTGGCAGCATGTGTAACCAATTGTTTATTGATTGATGCGGTGCTGTTACTTGCTGCAAATGCTAGAATTTTCATTTTATATCTCTATTGTTGATGCAATTGACAGATTTATGGCATGATGAAATAATGCGTCATAGATATTTATATGCGCTGTATATGCGCATAAATGTAGCAAGTATTTTGTCAGGTGAAAATGGATAATTGGAACGAAATTCGCACAGCATCTTATGTTGCAAGATTGGGTACAATAACCGCCGCCTCTAATGCGCTGGGGGTGCATAGGGCAACGGTTACTCGGCATATAGATTTGTTGGAAGAAAGACTTGGTGCGAAGTTATTTCATAGGCATGGGCGCGGATTTACTTCCACAGATTTAGGCAAGCAATTGTTAAGTGTTGCAGATGCTACCAACGAGCAATTTAGTCAATTGTTGAGAAAAGCCCATGGACAAGATGATGCCTTGGAAGGCGATTTAATAGTAACCTCAATAGTTGATTTGGCGCATTACGTTTTGCCAATGGTGAAAGCCTTCAATACGATTCATCCCAAAGTAAATGTAAGATTTTTAGGAACTGATACCCTTGTGAAATTGGAATATGGGGAAGCCCATATTGCCATTAGGTCTGGCGCTAAGCCGCAAGAATTAGATAATGTAGTACAGCCATTCATAACGAGTAACATGGCGCTTTGTGCCAGTGATTCTTATGTCGAGCAATATGGCCTTCCTAAAAATGAACATGACTATCATTTGCACCGTTTTGTAGGTGCTGAAACTGTTTCGCCGCGCGCGCCGCATTTGAAATGGATAAATGAAAATATTCCAAAGGACGCGATTAAGTTTAAAAGCAATCAAAATACTATCTTAGTGCAGGCTGTTCTTGCTGGCATTGGGATTGGCATTTTACCTGCTGAGACATTGGATAATAATGGGCGTGCTTTAAATGTCGTGGACGTGAATTTTAGTTGGGGTTCTCAGTCTTGGATTGTAACCCATGTCGATTTGCATAGATCACATAAGGTTCAAGCGTTTTTGAATGTTATTAAAGATTTGCAAAAATAGGGGGTGTTATTGAAATGAGTGTCTCAAAAAAGTTACTTTCGAGTAACTCTAAAGTCTAATAACATTTGGTCTAATAACCCAATGTTCAATAGATTTGACCGACTGTTTCCTGTTTTCTGATGAGGCCAGCATTGCTGGATAAATGCGATTCTTGATCGATTTTTTTATTTGATTTGGAAGTTGCATAGAACTCAATGGGAGGAATACATGTCAAAGATTGAATTTACACGACGTGGTATAATCAAAACTAGTGCTGCAGTTGGCGCTGGTATTGCTATGCCTACGTTACTAACAAGCCCTGCGGCTGCTTATACGAATGAGCCAAAAGGTAAAACTGTTACGCTTGGTTTTAACGTACCGCAAACAGGTGCATATGCAGATGAGGGCGCTGATGAACTTCGCGCTTATGAGCTTGCTGTTGAACACCTAAATGGCGGCGGCGACGGCGGCATGATGAATACATTTTCATCAAAAGAGTTAAAGGGTAACGGTATCCTTGGTAAAAAAGTGGAATTCGTAACAGGTGACACTCAGACTAAATCTGATGCTGCTCGTGCTTCTGCTAAATCAATGATCGAAAAAGACAACGCAGTGATGATTACTGGTGGTTCTTCTTCGGGTGTGGCGATTGCTGTGCAAGGTCTTTGCCAAGAAGCTGGCGTTATCTTTATGGCTGGTCTTACTCACTCAAATGATACGACTGGTAAAGATAAAAAAGCGAACGGTTTCCGTCACTTCTTTAACGGTTACATGTCAGGTGCAGCGCTTGCTCCTGTGCTATTAGAAATGTATGGTCCAGACCGTACTGCTTACCACCTAACTGCCGATTATACTTGGGGTTGGACTCAGCAAGAATCTATTCAACAAGCGACTGAAGCTATTGGTTGGAAAACTGCTAAGAACGTTCTTACACCGCTAGCAACAACAGATTTCTCTTCTTATGTTGCACCTGTGTTGAACTCTGGCGCTGATGTATTGGTTCTTAACCACTACGGCGGCAACATGATTAACTCGTTGACAGCTGCTGTGCAGTTTGGTCTTCGTGCTAAAGAAGTAAATGGTAAAAACTTCGAAATCGTTGTTCCGCTATATTCTAGGCTGATGGCGAAGGGTGCTGGCGAAAACGTTAAAGGTATCTTTGGTTCAACCAACTGGCACTGGTCTCTACAAGATGAAGGCTCTAAAGCTTTTGTTAAGTCGTTCGGTAAAAAGTATGGTTTCCCACCATCACAGGCTGCACACACAGTGTATTGTCAGACATTGCTATATGCTGATGCTGCTGAACGTGCTGGTACATTCAACCCATGCGGTATTGCTGAATCACTTGAAGGCTTTAAGTTTGATGGCCTAGGCAATGGTGCAACTGAATATCGTGCTGGCGATCACCAGTGCTTTAAAGATGTATTGGTTGTGAAGGGTAAAGAGAACCCAACTTCTGAATTTGATGTTCTTGAAGTTGTTAAAGTTACGCCTCGTGCGCAGGTAGAATATCCTGTAGATCACGCAATGTTTGCCGGTGGTGAACTGGGTAAATGTAACTCAGGCGCGTAAGGTCTTACTATTGTCGCGCTGGTGAATTGGTCAGCGCGGCTTTAACATTAAAAACGAATCGAATTTTAAAGTTTAAATCCCTAACCGTGGTCTGCCTTTGGTTTGACCGTGGAGTGGTTGAATTGACTAATGGATGAATTATGGACGCGATCCTACTTCAAGTACTAAATGGCCTAGACAAAGGTAGCGCATATGCGCTTATCGCTTTGGGTTTGACGCTAATTTTTGGAACACTGGGTGTTGTTAACTTTGCCCACGGGGCATTGTTTATGATTGGTGCATTTTGCGCAGTAACACTGCAAAAAATTCTCAACATTTCAACTATTTCCCTTGATCCAACAAAAACTGATTTTTTGGGTGACCCGTTAAAAATCAAAACACCTTTGGTGGAAACTTGGTTTGGTGAAATTGCAGGGCAAGCAATCATAGATTGGACTGTGCCGCTGGCAGTATTATTTTCCATACCCATCATGTTAGTTATTGGTTACGTCATGGAACGTGGCTTAATTCGCCACTTTTATAAACGACCACATGCTGACCAAATTTTGGTGACATTCGGCTTGGCCATTGTTGCAGGTGAGTTGGTAAAAGCTAATTTTGGGGCCACAGAAATACAAGTGCCAGCTCCAGATCTATTGGCTGGAGTAACAGATTTAGGTGTTTATTTAGGATTTGATGTGGGCAGGGTTGCTTATCCTACTTGGCGCATAACGTTCTTTTGTTTCTCATTGGCTGTTATAGGTTCAATATTTGCTTTCCTTCAGTTTACAACATTTGGAATGGTTGTTCGTGCAGGGATGGCCGACAGAGAAACTGTGGGTTTATTGGGCATTAACATTGATAGAAAATTCACAATTATGTTTGGGATTGCCGCCGCTGTGGCAGGGGTCGCTGGTGTTATGTACACACCTATTAAACCGCCATCCTATGAACTGGGTATGCAGTTTTTGGTGATTTCCTTTGTTGTTGTTGTTGTTGGCGGAATGGGCTCGCTGGCTGGCGCTGTGCTTGCTGGGTTCATGTTGGGAATACTTGAGAGTTTCGCTTCTATGAATGAAGTTAAGTCCTTCTTTGAAATGCTTTACTTGCCTTCAATTGACCAAATTATAATTTATCTTGTTGCCATAATTGTTCTGCTGGTTCGCCCGCGTGGACTGTTGGGTAAAGCTGGCGTGATGGAAGATTAAAGATGTTGAAATTAGATAAAAAAGACGCTGTTACATTTTTATTCGTCGTAGCAATTACATTGTTGGCGCCGTTTATTATGAACCCATTTCCAACGGAATCAGGGCTAGCACAATTCAATGCTGGTTATCCTGATTTGATGCAACGATTTGTGATATTTGGTATCTTTGCAATTGGCTACAATATATTATTTGGCCTAACAGGCTATCTGTCATTCGGCCATGCCGCCTTTTTGGGTATGGGCTCTTATGCTGCGGTTTGGATGTTTAAACTGCTAACAATGAATGTTATTCCAGCGCTTATATTAAGCATTATAGTGGCTGGGCTGTTCTCACTTTTAATTGGGTTTATCAGTTTAAGACGCTCTGGAATTTATTTCTCTATTCTTACGCTTGCATTCGCTGAAATGTCATTTCGCTTGGCTTATTCAGTACTTACTCCGCTTACCAATGGTGAAACAGGTTTGCAGATAACGTTGAAAGATCCGCGTGTATTGGACGCAATTAACACCACGGGACATCAACCTGTAACGAGTTTGTTTGGATTGGAGATGCGTAATACGGCAACGCTGGATATTGCAGGGTGGGCGTTTCAGTTTAACGTTGGTTACTATGTTAGTGCAGTGTTTATGCTAATAGCATTTTATATTTCTATGCGAATATTTAGATCTCCATTTGGATTAATGTTACGAGCGATTAAAACCAATCAAACAAGGCTTAATTATACTGGACTTAATTCGCGTCCTTATACTTTGGCAGCGTTTGTTATTTCTGGAATGTATGCTGGCCTTGCTGGTGGTTTGTTGGCCTCAATGGATCCATTGGCTGGCGCTGAGCGCATGCAGTGGACAGCTTCTGGTGAAGTCGTGTTGATGACAATATTAGGTGGTGCTGGGACATTACTTGGTCCTGTGTTGGGTGCTGGATTTATTAAGTATTTTGAAAATATCTTTTCTAAAATTAACGATAATATCTTGCATTCTTGGTTCTCCTTTATGCCTGAAAGTCTGGAAACATTCTTTACAACTATTATCCATCCATTTGTTGGTAAGGGCTGGCACTTAACTTTGGGCTTAATGTTCATGCTTATTGTTACATTCTTACCGGGTGGTCTTGTGGATGGTGGAACGCGAATATGGAATCGTATTCGTAAGAACAAAAAATCTAGCAGCTCAGCTGCTTCTTCAACCGAACCAGTAGAATAGGGATTTAGCTTTATGGGAATTTTTGAAGTTAAAAACGTTAGTAAGCGGTTTGGTGGATTACAGGCGCTTGATAATGTAAATTTGAGCATTGAAGAGGGAACAATTCATGCGATTATCGGCCCCAATGGGGCTGGTAAATCGACCTTGCTGAATTGTTTTGTTGGGAAATTAATGCCTGATACTGGAACGGTTGAATTTATGGGCAAATCGCTGCTTGGTAAAAAACCACACCAAATCAATCAAATGGGCGTGAGCCGAGTTTTTCAAACGCCAGAAATTTTCTCTGATTTATCTGTTTTTGAAAATGTCTTAATTCCATGTTTTGCAAAACGAGATGGCTCTTTTGAATTGAATGCTTTTGGCTCCGTTAAGGGGCAAAAGGATATGATTGAAAAGGCTGAACAAATGCTAATTGACGTAGATATGATTGATAAACGTAATGATATGGCATCTGCTATGTCTCGTGGTGATAAGCGCCGTTTAGAAATGGCGATGTGTTTGGCACAAGACCCTAAATTGCTTTTATTAGATGAGCCGACTGCTGGTATGGCACGCGCTGATACAAATAACACGATTGACCTGCTTAAAGAAATTCAAGAAGCGCGTGGTATTACCATGGCGATTATTGAGCACGACATGCATGTTGTATTTTCACTTGCTGAAAAGATAACTGTGTTAGCGCAAGGAACACCAATTGTAGAAGATGTTCCAGAAAATATTAAAGGGCACCCTAAGGTGCAAGAAGCTTATTTGGGGACCGCTAACTAATGTTAGATAAATCTGATACCAACGTTAATAAAAAAGCCAGCGCTCCTGTCTATTTTTCAGTGCATGATATTCATGCATATTACGGCGAAAGCTATATTGTGCAGGGTGTGAGCATGAATGTTCATGAAGGTGAAATTCTTGCCTTACTTGGACGAAATGGTGCTGGTAAAACCTCGACATTGCGTGCAATTGCTAGGCTAGATGATCCTGCATTGATTAAAGGCGAAATTTGGTTAGATCATCAGCCAATACACAAAATGCGTGCTCATGAGGCCTCAAAATGTGGGGTTGCGTTGGTTCCTGAAGACCGTAGAATCATTCAAGGCTTAACCGTTGAAGAAAATATTAAACTTGCGCAAATCGAAGAGCCAATTGGCTGGTCAATTGAGCGTATCTACGAACTATTTCCGCGATTAGGCGAACGCCGTAAGCAAGAAGGTACGACACTTTCTGGTGGTGAACAACAAATGTTGGCTATTGGTCGTGCCCTAGCGCGTGATATTAAATTGCTATTGCTCGATGAGCCTTATGAAGGTTTAGCGCCTGTGATTGTTCAAGAAATTGAAAAGACTTTGAAGTTAATTCGTGCGCAGGGTATTACAACGGTAATTGTTGAGCAAAATGCTGTCGCAGCGCTTAAATTAGCGGATAGAGCAATTATTTTAGACACAGGTAAAGTTGTGTTTGAAGGTACTGCTGCAGAAGTTTTGGATAATGAAAAACTTCGTCACGAATATCTCGCAATTTAGTATTTTCTATATTTCATTGTATTTTTCTCATGATTTGAGACTGCCTAAACCAGTATGAATTAAGTTTCATGCTGGATTTTGGGTTCTATTCAGCTGTAATTCTCAATGTATAGATGATTTTTACCCCATCAATACAGGCCTTTAGGTAACTTCTCATTAACTACGCTTTGATAGTGTTCAAAAATTAGCATTCTATTTTGTGTTAAAATTTTTCGAAATGGGCGGATAGTCAAGGCAGATTGCCTGAATAATCAACATTTGGTTTCAATTACTCTTTTGGGAGTTTGGAAAAAGCGTCATGCTGTAATTGTTTGGTTAATTCTATGCGAGTGGAAATTGATGAGAAACATCTTTGTAATCAATCGTGGTTACCATAAATTGCTATTGCGTAGCGCATATTTTATTGCGTTGCTCGGCTTCTCATGTGTTTGCTATGTATTTTACTATCAACAAAACGCTGAATATCAAAAAACAAATTCTGCACGCTATATGTATAATGCATTAGCAGTTTTTGATGTGAACTTGGGCGAGTACTCACGAAGTATTGCCCATGCAGTCGATCGAACAAATCCTAATCACCATTATGACGGTGTTGTCTCCCAAGCAATTCGTGTCGCGACGTTACATGATGAATTGCTGGCTAAATCAGTTGGAGCTTCAATCTCATTTGACCAGTTTTTAAATGCATGGCGGAACTCTGGGCCTGAAATGAGCACATTTTTGCTAGAGGGGGCGCGGCACTTACCCATTGATGATCCTTTTAAGCAGCATATAGCATTGTTGAATATTGATAAAATTTTGAATACCCACACCCAAGAAGAGCTTTATAATGTTGTGCAAGTTTTTTCGGAGTTACATGATGAAAAAATAATGCCTAGCAACCTTCATATGCTTGGGCAACTGCGTGCTTTATTAGAAAAAAGAGCTGTAAACCAAAAAGCCCTTCTTCAACTATACGCGTTGTTTTCATTACTATTTGTATTATTTTTAGCCATTTGTATATTCTTACCAGTAGATATTTTTCTTCAACGTGTCTTGCTTAAATTAGAGTTGGAGCACTCCAGGGCAGAAGCTGCGGATCTGGCAAAAAGTGAATTTTTAGCAAATATGAGCCATGAGATTAGAACGCCTATGAATGGTGTTATGGGTATGGCAGAACTGCTCGCAAAAACTGATTTAAATGCAAAGCAAAAAACATTTACCGACATTATTGTTAAATCTGGCGGATCATTGCTTACAATTATCAACGATATTCTTGATTTTTCAAAATTAGATGCGGATCAAATGACTTTAGTCACAGCACCATTTAATTTGGCTGAGGCAGTTGAAGATGTTGCGACATTAGTTTCTACGCGCGTAGCAGAAAAAGATGTAGAACTTATCGTACGTGTCGATCTGGATTTACCAGAAATGTTTGTTGGTGATGTAGGTCGTATTAGGCAAATCATTACGAATTTAGTAGGCAATGCTGTAAAATTTACTGAACAAGGTCACGTCTTTATCAACGTTGTTGGGATAAAGGTTTGCGAAGATGGGAATGAAAATGAACGCTATAGACTCATTTTCAAAATCGAAGATACTGGCGTTGGTATTGACGAAGATGAATGTTTAGATGTGTTTGAGAAGTTTTCTCAAGTGGATAGTTCAGCTAACAGAAAGTATGAGGGTACAGGTTTAGGCTTGGCGATATCTTCTGCTTTGGTTGAATTAATGGGTGGGAATATTGGGGTTGAAAGTAAAGTGGGTGAAGGATCTACTTTCTGGTTTAGCTTCGAGCTTAATTCTTGTGTAATGGAAAAAACATTGAAAGTGGTACCAATGGATGTAACAGGATCTAGAATTTTAATTGTTGATGATAATGAAGTTAATCGATCAATATTATCTGAGCAGATGGGCAATTGGCAGTTTGATAGTGCAGCTTGTAGTAGTGGTGAAGAAGCATTAGCTGTAATGCGAGCCGCAATTGTAGCAAAAATAAACATTGATTGCGTGGTGTTAGATTATGAAATGCCACATATGGATGGTGCTGATGTTGTGCGTGCGATGCGCAAAGAAGAAGCGCTTATGAAAATTCCTGTCATAATGCTTACTTCGGTTGAGCAAACTAACAATGGACAGTCATTTTCGACGCTTGATATTCAAGGGCAAATTATGAAACCTGCAAGGTCAAGTTTGCTGTTAGATAGCATAATTGAGGTCATAGATTCGTCTCGAAAAGAAACCACGGACAAGAACGAACATAGTTCTGTCGTTGCCATTGATGATTTTAACAAAAAACAGAATGATAACGTAGGAGCTTTGACCACATCTGCTTTTAATCAACCTGTAACAAATGTTGAGTCGCAACCTTTTACGCCACGCCATGAAAACTCAACTGAACCAAATGAAACCTTAAATCAAAACACACTTGGTAAGCAATTAGATGAGGGCAATAATACTCAGCTAAATTCAGGTGATGCGGCTATCGGTATTCGTGAATTTAAATCAAGTGATATTAAGATTTTGATTTGTGAAGACAATGAAGTGAATCAAATTGTATTTACACAAATTCTACAATCAGAAGGGTTCGATTTTGAAATTGCAAATAATGGTGCACATGGTGTTGATTTATATAAAGAAATAAATCCAGATTTAATTTTAATGGATGTGTCTATGCCTAAAATGAATGGTTTAGAAGCAACTGGCATAATTAGAAGCATGGAAGGCGAAGCCAAACACACGCCAATTATCGGTGTAACTGCACATGCAATTAAAGGTGATATGGAAAAATGCTTAGAGGCTGGAATGGATGATTATCTGTCTAAGCCGGTGTCTCCAGATGCATTGATTAAGAAAATTTATAATTGGCTTCCTGATGCTAATTACAAGAATGTCAAAAAAGCTGGCTGATCTGATTAAAAAATAATGCTTCATTGGTTGGGTTAAGATTTTTTATTCTTTTAAAGATTGTATTGTTTGCTCTCATGAATAATATGTCAGTAAGACATTTTTGTATGAGGATATTAATTTTATGAAAACTAGAGCGGCTGTAGCATTTGAAGCTGGAAAACCATTAGAAATTTGTGATGTAGAACTTGAAGGTCCAAAAGAGGGCGAAGTTCTTGTTGAGATTAAAGCATCTGGCATTTGCCATACAGATGAATTTACATTGTCGGGCGCTGATCCCGAAGGCATTTTTCCAGTCATTTTGGGCCATGAAGGTGCTGGTATTGTTGTTGACATAGGAGCAGGTGTGACAAGCCTTAAAAAAGGCGATCATGTCATTCCGCTTTATACGCCTGAATGCCGTGAATGTAGCTATTGTACTTCTGGAAAAACAAATCTTTGCCAAAAAATTAGAACGACACAGGGCCAAGGCCTAATGCCAGATGGCACGAGCCGTTTTTCTATCAAAGGTGAAAAAGCGTTCCACTATATGGGTACGTCCACTTTTTCAAATCACACAGTTGTTCCAGAAATAGCGCTTGCTAAAGTTCGTAAAGATGCACCGTTTGAAAGCATTTGTTATATTGGGTGCGGTGTAACCACTGGCATTGGCGCTGTAATTAACACAGCTAAAGTTCAACCTGGCGACAATGTTGTTGTGTTTGGTCTTGGCGGCATTGGGCTTAACGTTATTCAAGGCGCGCGTCTTGCTGGCGCTAACATGATTGTTGGTGTCGATCTAAACAATGATCGTAAAGCTTGGGGCGAAAAATTTGGTATGACGCATTTTGTCAATCCAAATGAAGTCGAGGGCGATCTAGTTCCTTACATCGTTGACCTTACAAAAGGTGGCGCTGACTATTCATTCGAATGTATTGGTAATGTAAAAGTTATGCGCGATGCACTTGAATGCTGTCACAAAGGTTGGGGCACTTCAATCATCATCGGCGTTGCTGGTGCTGGGCAAGAAATTTCAACACGGCCCTTCCAATTGGTGACGGGACGTAACTGGCGCGGTACGGCATTTGGTGGTGCAAAAGGGCGTACAGATGTTCCTAAAATTGTTGATTGGTATATGGATGGTAAAATTCAAATTGATCCGATGATTACTCACACAATGCCGCTTGAAGACATCAATAAGGGATTTGACCTTATGAAGTCTGGCAAGAGTATTCGCGGCGTCGTGAAATTTTAGAGAGTTTTTAAGGTAAAATTATGAAAACGATTTCTACAGCTAAATCCCATGGCGGCGTCCAAGGGGTTTATTCACATACGTCTAGTGTCAATAATTGCGATATGACTTTTGCAGTTTTTGTGCCGCCACAAGCTAAAGATAAGCCTTGCCCAGTAATTTGGTATTTATCTGGCTTAACCTGTACCCATGCAAATGTGATGGATAAGGGTGAATACCGCGCGGCTGCAGCTGAGCATGGCATTATCATTGTTTGTCCTGATACATCACCGCGTAGTAGTGATGGTGTTGATGTGCCAGATGAGCCAGATAATTGGCAATTTGGTTGTGGTGCTGGGTTTTATTTAGACGCGAGCGAAGCGCCATTTGATACACATTACAACATGTATTCATATGTCACTGCTGAGTTGCCTAAATTAATTGCGACAGAGTTTAATGTGGATATGTCTCGCCAATCTATTTTTGGGCATTCTATGGGTGGGCATGGCGCGTTGACTATTGCTCTTAAAAATCCAGACAGGTTTAAAAGCTGTTCTGCATTCGCACCAATTTGTAATCCATCAACAGCCGACTGGTCTGTTGGCGCATTGGAAAAATACTTGGGAGCAGATAAGCAAGCATGGCGTAACTACGATGCTAAATCGTTGATCGAAGACGGTGCTAATTTTTCACCTATTCTTTGCGATCAAGGTGATGGTGATAATTTTTTAAAAATGTGTGATCCGCAGGCATTGATTGATGTTGTTAAAGACACAGACATTGATCTGACTTCACGCAATCAAGAAGGGTACGATCATTCGTATTTCTTCATCTCTAGTTTTATGGCAGAGCACATTGCATGGCATGCTGGAAAATTAAATTAGAAAAATTAATGTAGAAGAAATAAAGTAAGAAAAGCGCGGTTCAATTCTGCGCTTTTTATTTTAGGTGACAAAATATTCTATAAATCAAACATTAAAGATCAAACGTTTTTGCCGTTGCAGCACTGATCGATTGGACGGACATCGAAATAAAATCAATATGTTACACGGAGTACCGTGCAAAAACCGTGCAGTGGGAAATAAAAAATTATCCAATTGGGGCTATTCAGGCGGCATCAAAAGTAGCTGGTTTGGCAACTTTCAACACTCATTTAATTAGGTACACCTGTCTCCTAACAGACTTTTAGAAATGATCTGTATTCAGCAATGCTGCATTGGACCTGTCGCGGAATTGTGCCGCTCCTTTAACCGCATATTATGCACTAAAGGAGAATACACATGGGACCAAAACCAACAACAGAATTTAGACAGGAAGTTGTGCGCGTAGCACTGACTGGTGAGCTTAGTCGTAAACAAGTAGCATCGGACTTCGGAATTGGTTTTTCGACATTGA
>NVRK02000039.1 GCA_002400845.2 Hyphomicrobiales bacterium
AGACTGCCAGAGATACCTGGAATAGCGGCTGGTAATATTACTTTTTTAATGGTCTCAGACTTAGTGGCGCCAAGACCATAGGACGCATCGCGCAATGATTGAGGTACGGCATTTATTACATCATCAGACAGTGAAGAAATAAGAGGAATTATCATCACGCCCATTGTTAAGCCTGCGGCTAAGGCACTTTCTGATGAGATGACAAAGCCCAATTCTTCACCGCTATTTCTAAGCATTGGGGCAATGACAAGAGCTGCAAAAAATCCGTAAACGACAGTTGGAATGCCTGCCAATAATTCCAGTAGAGGCTTAACAATTGAGCGCGTACGTTTTGTGGCATATTCTGCTAAATACACAGCAGAAAGCAGGCCAAGCGGCGTTGCAACTGCCATTGCGATCGCGCTGATGAGCAATGTACCCGCAATGAGCGGAATAGCGCCAAATGAGCCAGAAGAGCCAACTTGATCTGCTCTAAGCGCAGTTTGTGGGCTCCATTCCAATCCAAATAGAAAATCCGACATGGGTACTTTTTGGAAAAATCTAAAAGCTTCAAATGCTAATGACGCAACAATGCCAATGGTTGTAAAAACCGCTACAGAAGCACTGAAGAACAAGATACCTATAATTATTTTTTCAAGACAATTACTATGGTTTTTATCTCGGATAATTGAAATACAACTGCTTGTTTTTTGCATTAGAGCTATCCAAAAAATAAGAATACAGGAGAATGTTATTGCAATAAAAAATGAGCCCGCATCAAAATAGAGGCAGGCTCTGATGAAGTTTACATCGAAAGATTGTCTAGGTTTTTAACGATCATTTTCCATTTAGCAGCTTCTTCAGCTTGCATTGGAATAAGGCCTTTATCTGCGAGATAACCGTCTTCACCCATTGCTTCTTCGCTTGTGAATTCTGCTAGGTATTCTTTAATGCCGGCCACTTTATCAATGTTTGCTTTTTTCACGTAGAAGAATAATGAGCGAGAAATTGGGTAGTCACCACCAGCAATATTTTCAAAAGTTGGTCGTTTGCCACCAACAACACTGCCTTGCACTTTGTCTAAATTTTGCTCAAGAAAGCTATATCCAAAAATACCGAAAGCAGATGGGTTTGCGGCTAGTTTTTGAACAATCAAATTATCGTTTTCCCCAGCTTCCACAAATGCGCCATCTTCACGCATTGTGTGACAAAGAGTCTTATATGCTTTTTTGTCTGTTTTCTTAAGCGCTTTAACCCAGTCTATCTTTTTACACCCGCCTTCCATTGCTAATTCAACAAAAGCATCACGTGTGCCAGATGTTGGTGGTGGCCCAAGTACTTCGATTTTGATTGCTGGAAGCGCACGGTTTACATCAGACCACATTGTGTTTGGGTTTGGCTTAGTTTTGCCAGCACCATCGGGTACATTTTTAGCCAGCGCCATAAAAATATCTTTGAGAGACAGCTCAATATTAGTAGCTTTAATTGAGTTCGCAATCACAATACCATCAAAACCAACTTTAATTTCGACAATGTCTTTAACTCCATTTTTTGCACAAAGCTCAACTTCAGATCTTTTAATGCGGCGTGAAGCGTTCGTGATGTCTGGTGTTTTTATGCCTGTTCCAGCACAAAATAATTTCAATCCACCACCAGAGCCTGTGCTTTCTACAACTGGGGTTTTGAAACTTGTGTTCTTACCAAAACGCTCTGCTACTGCTGTTGCAAATGGAAAAACCGTAGACGAACCAACAATACTAATCGTGTCACGCGCTTGGGCTGTTGTTGAAGCAGCTGAAAGCGTAATAACGGTTGAGGCTAGAGCAATAATTGAATTTCTAAGTAACATACTAATCTCTCCTTTGAGACAAAACGTTCAACGATTTTGAACAAGTTGATGTCTAAAGCTGATATATGAAACCCCTATGACACTTACATGACACTTATGTGACATTAAGCGTTTGAGATGGAGTATTTGAATTACTTAGATGTTTCTAAGCCCATTGGTAACGTGACAGTAAAGGTAGAACCGACCCCAACTTCGCTTTTAATCTGCAATCTACCACGATGCTGGTTTATGATATGTTTTACAATCGCTAACCCTAAGCCTGTTCCGCCTTTGTCACGTGACCTGTGCGTATCAACACGATAAAATCTTTCGGTTAAGCGTGCTATATGTTGTTTGGCAATGCCTTCGCCTTGGTCTGTAATTTCAACCAATAATGCATTGCCATCAATACCAGCTACGTTTTTTCGTGTATCAACTTTGATGTTTATCGTTGAATCTACGCCGCCATATTTAATTGCATTTTCAATTAGGTTTTGAAAAACTTTTGTAAGCTCTTCTTCATTGCCATTTACAAAAGTTGTCGTTGGTAAAATTTCTAAATTGACGTTCTTTTTTTCTTTAATTGCTTGTTCGCTAAGTGTTGTTTTAATTCGGGTGAGTAGGTCGCCAATATTTGTACGACCAGTTGGTTTAAACCGCGATTGTGCTTCTACTTTTGAAAGCGATAATAGGTCAGATATCATATGGACCATGCGTGTTGCTTCGTGGCTCATTAGTCCAAGAAAGCGCTCTCTTGCTTCTACATCGTCTTTTGCAGGGCCACGCAGTGTTTCAATAAACCCTGCAAGCGCAGTTAAGGGGGATCGTAATTCGTGACTTACATTTGCGACAAAATCTGTTCGCATTTTTTCAGCTTCATTCAAATCAGAAATATCTTGCAAACTGATAAGAATTTGGTTGGTCTCAGTTGGTGTAGCATTTTGCGTGATTAAATTCACTTGAACTTTAAATGAAGCTTTGATGGGTGCTTCAAGCGAAATTATTGTTGCAGTTTGCGTGCCGTTATTGATGGTTTCATCTATAGCTTTAATACATTTTGGATGCCTTATCGTTTGAATAAAGTCACGGTCAATTGATTGACTACCAAAAAAAGTCATAGCTACTGTGTTTGCAAAAAGTACATTGCGCTGGGCGTCTATAATAAAGACTGCCTCTTGCACAGCATTTAAGGCCAATGATATTGAATGATTTATCACGATGTTTTCTCTAATCGTTAATTGATTGTAAAAATATTATTGAAACTGTGGCCGTTATTCAAGATTAACTCGGCTTTGCGTTGCATGGCAAGCTATTGCATAGCAATGGCTGAGAGTGAGTATTTTGAAGAAAGTTTCAACAACAGCATTATTCGTCGCCTGACAGGAAATTGCGCAGAAAATGTCGAGAAGGACGTTGCCTCTGACTGATGGACGTGTGCGCCATGATCTGAAACCTCGAGAGGTAACACCAAAAATCAGGCAACGACGATCAACAGGAATGTACTTTCCGTATTCTTCAACGAAGGGAAAAATCACTTGCTTTGACCCGCGAAGAAAACTCTCGGTATTTGCTTCTCAACTAGCTGCCGTTCAGTGTACCGTTGATTTTTAAAAATTCCCCTCTCCTCCAAAAGCAACCTGTTCTCTTTTCGAAGCCGCGCATTCTCTTTGGCCAGATCAACATCGGTTATTGATGGAAAATCATCGCTCTCACCTGACTTTTGTATCCATATTGCTAGTGTGGAAACACAGACGCCCAGATCAGATGTTACTTGTCTGCGAGTAAATCCGCTCGTCAGCGCAATGCGTAACGCCTCTTGTCAAAATTTTCTGTATATTTCTTTACCACTCTCAGCATTTGCTACGCAATTACTTGTCGTGCAGCACATGATAATTTTCCTTGATGGCTATTATTCCATTCAACGACACGGAATCAAACCATGGCAAGTCCAGTTTGGCGACGAAAGCCAAGTCGTAAATAAAACTTTGCAACCACAACTATCTTACAAACTATAAATACTAAGATTTTCTGCCCGCAACTAATTGTAGTTACGAGCAGTTATTGGTAATTATATATTACAGCATTGTAGAATGTTAAGCTGCGAATGCTGTGTTGTTATTAACATCTTCACGAGAACTTTGATTTTCATCCAACGTAAACCCATTAATCAGACTGTTAAGGTTGTTAGCATCATCCCCCATGGTATGGGTTACTGCCGTTGTCTCTTCTACCATTGCTGTATTTTGCTGCGTTAAAATATTCATTTCACTTATCGCAGTGTTAACTTGCTCAACGCCAATTAGCTGTTCTTTTGAAGCAATTGCAATGGTATCAATTGCCTGATCCATTTGCCTAACGTGACTTGATATTATTTCTAATGCTTCCCCAGTAGACTTAACCAGAATGACGCCTTTTCCAACTTCTTGTTCAGAATTACTTATCAATTCTTTTATCTCTTTAGCCGATGTTGCAGAACGCTGAGCAAGATCACGAACTTCTTGGGCCACAACCGCAAAACCTTTTCCAGATTCTCCAGCCCGTGCAGCTTCAACTCCTGCATTAAGTGCTAGTAAGTTCGTTTGGAAGGCTATCTCATCAATCACAGAAATGATGCCCGAAATTTGAGCAGAGCAATCTTCAATTCTACTCATAGCAATGATCGCATCGTTAACAATTTGGCCAGATTCTTCGGTTTTTATATTTGCGCTTTTTGCAACCTGAGAAGCTTCTGTCGCCCTTGCAGATGACTCTCCCAAAATTGCAGTAATCTGCGTCACAGCTGTTGCGATCTCTTCAAGTGACTCGCCCTGCGTTTCTGTTCTAATAGACAGGCTATCAGCAGATTGTCTCATGTCTGTAAGGTTATTATTGACTGAAGCAGAAACATCCGAAATCTGCTCCAAAGTTGTTCGCAATTGAGCAATGGAAGAATTGAAGTTTTTGCGCAAAATATCCATCTCTGCATCAAAAGGCTCCCTAATTTCTACCGTTAAGTCCCCTTGTGCCAAACGGTCTAAAGCATTTGCCAAAGCACTAACAACAGTCTCAATTTTATCAGCGGCTTGCATACGCTCATCTTCGCGTTGCTCACGCTCTGCTGTCGTAATTTGATTGTTCTTTTCAGCTTCTATTTCAAGTTCAGTTTTTTGTATTGCGGCCTGTCTAAAGACTTCAACAGCATCTGCCATGCCGCCAATCTCATCTTTTCCAGCTTCAGTGGAAAGATCAATATTAGTATCGCCCGATGCAAGAATAGACATTTTCGATACAATTCTATCAATAGGTTTGGTGATGGTGCGCGCAAAGAAATAGGCGGCGATCAATGCGCCCATGAAGGTTAAAAAAGCAACAATGATAATTGCGTTACGCATTGAAGTAACGCCAGCTAAAGCCTCGTCCTTTTCTATCAACGCTACAATTTGCCAACCTGCATTTTGAAACTTTGCAGTTGTCACTGCAGTTACAGAAACCATATCGCGATAACCAGATGTTTGGCCGGTAGAAATTTTATTTTCATTTTCTTTGATAAGAGACCCTAAGCTGACTGTGTTTATCAAGCTGTCATTCTCTGTAGTAAACTTAGAATCTGAAATCATTTTTCCAAACTTGTTAACCAAAACTGTCTCCCCAGTTTTACCCAACCCTGTATTATTACTGAACATATTAGTGATAAGGCCTGTTGACATTTGGTAGGCAATAATTCCGACTATTTTATCACCATAAGTAACTGGCGTTGCTATAAATGAAGCTGGCGCATCGTATGACGGCCCGTAGTTATTGTAGTCAGAAAATGCGACTCTTTTAGCCTCCATGTTTGACATCATATTGTTGTAAACACTTGCAAGTCCTGAAGATTTCCATTTTCCCGTTTTCAAATTGGTCGCAAAGTCCAATTCTTTAACAACTGAATATACGACGTCGCCATTCAAATTTATCAAGAGAATATTATAATAATTATTCGACAGCTGTAGCTCTCTAAAACGCTCATGATAGCGCTTATGTGAGGAGTCGTATGCGTCGACATTTGCTGTTAATAAATTTTGTTTTTCACCAACACGATGAGAATTATTATGGATATAGCGACCTTGTAATTCACTTTCTGGATTACCCTCAATCTTCGCCCACGTCTTATCAAATGACCTCATGGCAGATGCAAAGTCTTTACGTGCAGAGACTGTCACCAATTCATTTTCTATATTTATTAAGTGTGTATCTATTTGATTTCTACGCCCATCAGCGATCGCACTCAATTTTTCATATGACGCTTTTTCTAGACTGTTAGTAGCAATATATATTGCAGCAAGACTAGCAATAGAGATTGAAAATATTGTTAAAATAGCAGCTGCCACAGGCAGTTTTTTTGAAAGAAGCATGTTATTATTTCTCATTCTTATCGATGAATTAACATGCCGAAAGGCCCAACTAAAGTGCATCATGCAGATCGTGCTACTGCGAACACGATAGTTGCTTTTATATATTCTTTATCGGTTTAATTTTAATTTTAAAAAGTAAAATTACGGTTAACCAAAGCGCAATAATCAAGCTTCGCACAAGATTTTAGTGTTATTTAACAATAGTTTACAAACCTAACATGGAAAAGAATAATGAAAAACAACTTAGGGTATACACTTGCTGTCGTGGCTTCAATTTTTGTGGGTGCAAATGGCGCGATGGCGGAAGAGCCACATGAAGCACCAATTCGCGATATCATTAAACTGGATGTTCGTGAATGGATGAAAGATCCACTCGTTATCGCAGCAATTAAAGCGCAAAATGAAAAAACTTCTGGAATGTCGGAAGACGTAATTCTTAAAATGGATAAGCAATGGCGCGCTGAAACAAAAGCTGACAAAAAACCGTTAATTGATGGTATTGCTGGCAATGCGCTTTCAGCTTTTTTAAAGGAAAAACAAGCAGAATCAGGTGAACTGATTTCTGAAATGTTTGTTATGGATGCCATAGGACTAAATGTTGGCATGAGCAATCAAACTTCAGATTATTGGCAAGGCGATGAAGCTAAATGGCAAAAATCTTTTTTAGTGGGTAAAGATGCTATCTTTATAGATGAAGCTGAAATAGATGATTCAACTTCTACTTTACAAGCACAGGCTAGTATTTCAATTGTTGATCCAGATTCTGGTAAGGTGATTGGTGCAGTCACATTAGGATTTAATCTAGACGCTCTGTAAAAGACAAAACTGGAAGCGCGCACTATGTTGTAATTTTCCATAGTGTGCGTCTCCATTCTCCAGCGTTCTCTTCCAAACAGTAAGTTCTTCTTCTGGCGTTGTGGATGCCCCTTCTTCCTTAATTTTTACATACAAAAAAGCCATCTACAAAACTCTATCCATAAAACAAAATGGGCAGCCAACTAGACTAACTGAACTGCCCATAAAATAATTTTTTAGTTACTGTTTACTTCATAGAGTTAAGACCAACCATATTGCCTTCTGTATCAATGCAAAGAGTAACAAAACCAAAATCTTCAATTGAAAACTTTGGCCTAATAACTTGTCCGCCAGCATCAGCAACACGCGCTTCTTCTACAGCGCAATTTTCCGCAGAAAAGTACAAGATAGTACCTCCAACACCAGGACGACCATGCGCTGATTTTGTTAAAGCCCCTGCCGCTCCATATGCAGTCATATCAGCTGGAAAGCTCATCATTTTGGATTCGCCTGTTGGATCTGAAATCTCTTCAAGCTTTTGCCCAAGTACGGTTTCGTAAAAGACAACGGCACGTTCTAGGTCTTCTACAAAAATATCAAACCAAGCTACTGCGTTCATCTTTATCATGTTTAACTCCTTTATAAATCAAATATGACACTCACCTAACAAACCCAATTGCATGCGTATTGTAGATTTCAGACATCAAATTTTTGGAGTATTTTTCGGGTGTATAGCCAGTTGCTTTACGAAACGAATGAATAAAATACGACTGGTCGGCATATGACCAAGTATCTTCACCATTCAATGATTGCTGTAGGCGCAATACTTTGAGAAAATCATGTGGTGTAAACCCAGTCATCTTGTTAAGATTTCTTTGTAGCTGGCGCGGCGCGCAATTCAGCAACGCCAGCCATGTCTGCAACGTTATGAATTTCATCAAGGTGTTGAAATATTTTTCAAGGGTTAAGTTCACAGCAACCTGCCCAGTCTCAATTAGCTTTTCCACGAATGCTGATAAGACTATACATTGATCGACAAAATTTCGATCAGCGGCAGTTCGCCTGTATAGGGTGTATCCACCATGCCAATAGAAATTGGCTCAGGGCTGTCGGCCCACACACCTGGCAGGAACCTGACATTCACAAAGTGAAAATTCTTCCCCAAATTGAACTCTTGCGACTCGGCGCGTAATTTAGAAACGCCTGTGATATTTTCATCTAACTGGTCAAAAACAATATACGTACATGCGTCTGGCAAAGCATGAAATTTATAATCATTTGCAAGTGCCCCATTTATTTTAAGTTCCAAAAAACGATGAACAATACCGCGCAAATGACTTGGCGGCTCTACCTCAACAAATTCAACCGTATTCACCGCTTTATCTTTACCGTTTCCTTTAGGATCGTACATTTCTAGTTTGCTTCTCGTTTTGATTTTAAGACTAACGGGGCGAACACACACCGCCTTTTTACTTCTTAAGTTGTTATCACCCTATCCACTTATTGCATCGCCAAATCAATTTTAGCGGCACAAATAAAATCGTTTTTAGACAAACCACCCAGTTCGTGTGATGTAAAAGTGACATGACAATACCCCCACCCAAATGCAATGTCTGCATGGTGGCCTTCTTTATCACTGATAAAGGCCGCAAGATTGGCGGTAAATGCAGCTTTTGCAAACCCCTTAAAATTGAACTTTCGTGACAGGCTCAATTTATTAAATGCAATAATCCATTCTTCGTTTAGCTGTACCTTTAACAACTGTATTTCTTTTTCTGTCAAAGCATCTTCCAAACCTTCACAAGCGGCACAGCTAATAGATTTTAGATCAGTCATACCTTAAAGTTCCTTTTTCTGCTCTGCATAAACGGGCGTGTGCAAACCCATTGTTTGCGCTGTTTTAATATCACTTAACAAGTTGCGCTTTGATGCCTCAATAAGTTGGTCAACATTTTCAAGAACAAAATAAATCGGTTGGTGAATATCAATTCTATAAGGGGTTCTAAGTATGTCGATAACTTCAAAAGGTTTTCGAATGACCGAATTATCGCTCACAGAATAAACCAATTCTGTAGGTGATGAAGCAAGGCCAGAACCCAATGCTTTAATTTTTGAACCTTGGCGAATTAGACCAAACTCTATGGTGAACCAATAAAGCCGTATCAACCATGAATAATCTGCTTTATCGCACTTTTGTCCCACTTGCCCAATTACTTGTGAAAATCTCGCAAAACGTTCATCTGTTAAAAGAGGTGTATGTCCGTATATTTCATGAAAAATATCAGGTTCTTCAATATAGTTAAAATCCTCACGACTGCGAATGAATGATGCCGCTGGAAAAGTGCGTTCAGACAACATCCTGAAAAACTTCGAAAATCCAATCAATGCAGGAACAGGTTCAACTTTCCAACCTGTTAGAGCCAAAAGCTTCTTGGAAACATCTATACATTGCGGCACACGATCTGCCGGTAAATTTAATTTAGCCTGACCAAGAAGATATGGATCAGCTGCATATTTGTTTACGTTTGGTTGTTGTTGAGCAACCAAATCACGCCAAACACAATCATCATCTTTTGTGTAATTTACACGTCCGTGTCCGTCGACTTTTTTCGCTGTATAATTGGTTTTTTTGGGCATTTTGACCTCTCTCCTGAATAATGTATATTATCTCTAATAATGAGGAAATTTCGGTCTATATTCGTTCTAACTCATCCTTTATCGAAAGATAATTAGCTTATTATACAAAATATCGGTTAAATCATGCTTGATAACTTTGAAAAACTTATATTAAAATTGCTACAAAAAGACGGACGCGCAACGACACAAGACATTGCAGCCAAAATTGGATTATCTGCATCTCCGTGTTGGCGGCGTGTAAAAAGGCTAGAAGATGAAGGATACATCACGCGATATACCGCAATTTTAGACAGTAAAAAATTGGGCTTAAGAGCATTAGCACATGTTCAAGTTTCACTCGTTGACCATAGCGAAAAATCGATCGCCGTTTTTAAGAACTTTGTAGCAGACAGAGAACAAATCCTTGAATGTTCCTCCATCACAGGTGATTTTGATTTTGTACTAAAAGTTGCGGCCACCGACCCAGAAGCATTAGAGCAGTTTATCATGCACAATATTTTAAGGTTAGGGGTAGTGCGAACAACAGCCACAAATTTCATCCTTCGACAAATAAAAGTTTCTGGTGCATTACCGATCGATGTTAATTAAACTTCATTTAGTAGAATAGGCTGCCACACATATCTTTTCGTTATTTCAGTAGGGTTAGCCCCTACTGACTTTAAAACGCTCCAATCGGCATTTCTTAAAGAAATTAAGCTTTACGAATTGATCTTAAACAACTGGATCATAAAAATAAGTTACGCAACGAAAAATATCAGGTGTCTTCATCCTGAAAGCAAATGGCCCAAAGAATAGACAGATCGTTAATCACTTGAAATAAATTTTCGATCACCAGTATTTACAAATTCACTGCGCAACATTTGCAATGCTTTTTCTTGTTGCAGCAAAGTTTTGTAAAACTCCATTACATGTCCCTGATCGACACATAACTGCACCTGTTCAATAATTTCTGAAAGCATGCACGTGTGCGTTTCACAAAATAATGAATCATATAATTTTAGATATTTGTCGCTAGATGTAATTACTTTTGAGCAATCATCGCATACGCCTATTACATATTCTTTTGAATCTGAATCAGGCGTATCACTTCTATTCATTTTAGTAATAATTTTCATTTTCAAGTGTCGCTATATTATATATTCTAAACACCTTCCACCTTAAATCAAATTATACAGACACCACAGCTTGCCGTCAATCACGTCACATTAAGTTACTTAATTTTCGTATTTTTAATAAGCTTAGAGATATTTTAACATTTAAAAACACCCAGTATTTTTAATTAGTTTTTTTGCCTCATTGAACAGTATTTATTAAAGCCTCACCCTTGCTCAATCGGTTTATATTTTCAGCCATTGCAGCCTTGCGTCGAGATATTGTGCCTTGTGTCCAGCCAGACATGTGCGGCGTAATCGTAACATTACCTAAGGTATGAAACGGTAGATTTGATGGCATTGGATTTGATTCGTTAGCACTTGGATAAACATACCAAGTGTCAATTATACCGCCACCAATTCGTTTTTGAGATAAAGCATCATACAACGCTTTTTCATCAATCACTGCACCACGCCCAACATTCATAATGACCGCGTGCTTTTGCATTGCTAAAAATTCTTTTACACCAATCAAACCTTCAGTCGTGTCCGTTAGTGGCAATGTATTAATAACGATATCAACTTTTGAAAGCATATCACTAAGCGCATCTAAGCCATAAGTTGCTTCTAGATTTTCATTGCTAATGGGCGATCTATTTACCACATGAACTTTCATACCAAAAGCATCTGCCCTATGCGCTACTGCTTTACCAATATGTCCATATCCAATAATGCCAATACTTTGACTGCCCAATTCTGTTCTAAGCCCAGATGGACCACCTGCCCAATAATGCCAATCGCCTTTTCGTAATTGATTGTTCGCCTCTACCAAAGGCACATGCCGCGCAAGCAATGCCGCCATTACGTATTCGGCTATTGCAGGTTCGTGCCCAAAGCAATTACAAACAGAACACCCCTTTGGGATC
>NVRK02000004.1 GCA_002400845.2 Hyphomicrobiales bacterium
AAATGGTGCCCCCGGACGGATTCGAACCGCCGACCCTCTGATTACAAATCAGATGCTCTACCAACTGAGCTACAGGGGCAATAAGCACAAAATATTTGTGCTATCGAGCGCTTGGATACCAGAAAAAATAACAATGTCTACCCCAAATTTGGGCAAAATAGCTTCAAGACAAACATTTTTTTAAATATTCCACTCAAGCGTTAAATTAATACATTTTTAACCATGAAAATAGGTACTTTGTTAACTTTGTCAAAATGGCTTGCTAGTTAATGCAAGGTTAATTTACAGTGTCTTTGGATGCGGATCCACTTATTACAACTTGCTCATCGAGTGTTTAGGGCAATTGTAAGCAATAATACGGTTTTGATTATGACCCGCACCAATAGCGATTCTAATATATTCAATCTTAATAAAATCTATGCGACTTTTGCTATTGTTGGGCTAGTCAGCACAGGGGTGATTGTCACCAATATTAAAAATGCGAATGCACTGGATGCTCATCTGCGTATCAGCTCAGTAAGTGGTAAGTCGTTTACGCGTCATGTCAAATCTGTTCGTGAGCAAACGACAAGAAAAGTAAAAAAACATCTAGTCAAAAATACTGTTAAAAAGGCTTTTTCAAATTTTGGACATAAAGATCAAAGTAGATTTATTTTAATTAATTTTGATGCACCAATTGCTGCGGCATCAATCGATAATAGTATTGAGCTACCGCGAGGGTATAGTGCTAAAAATATTTCGATAAATGCCTATAATCCAAAAATTATTCATGTCGACAAAAACACACCGCGCAATAAACAGTACTCAAAAAATACAACACGCCCATCAAAGGGCAGTGCTCTAAAATTGATCGCTGGCGGATTGAAGCAACGCACTAATTTTAAAAGCGTAACCACTGCTAAGGGTGGTTTGAAAACATTCACTAAACAATCACGCGGCATTACAGGTTTGCAAGAAGTAGCAATCCCTAAAAATAGATTGCAGTATGTGGCAGGTAATGGCCAGAATAGATTAGGTTCATATATCGCGAATAACTGTTCCGATAGCCTAGTATGTGTGTTGCCAGATTTTGGCGCTAAGAAACTACAAACCGCTAAGCGATTTGTTGTTGCAATAAGCGATACAAAACATTTAACGCAGCTGCCAAAAGCTAAAACAACTCAACAAGCAATTGCAGATACGCCAAAGGTTATTTTGCTAGACGAAATCTTTCAATAAGGTCTGACGTCGCAATAAACGTATTATTTATTTCAAAGGCTTATTGGCCATTTGTGATTCACTTTATTCAGCTGCGTTAAGTTTACTGCTTACGATATAAAGCGCTAATGCAGACGCGTTAGAAACGTTTAGCGATTTTATTGCGCCAGGCATATCAATGCGCGCAAGTGTGGTGCAGGTTTCGCGCGTTTTGCTGCGCAATCCTTTACCCTCATTTCCCATTACCAATGCTACTTTGCTTATGTTGCCACTTTTTCTGATAATGCTATTTTCTAAAATATCTTCGCCCTCGCTATCAAGGCCAATGGTTTGGTAGCCAAGCTTGTGCAATTCGCCCAGCGCATTTGATAAGTTGCGCGCTTCAATATGATCGATCATATCTAATGCACCAGAGGCAGATTTTGCCAGTACGCCCGTTTCAGTAGGAGAGTGGCGCGTCGTGGTGATAATTGCACCAGCGCCCATAGCAACTGCCGAGCGCATGATGGCACCAACATTATGTGGGTCTGTTACTTGGTCTAAAACAAGCAATAATGGGCTGTCGCTAATTTGCGCCAAGTTTTTAGACTCAAGTGGAATTGCTTCTAAAACACAGCCCTGATGCACTGCATTTGAGCCAACCAATTTATCCAATTCGCGCGGCGTAGATTCTTCAATTTTTTGGCTATCGCTAAGTGAGGCAAAAAGTTCATCACTAATTTCTAAACGCTCACGTGCATTGGGCGTAAGGTAAAGCTTCTTGGTCACACGGTTTTCATTTTCCAAAGCATGGCGCACTGTGTGCAGACCATAAAGGCGTATGATACCATCTGGCACATCTGCCGCATCTTCTTGTGGGCGAGGGCGCTTTTGATTGAGTTGTTGCTTCTGCATACCGCTAATGCCAGCTTTAGCGTCTCTACGGTTGCGGCGTAAGCGAGCGTAATGGGAATCTTTAGGTGTCTTGTCGTTCAATTTTTTAGCTCACTATTAGTTAGATGCTTATTTAGTGTTATTTATCAGTGTCATTAACAGTGCCATTAACAGATGATACAGCATTTAAGAAACGAATATTAACAATATTGCATAAATAACCAAAGCCCAACCATGATTGAGGTCATTAATAGGTACTGGTTGAGCGGTTATTATGAATGTATTTTGTAGTCTAATTGATGAATGAAATCCTTTCACGAAAAAACTTTGATAAAAAATGCTAAATCACCCAAATCCTTATTGACTTATCAGCCAAGTATTTGCATATACGCCCTTGCTAACTGGCATTTTATGTTGGTTGCTACAATGACTAGATTTACTCTGGTTATTGTATTCTTGGCGCCGCCAAAGGTTGGAGGAGTGTCCGAGTGGTTAAAGGAGACGGACTGTAAATCCGTTCGCTTAGCGTACGTTGGTTCAAATCCAACCTCCTCCACCATTGACGCGCTAAAGAAGAGGGCTATACCATTTGGTTCAAAGCACCACTGTTTTGAGCGATAGGCCCGCAAGACTAACGGATGCGGGTATAGCTCAATGGTAGAGCAGTAGCCTTCCAAGCTAAATACGAGGGTTCGATTCCCTCTACCCGCTCCAATTTATTTTCATTTAAATGTTGTTTCTTAGTAAACTCGATAAAATTCTAAACGCGTTGTTTTATTAATACTGTATTAACCATAAATGCGTTAACTCTCCTTTAAATTGTATCGGAGTGATTATGCATTGTATTGTAAAAATATTTTTAATCTTATCTTTATTAGCGCTTACTGCCTGTGCTCGTCACAAAGAGATTGATAGCAAACTCAATGGCAAATTCCGCATAGGGGCAGTCCAAGTAATTATTCCTCAAAGTCCTAGGGGGGAAGAGATTGCAAGCATTGTAGAGCAAAGCTTTCGTGATGTTATAAAGGCTTACGGACCAGCAGATAGTAGCTTGCCAATACAAAACATGATCGTGAAAATGCGCGTGCCTAGTCATCGTAGCAAGGCTGTGCAATTAGAATTTAGCCAAATTCGTGGGAAAGTGTTTTTCGGTGATAGTAATGACTACCCATATCTAGCATTTAACTTTTCGGAAGATCCTGGGGATTATTGGAAGGAAATTTATTCTGGAAAAATTAAAAATTTCTATAGCGTTCAAAATACATTTTCCAGACTGGGTCGCAAACTTGCTCTTCGTGTTCTTGCCAAGACTCGTGGTATAAGACTACCCCATAAGAAAGAGCAAGCAATTATCATGCAGCCAGCTTCTGAATTGATGCCTGTATCAACGAGTTCTTTTTCACACCCTGAAAATGCTCAACCTAATATGGGTATCGTGGTCTCTCAATAAAGTGCAATTGCCAAATGTAGAGGAAGTCCCTTTCAACTAATTGGTGAGGGCTATCCGCTACAGTTTTCACATTCCCATTGACTCAGCACACGTTACTTGCACTATCTGAATGCTTCATGGTTTTGACGCGTTGGGCGAAATAACTCTTTTTCATGTGCCATAATTTTACACTAATATTGCGCAATCAATATTAGTGCTGGCTTGTATGCATTGCTAAACGCGAAGCTTCCAAATGAATTGAAATGATATAAGAGGAATTTCAAATGAGATTTAGCCCAACCACATTCACATCATTTATAAGCGCTGTTTTTATCGCATTTATAATGCCCAATATCGCAATCGCCCAAAGTGATAACCAGCAATGCCAAAATGTCGTTAGTAAAATTTGCGGTGGGTCAGATGCAAATGTTTGTTTTGAAAATAAAGCCAATTGGAAAAACGTGCCAGAAAAATGCGAGGGTGATGTTCAAACGCTAATCGAAATGGCAAATGAAGCCCACGCTCAAATGGCCAAAGAGGGCGCTTCTTGGGGCGGGGTACTTCGCAGTGGTCCAAGTAGAGAGCACAATAAAATTGGCTCTCTAGCAGAAGGTCAATTGGTTACATTAGAACAAAATACCAAGGTAATGTTTAATGGCTACCCTTGGTTTGAAATATCAATTTACGACAAGGTTGGTAACGTGAAAAGAGGCTATCAATGGGGTGGTATTTTATGTGCCTTTGATAAACTTGAAGGCGTGTTTCAGCAATGTCCAATTGAATGGTCAGATAATCCTGCAAGGCGTCAAACTCAAAATTTTCCCAAACATGGTAATAGCGATGAAGACACTATAGCAGGAGATAATGCATTTCTTGATAGAGAAACAATTGATGCATGCTTAGCATCTGAAAGATCGACCTCTCGCACCGGATCAGATGGCACCGCTTGCATAGGCAAAGTATCAGCACCTTGCTTGGCGCAGGATCGTAATTATTCCACAACGGCTATGCGCCAATGTGTAATGGATGAGCATAAGATTTGGGACGATATGCTAAACGCAGATTATAAAAAACTAATGGCATCCTTAGATACAGATCAAAAGAAAAACAGCCTTAAAAACGCCCAAAGAACTTGGAATAAATTTGTCAAACAGTTTTGCAAGTTAGGCTATGAGTTTAATCAAGGTACTATGTTTTTAGTAACAGGTGATGACTGCTTGATGCGAATGACAGCGCGCCAAGATTTAGAATTGAAAAATCTACTTAATACTAATTAAGTTTGTGAAATTGTACCCATAAAAAAAGGCCGAAACGTTTAACCGTTCCAGCCTATAATTAAATTTATTTCGCTAATGAGGTTTAAGCGACTTCGTCGATGTTGACCGTTTGGTCATTGAAAACCAATTCTTCAATGTCATACAAAATATCATGGGAATCGCCTAAATTACTCCAAACAACTACGCCTGTTCCATCTTCGGTGGCGCCCCAGCCATAATCTGTTGCATCACCATTGATGATGAATTTGTCAGTAGTGTCTGCATTGCCAATTACATACTGTGTTGAATTAGGATCATCTATTTCGCTTAACGGTCCCGCTGTTTCACCAAGCGTTACGGTTTTGTCCGTAAATGCAATTTTTTCAATGTTGAACAAAAGGTCATTGCCTGTTGGACCCCACACAACAATGCCAGTGCCATCTTCTGTATCGCCCCATTGGTAATCGCTAGAATTACCATTGATGACAAATGTTTCCTCAGTGCTTGTGCCTGTAACAAACTGCGTTACATTTTCAACATCTTGATATTCATTGCCTGTTTGTACAAGAGAAATTTTAGTATCGTTAAAACGAATGGTTTCAAAATCGATTAAAATATCATGTCCAGTTGGGCCCCATACAACTGTGCCCAAACCATCTTCGGTTGGCCCCCAGCCATAATCTGTCGCATTACCATTGATGATAAAGGTATCATTGTCCTCTGGTGTGCCAGTGAAATATTCAGTAGTGTTCGGCGTGTCTATCTCATTGTTTGGTGGAATGTAATCCCAGCCATCTACAGCCACAGGCTTGATGTTGACCATTGGGGCAATCGATGGAACACCTTCACTATCCCATGCAAACAACATCCAGCTGCCAGCATTAACACCGCCTGCAAGATCGGGAATGGTAACTTCAATTGTGTTGTTTAAGCCTATCGTAAAATCAAGTTCAACCAATCGCGTTCCCATGTTGATAGCATGTGTTGCAGAACCAGATTTTACAAAAGTAATTTTAGAAATATCAGTCGCATCATCAACTGTGATCGTAATTGTATCGCCTGGTTTTGCTTTTTCAGGTGCGTCTAAAATCACAGGACGCTCAGCTAATTCGCCATTGTCATTGTATAAATAGGCTGGGCGATAAACCTGCCCATCAAGATAATCATTCTCGGCCATACCAGCCGAACCGCCACCAAGAGAAAGCAATGTGCCGTCATTTAACAGCAAAGAAGCTGAGTGATAAAGACGTGGATTTACTTCATCGACAGTGTAATTTAATGAATTGTCTGCTGGGTCCCATATGACGGCTGTCGTGTCAGCGCCTGCTTCTGTATTGCCATCGCTTGTTCCGCCATTAATTAAAACAGTGCCATCTGCAAGCGTGGTCATGTTAGACCAATTTCTTTCCTGCGAAAGTGTGCCAACTGAAGTAAAGGTTGGCGTGTCTGAATTAATATCCATAACCCAAAGACCAGTTTCGGTATCTTGGATTAATATTTTACCTGCTTCAAACATAACAGCAGGCGAATCCCAAGCCACACCAAACGGAACAACACCGACTTGTGTTAATGAACCATCGCCATTTGGATTAAGCGACATCACCTCAACTTGACCTGTAGTGCCATTGCCAGTAGCAAAATAAATGACATTGCCCTCATTATCTAAAAACGTACGTGGGTA
>NVRK02000040.1 GCA_002400845.2 Hyphomicrobiales bacterium
CCTAGCTACCTTGTGTATTGCGACAACATACAACTTAATATGGGTTGCGAAATAGTACTGCGACGAATAAACAGGTGTTATTCTCCTTTTTTTACCCACATTCGGTAATTAATGGAATACTTAAGTGGGATCAAAATATTGAAAGCGACACTTCTTTGAAAAGTACGGAAAAGGCAGCCAGCCTAGCAAACGGTCCAACCAACTGGATCAAACGCATGGCGCCATACAAAACTGCGAGCAACCCTCGTGCGATTGTAGAAATAGCACTTACAATAGCGCCATTGCTATTGTGCTGGACAGCAATGTGGTTTGCACTGCAATATCATCTTCTACTTGGATTGTTATTTGCCCTGCCAAGTGGCGCGTTTTTGGTTCGCCTGTTTGTGATCCAACACGATTGCGGACATGGCTCAATGTTTCCCTCTGCAAAGGTCAACAATTGGACAGGTCGCATTTTAGGTGTGTTCACTTTTACACCCTACGATTATTGGAAACACTCACACGCTTTGCACCACGCAAGTTCTGGTAATTTAGACAAACGTGGTTTTGGCGACATTAGCACTTACACCGTTAATGAATACAAAGCCCTAACAACTTTTCAGCGCTTTATGTATCGCTTATACCGCAACCCAATTGTATTGTTTGTGATTGGCCCTGCTTACGTTTTCTTCCTAAAACAGCGCCTACCGTTTGAAATGTTAAATCGCGGCTGGACGCCTTGGTTAAGTACATTGCTTACAAATGCCGGCATGGCGGCAATCTTTACCTTCGGCATTTACTTGCTTGGCGTAAAAGATTTTCTAATCATTCAACTAACAACCGTATTTTTAGCTGGTGCTATGGGCATTTGGCTGTTTTATGTACAACACCAATACGAAGATACCGTTTGGGAACGCTCTGACGTTTGGAAACGCGAACACGCTGCATTAATGGGGTCTTCTTATTATGCCCTGCCAAAACCGCTAATGTGGATAACGGCAAATATTGGTATTCACCATGTGCATCACCTGTCTGCGCAAGTTCCATTTTATCGCCTACCAAAAATCATCGAAGATTACCCGATACTAAAATCTATTGGTCACCTTACGGTTAGGGATAGCTTGAAATGTGTTTCGCTAACGCTTTGGGACGAGAGCAATAAGCGCATGATTTCATTTCGTGCACTTCGCAAAATGCCAAGCACTACTGCAGCTGAACCTGCTGAATAGCTTAATCAATATAATGTAAATTAAATCTGGCGATTAAAAATCTGAACGGCTTTTAATCGCCGCTGTTAGAGTACCTTCATCGAGATAATCTAATTCGCCACCTACTGGCACACCGTGGGCGAGACGCGTGATTCTTACGTCTATTCCCTCTAATTGGTCGGTAATATAGTGAGCGGTAGTTTGCCCCTCTACCGTCGCATTCACTGCAATGATAACTTCTTTAATATCATTATCTGGATTACTTACGCGACTAACCAGCGATGCAATATTAAGGTCATCTGGCCCTATGCCATCGAGCGGTGATAACGTTCCGCCCAAAACATGATATTTGCAGTTAATTGCATTTGCGCGCTCAAGCGCCCAAAGGTCGGCAACATCTTCAACAATTACCAGCGTTGCATTTTCGCGGCGCGGGTCTGTGCAAATTACACATGGGTCAGACGTATCTACGTTGCCGCAGGTCTTACATTCTTTAACGCGTTCTAAAGCATCACTGGCCGCAATTGATAACGGACCCAGCAATGTTTCTTTTTTCTTGATTAAATGTAATGCAGCACGACGAGCCGAACGCGGCCCTAACCCTGGCAATCTTGCCAAGATTTGGATTAAGCGTTCAATCTCAGGACCTGTAACTGGCTTTGCCATAAGCGCTAATCAATCACTTAAAATGGTAGTTTCATGCCAGGTGGCAATTGCAGACCAGAAGTAAGCTCTTGGGTCTTTTCTTGAACCATACGCTCTACTTTGTCTTTTGCATCGGCATGCGCGGCAATGATTAAATCTTCAATCATTTCACCTTCTCCATCTTTAACCATAGACGGGTCAATATTAATTGAGCGCAGATCAAACTTGCCCGAAATGGTAACCGTTACCATACCAGCGCCAGCGCTGCCTTGCGCTTCAATTTGTGACATGCCTTCTTGCATTTCTTGCATTTTGGCCTGCATTTCTTTTGCCTTACTCATAAGGCCCATAATATCTTTCATGGTAAAACTCCGTGATTATTTAGTCTGTAATTTAAGTGTTTGAAGCAGGGTGTTCAACCCATATTATGAAATAAGATAAGAAAACAACTATTCGAAGAAGTCATCAAGGTCGTCGTTAGACCCTGTATTATCGCTCGCATCGTCGTCTTCTTCGTCATCTTCTTCAATGGCGGCAATTGGCATTTCTTCTTGCTCTGCTCGAATGCGAACATCCACAATGCGCGCGCCTTCAAAAGCTTTCATAATCGCTTCAACGGCGGGGTGCGAACGTGCATTTTCAAGTTTGTCATTTAGTTCTGCACGTTCAATTTCTTCAATCGTTGGCAGTCCATCTTTTTGGCTAATTACCAAAGCCCAGCGAATGCCTGTCCACTCTTCTAATTTTTTAGAAAAATACATCACGTTTTCGCGTTGTGGATTGCCGACTAAATTATATTCAAGATAACCACTGCGACACTCAACCAATTTTACATTGCGCTTTAAAAACGTTTTCACCTTTAAGTCACGGCGATCTTCTGCCAAAAACAACATTTTATCAAATGTATTTACAACACGCAATGGCTTTTGCGTTTCTGCATTTTGCGTTACAGGCTTTGGTTGCGGCTGTGGCTCTGCATTTTCGCTAACAATTTTTGGCGCTTCAAATTCTACTGGCTTAGAGTCATTTGCTGCAATTGCTTGGGGGGCAAATTGCACTGGTGCGCTTGATGGCAAGTGTCTTGTCGAAGCACCATCGCCAACGGACGAACCTACTCTAGCACCACTGGTTGCAGAACCGCTAGAAGCTGTATTTCCAGATTGGATTTGACCCGATTTAATTTGCTTCACCAAGTCTTCATGGCTTGGCAGGTCTGCAGCATGGGTTAAGCGAACCAATACCATATCAGCGGCGGCCAATGCACGTTCTGATGATTGAACTTCGCTCATGCCTTTCAGCAAAATTTGCCACGCTCTACCCAATACTCGAACCGATAATTTATCAGAAAATTCGCGACCGCGTTTTTTCTCAGCTTCTGAAAAGCCTCCTGCATTGCCCAACACACCTTCGCTAATAGAAGGGTCTGTATATTTAAGACGTGTTACATAGTGAATAAAATCTGCAAGATCGGTAAGCACCACATAAGGGTCTGCACCAATGTCATATTGGGATTTCATCTCGGTAAGAGCTGCAGCAATATTGCCGCTCATTACATTTTCAAAAAGATCAATTACGCGCGCACGGTCGGCAAGGCCGAGCATAGAGCGAACATTTTCAGCGACAACTTTGCCATCGCCTTCTCCAGACGAATGGGCAATGGCTTGGTCGAACATAGAAAGCGCATCACGCACCGAACCTTCAGATGCTCTGGCAATCATTGCCATTGCATCTTCTTCAACTTCTACATTTTCTAGACCTGCAATTTTTTGCAAATGCTCAACCATTACACCGGCATCAATGCGGCGAAGGTCAAAACGCTGACAGCGCGAAAGAACCGTGATTGGCACTTTGCGAATTTCTGTTGTCGCGAAAATAAATTTTAGGTGCGAAGGTGGCTCTTCTAGCGTTTTTAGCAAGCCGTTGAAGGCGTTGCGCGAAAGCATGTGAACCTCATCTATGATATAGACTTTATAACGCGCAATGGCTGGGGCGTATTGAGACGATTCAATAATATCTCTTATGTCGTCGATGCCTGTATGAGAAGCCGCATCCATTTCGATGATATCAACATGGCGCCCTTCCATAATAGAACGGCAATGTTCGCCTTCTGTCGTTATATCAATTGTCGGCTGATCTATGGTGTCAGTTTTATAATTTAGCGCTCTGGCTAAAATTCTAGCGGTAGTCGTTTTACCCACACCACGCACACCCGTAAGCATATAAGCTTGTGCAATACGGCCTGTTTTAAAGGCATTGGAAAGCGTGCGAACCATTGGCTCTTGGCCAATAAGATCGTCAAAGTTTTGTGGGCGATATTTTCGCGCTAAAACTCTGTAGGCTTGATTTTTAGATGTATTGCTTTCGTTTTCGCTCACGGCTTGATTTCTCAGTTTGAAGTTAGAAACAGACTATAGCAATTTTCACAGAGCAAACCACCAAAAAGAGCAAACCACCAAAAACAGTCACATTTCCCGTGAAATTTTAAACGAAAATTGCTAGTGTGCATTAGATTTTGAAGAAAAGGTGGAAGACTGGATAAGGTGACCCGAGAAGAAACTCGTTGTGGCTGCTTCCTTCCGGACCTGACCAGATTGGCGAGGAACTCGTCCACCGCCAGTCTTCCAAGGCCTATATCGTATTTTTTAATACAAAATGCAAGCTTTTTGAACAGTTATTCTATAAAGGTTTGTGAGAAATTTATAAAAAGAATCGAGATAACGATTCGTAGTTGAGAGATAAAATGAGCGCATTTACATTAGACCCAACCCTTGAAAAAGACAGTATCCCCCTTGGCAACTTAAGAATCTGCCATGTTAGACTGATGAAAGATGCCCGTTGGCCTTGGCTTTTGCTTATTCCGCAACGCCCAGACTTGAGTGAACTCTACTCGCTTTCTAACCGTGAATTAGAGCAAGTAGCTCGTGATACGGCTGATGTTTCTTGGGCGCTTAAACAAGTGACAGAGTGCGATTCGATTAATTCTGGTGCATTGGGCAATATTATTGACCAATTGCATGTGCATGTCATTGCCAGAAGTGATGGCGATGCGAACTGGCCAAACCCTGTTTGGGGCCATGGCTCGCCAACTGAATATGAGAAAGGCCAGCGCATGGAATTGATTAGCGGATTGGCGCCAAAATTATTTAATCGGAAATAAGCTTTATATGACCATTACATTTGACGGGGTTTATAAAGAGGCAAGTCCTGAACCTAGCAGTAAAGTTGGGTTTGCTACCAACACACTTGTGCGTGATGCAGAAAACCGCGACGATACAACTTTGCCCAATGCACTTAAAGACCCAAAGGTTGGGCTTTATTTGTTTGGGACAAATGGCGTGGTCCTAAAAAACGAAAATCAATCTGTATTCTCACCATTAGAAGCAGAGCAGTTTTTACCCAATATGGAAGACGCTGTACTACTTGGCACAAGTGAAAATGGTCCGCGTATAGCCGCAAGCATCAACTACGATGTTGGTGAGGACAATGCCAACATGCCGAAAGGCTATGAAATAGTTGGCCTGAGGCAGTTATTATATCAATCAGAAATCGCTGCCAATAATGTTGGCGCAATTGCGCAAGGCAATAGTATTTTATACTGGCACGCTACCCACCAATATTGCGGAAAATGCGGCACAAAAAGCGTTGCTAAAATTGGTGGCTATCGTCGTGACTGCCCCAAATGCGAGCACATTATTTTTCCGCGCACCGACCCAGTTGTTATCATGCTTTCGATCAAAGGTGACAAATGCCTTATGGGACGCAGTCCGCATTTTGCTGAGGGCATGTATTCGACCCTTGCTGGTTTTGTAGAACCTGGCGAAACCATAGAAGATGCTGTACGCCGCGAAACATTTGAAGAAAGCGGCATAAAGGTTGGCCAAGTAAAATACTTTGCCAGCCAGCCATGGCCTTTTCAGCACTCGCTAATGATTGGCGTTCATTGCGAAGGTTTGAGCGATGACATTCACATGGACGAAAGTGAGCTTGAAGATTGTCGTTGGTTCACCCGTGATGAAGTAAAGCTGATGATAAAAGACGAGCACCCCGAAGGGATTAAATGCCCACCTAGCTTAGCAATCGCCTCCGCGCTTATTAATGCATGGGCTTTGAACTAACCCACACCCAAAATATTGTAATGGGTACGATTAAAAACTGGCTAATCCTTTTTCGCGTTTTAAATTGAAGCAATATTTTATTTGTTTCAGTTTGGAAATGCGCAATGCCTAATACTAAGTGTGACAATTCGAGTGATGTAAGAAATGGCTGGATAAATGGCTTTATTGGCGTTGTTATTTTTAGCGCGTCATTGCCTGCTACCCGTGTTGCGGTTTTAGAAATTGATCCAATTTTTCTAACCTTAATCCGCGCTGTTTTAGCGAGCGTTCTTGCAATTGCGCTTCTTCTTGTTTTTCGTGAAAAGCGCCCACAACGAAGTGATTTAACATCACTTGCAATTACCTCATTTGGTGTGGTGATCGGGTTCCCACTCTTCACCGCACTTGCCTTGCAACACATCACCTCTGCACACTCTATTGTTTACATCGGGTTACTGCCATTATCGACGGCGATCTTTGGCGTATTACGCGCTGGCGACAGACCAAAACCTGCTTTTTGGGTATTCTCAATTTTAGGCAGTGCCTTTGTGGCTGGCTTCGCACTTACGCAAGATGTTGGTTCATCATGGACTGGCGATGCATTGATGCTGATCGCAATTGTCATCTGCGGCCTAGGCTATGCAGAAGGCGGCAAGCTTTCTCGCACGCTTGGCGGTTGGCAAGTAATATGCTGGGCCTTGGTAATTGCCCTGCCAATCATGTTGCCGCTTGCTGTTTATTATATGCCAACAAGCTTTGAAAACATCAGCCAATCCGCATGGATATCGGTTGCTTATGTATCCATGTTTAGCATGTTAATTGGTTTTGTATTTTGGTATCGCGGCCTAGCCTTAGGCGGTGTTGCAAGCGTTGGACAACTTCAACTTTTACAACCATTCTTCGGACTGTTACTAGCGGCCACATTACTGGGCGAACATGTTAGTTGGGTAATGGGGCTTGTATGTTTAGCCGTGGTATTTTGTGTTGCTGGCGCTAAGAAATTTTCTTAGTGATTTTTAGTAGCTAAGCTACCGCTTTTCAGCTCTGGGATAAACACCAAGAATCTTAAATTCTTTGCAGTAGAATTGAATTTCGTCTAGGGCCAGCGCAACGTTTGCATCGTCTGGGTGACCTTCGATATCGGCAAAGAATTGCGTTGCCGAAAACGAGCCGCCAAGTTGATAGCTTTCGAGCTTGGTCATGTTAACGCCGTTGGTCGCAAAACCGCCCATGGCTTTGTAAAGCGCGGCTGGAATGTTACGCACTTGAAACAAAAATGAGGTCATGCACGGGCCGTTGCCAGAGGGTGCATATTCTTGGCTGTTAGAAAGCACCACAAAGCGCGTTGTGTTATGTTCGGCATCTTCTACATTTGTATCTAGAATATCGAGGCCATAAATTTGAGCCGCTAGACTTGGTGCGAGTGAAGCCGCAGATCTGTCACCCTGCTTTTTAATGAATTTTGCAGACCCTGCCGTGTCGCCAGCGATAACAGGTTTCCAACCATTTTTGCGAATGATATTTCTGCATTGGCCCAACGCATGAACATGGCTGTGAACTGTTTTAATTTCTTCTAGTTTCACACCTGGCAAAACCATAAGATCAAAGTGGATTGGCAAAAAACATTCTGCAACAATATGTGCGCCACTATTTGGAAGCAAATGGTGAATGTCTGCTACGCGGCCTGCCAGCGTATTTTCAATCGGGATCATTGCCAAATCAATTTCGCCAGATTTTAGCGCGTTAAATACATCTTCAAATGTGTCGTTAGGAATTGGCTCCATATTGGGATACATAGCCAAACTTGCGATTTCAGAATTTGCGCCCTTTGCGCCCTGAAAGCCGATTTTTCCTGTTTTTAAAGAAGTCATATTAAGTCGCTTTATAATTCAAATGTTTTTAAAAAAGATTAGGCTAAAATTTTTCTGGCCATCTCTAAGTCTTGCGGAGTATCAACACCCAATGGCGCTGTGTCAACGAGCTTAACGTCAATGCGCATACCAGCTTCTAAGGCGCGCAATTGTTCTAATTTTTCGCGTTGCTCTAACGTAGAGGGCGGCATGGATACAAAACGCTCAAGCGCAGAACGGCGAAACGTATATAACCCAATATGATGATAGAGTGGACCGTCGCCATATGGCGCTGTTGCTCTGGTGAAATAAAGCGCGCGCAAAATATTATTGCCTATTGGCGAGCCAATGACTTTTACAACATTGGGATTGTTTCGCTCTTCTTCGTCGGTAATTTGAGTTGCCAGTGTAGCAATGTCGCATTCTTTGTTAACAAGTGGTGCCAAGCTGGCTTTGATAAGCTCTGGCGAGATGGTTGGTAGATCGCCCTGCACATTTACGATGAACTCGGCTTTTGCATCTGGATCGAATTTTGTAACCGCTTCCCAAATACGGTCAGAACCCGATGGATGGTCTGATCGGGTCATAACAGCTTCACCGCCAACGGATTTTATCGCATCCATCACTTCTTGGCTATCTGTACATACAACTGGCACGCCAATATTGGCTTCCATGGCGCGCTTCCAAACGTGAACAATCATTGGAGAACCACCAATATCTGCCATTGGTTTGCCGGGCAAACGGGTAGAGCCCATTCTAGACGGGATTAGAATCAGTGTTTTCGCCATTATAAAGTCTATAAATCCCTGCTGTTTGCACTAAATTTTAGTATGTATTTTAACCTAGTTGGCTAATATTCTTCAAAACTAGCGTTTAAACACTGTGAAGTGTCAAAAAGTCTCATGTAACTCTCAATACAGACGTTGCATGTGAGGCGCAAACACATTAGTCATATCTTCAAATTTTAGTTCGTATTGTGTTTTGCACATTTACGGTCGGTCGATGTAAGTACCGTATAATACAGAGGTATCTCAATGGATTCTTTCCAGTTCAACAAATATGTAATGGCTCTTCTTGGAGTGATTTTTCTAATTATGTCTATGGGCATTATGAGTGAAACTTTCTTTCACAGCGCAGCACCTGAAAAAGCTGGTTATATAATTGAAGTAGCAGAAGCTAAAACTGCAAAACCCGAAGAAGGTGGCGCGCCTGTTAAGGCCTACGAAGAAATTACAGCCTTATTAGCAAGTGCAGATGTAGATGCTGGCGCAAAAGCATTTAAAAAATGTGCTTCTTGTCATTCGGTTGAAGAAGGTAAGAAAAAAGTTGGCCCTAGCCTTTATGGTATTGTAGGCAGAGCAATCGCTTCAAGCGAAGGATTTTCGTACTCAGGCGGTATGAAAACATTTGCAGTTGGTAAAACTTGGACTTACGAAGAGCTAAACGGATTTATCTTCAAACCAAGAGTACACGTTAAAGGCACTTCGATGGGCTTTGCTGGTATGAAGAAAACAAAAGACCGCACAAACATAATTGGTTGGTTAAGAACACAGGCGGCAACACCCGTTCCGCTACCTGGACAATAAGAGTTTAGTTCTTAAAAATTATTCAATTCTATTAAAATCGGTTCAATAATTGAGCCGGTTTTTTTATGTCTATCAATATCCACTATTAATATCAGCACTCTACTCATTTAGTTGTTTTACCCTTCACAAATTTGAAATTATCACAAAGTAGGTTATCACTTGATAATTGCATTGTTGGCTTGCTGATTTGTCTTTTAGCCAACAGTGTAATTTTGTAAATTTAATGGGAGCTAAATCTTGATTCACATAAAATCACTATCTGTCGCAATTTCTTTGACAATTGGGGCAATTGGATTGGCAATTTTTTCAACGCCTGCATGGGCTGGCCCCAAATGGGGAGAATGGAAACACGGCGATACTTTATTTGGTGAATTAAAATACAAAAAAGGGTTTCCACATTACGACCATGTAAATCCTGAAGCGCCCAAAGGCGGTACTTTAAATCGCAATTCACAAGGTGGATTTGATTCCTTTAATCCATTTATTGTTAAGGGACGTCCAGCGCCTGGGTTAAACTATATTGGGGGCCTGTTATATGATAGCCTATTGTCTTCATCTGTAGATCAATCAGCGGCAGCCTATGGCATGATTGCCGAGGCGTTTAGATATACTGACGATTACTCCCAAACGACCTATCGCTTAAACGCTAAAGCTAAGTGGCATGATGGCGTATCCATTACGCCAGAAGATGTAATTTGGTCGTTAAAAGTAATGCGCGAAAACCAACCGCTTTTTACCGACTATTACAAAAACATTGAGAGCGCCACAAAAACAGGCGAGCACGAAATAACTTTCAAATTTGATATTAAAGGCAATCGTGAATTACCAAATATTCTTGGCGACCTACCAATTTTACCAAAACACTGGTGGGAAGGAAAAGACGCTAAAGGTGAACCTCGCGATATTACAGAACCGCTAACGGGTGAAACCCCACTAGGATCAAGCGCCTATAAAATTGCAAAATACGATATGGGGCAAACCATTACGTGGGAAAGGGTAAAAGATTATTGGGCAAAAGATTTAAACATCAATAAAGGCCGTCATAATTATGATTTCATTCGCTATACAAATTTTGAAAATACAGACACAGCTTGGGAAGGTTTTAAAAAAGGCGGCATAAGCGATGCACGTACTGAAAACAGATCGCGCCGTTGGTCTACTGAGTATAATTTTCCTGCCTTTAAACGTGGTGATGTTGTGCGTAAGGCTTGGCCGACAGAAGGCTCTGAAACCTATCAAGCTTTTTATATAAACACACGAAAAGTTAAATTTCAAAATCGCGATTTGCGCCATGCATTAACACTGCTTTATGATTTTGAAACGATGAATAAGAATATCTTCTTTGGACTTTATACTCGCACAGACAGTTATTTTGAAGGCGGTGAGTTGCAAGGAACCGCTAAGCCAGAAGGTAGAACCAGAGAAATTCTAGAAGAATATCGTGGCAAAATAGACGATCACATCATTGATGAAGCCTACGTATTACCTGTCATAAAAAACTCAAAGGATACCCGAAAAGTTAGACGTCAAGCACTGGGCCTGCTTCAAAAAGCGGGCTATGAGTTTAAAAATGGCAAGATGATAGATGATAATGGCAGGCAATTTTCTATCGAGATTTTGGGCAGCTCTCCAACGGACGAAACGATTGGCTTGCCCTATGTTGAAAGTTTGAAAAAACTAGGCATTAAAGCAAGTCTGCGTCTTGTCGATGATGCTCAATATAAAGCTCGAATTGATAATTTTAATTTTGACATGACAATAAAAGTTACACGTCAATCCTTATCACCGGGCAATGAACAGCGCGAATATTGGTCTAGCGCAGCGGCAAAACGAAAAGGTGCTCGCAATTTCGCAGGTATCAGCGATCCTATTATAGACGAACTGGTTGAACGCATAATTGTTGCGCCGAACCGCGCAGAAGCTGTTGCGCTAACAAAGGCTTTAGACCACGTATTGCTACATGGGCATTATTCTATTCCGCTCTACCATAACCCTGCTCTTTGGTATGCTTGGTGGCGCAAAATTAAATATCCACCGAACCAACCTAAATTTATTGGGCTTGATACTTTATCTGGCTGGATAGATGTAGAAGCTGAAAAAGAGTTGGCTAAATAGAAATAGTGCGTTTTCCTGCTGAGATAAGTATTTTACGCAACTAAACCTTGCTTTGAATGCCAAACTCGATTCTTTTAAGGCGAAACGAATCAATAGGCTATTTTGGTTCTAACTCTGGTGTTGGCGTGTTCACTTTGAACTATTAAATGCTTTGTGCATTGCGCCGCAAATGGAAACGGCAGGTCGCATGGGTGCGTATATATTACGGCGATTATTGTTGATGATACCGACTTTGATCGGAATTATGACAATTACATTTATGGTCGTTCAATTTGCACCTGGCGGCCCAATTGATAAGGTTATTTCACAATTGCAAGGCGGTGGCGATTCTGCCAGCGAACGTCTTTCTGGCGGCGGCGAACAGTTTTCTGAAAACGTGTTAGAGCAAGGCATTAGCAACAATGATACTGCATCAAAATACCGTGGTGCTATTGGCCTAGATCCAGAATTCATTAAAAAGCTAGAAAAGCAATATGGGTTTGATAAGCCGCCTATTGAGCGTTATTTTTTAATGATGTGGAATTATGCACGTTTTGATTTTGGTGAGAGTTATTTTAGAAAAATAAAAGTAATTGATCTGATAAAGGAAAAAATGCCTGTCTCAATTTCTCTTGGACTTTGGACAACGCTTATATCTTATCTTATTTCAATTCCTTTAGGCATTCGAAAAGCAGTGAGCGATGGTTCGCGCTTTGACTTATGGTCTAGCGGCGTGATTGTTGTCGCTTATGCAATTCCTGGATTTATGTTTGGTGTCATGCTGGTAATCTTTTTTGCTGGTGGTTCGTATTTTGACTGGTTCCCTCTGCGTGGATTGACCAGCGACAACTTTGATGAACTTTCGATTTTTGGTAAAATAGTCGATTATTTTTGGCACTTAGCCCTGCCATTATTTGCGATGATCTTGTCTGCTTTTGCAACGACCACCTTGCTGACAAAAAATTCATTCTTAGATGAAATTGGCAAACAATATGTGCAAACAGCTCGGGCAAAAGGTTTGACTGAAAACGGTGTCCTGTATGGGCATGTTTTCAGAAACGCAATGCTTATTGTTATTGCAGGTTTTCCAGCTGCTTTTGTTTCAATCTTTTTCACAGGCTCATTGTTGATCGAATATATTTTCACACTCGATGGTTTAGGTCGCTTGGGATATGAGGCTGTTGTTGGCCGTGACTATCCAGTCGTCTTTGGCACTTTGTTTATCTACTCAATAATCGGGCTTGTTGTCGGCCTAATCTCTGACTTGATGTATACATGGGTAGATCCTCGCATCGATTTTGAATCGCGCGAGGTTTGATAGATGAGATTATTTAACGCATCAAACCTATCCCCAATTAACCAACGTCGTTTGCAAAACTTCAAAGCCAATAGACGTGGATTTTGGTCACTTTGGATTTTTATAATCCTGTTCTTCCTTTCGTTGTTTTCTGAATTCATCGCGAATGACAAGCCGATAATAGTTTGGTTTAAGGGGGCAATTTATTCTCCGGTTTTGAACAATTATTCAGAAGACAATTGGCTTGGAGAAGACCCATTAAATTTGCCAGTGACCGATTATAAATTAGATATTATTGCCGAAGAAATTGAGGCTAATGGCTTCATGATATGGCCGCCTGTTCGCTATTCTTACCAGACAATCATCAACCAACTGCCAGAGCCTGCGCCAACAAAACCTTCTTGGCTTTATACAAATGAACAACGCTGTGCTGGGTATGAATTTGGCATTAAAGACCCTCAATGTAATTTAGGAAACTGGAATTGGTTTGGCACTGACGATAAAGCGCGTGATGTGTTTGGTCGTGTTATTTATGGATTTAGAATATCCATATTATTCGCACTTGTCCTTACAGGTGCTTCTGCAATTATTGGCATAGCCGCTGGTGCGGTTCAGGGTTATTTTGGCGGCTGGGTAGATATGATTTTCCAGCGACTAATTGAAATTTGGTCCTCTACGCCGCAACTGTATATTCTACTGATTATTGCCGCAATTTTGCCGCCCGGATTTTGGATATTGCTAGGCATCTTATTATTATTTTCATGGGTTGGGTTTGTTGGCATTGTAAGAGCCGAGTTTTTACGCGCTCGAAATTTTGAATATGTCAAAGCCGCACGAGCGTTAGGCGTTAGCAACCGGTTCATTATGTTCCGTCATTTATTGCCAAATGCAATGGTCGCAACGCTAACCTTTATGCCGTTCATCTTAAGCGGGTCGGTAACAACGCTTACCTCTTTAGACTTTTTAGGGTTAGGTTTGCCACCTGGCTCTGCCTCATTAGGCGAATTGTTGTTGCAAGGTAAAAACAAC
>NVRK02000041.1 GCA_002400845.2 Hyphomicrobiales bacterium
CGCCCTTTATTGGTTGACCCTGCGGTTCAAACTGTATTCTTGCTAACCGCACATTTGATTATTTTTTGGCTCAGCCAAGACAGTAATGTTACGCCGCCTGTTTGTTTGGCCGCGTTTGCAGCGGCTGGCATTGCTGGCTCTAAACCAATGGAAACTGGATTTCAGGCTTGGAAAATTGCCAAGGGCCTATACATTATGCCGCTAATGTTTGCTTACACACCGCTCATTTCTGGCGAATGGTTTGAGGTAGTACAAATCGGTTTCTTTGCTTTGTTTGGCATTTATGCGATCAACTCGCTTATTCAAACTTATGCCGAAGGACCGTTGAACATTGGTCTATATGTTATGTTGATTATTGGCGGCATCGGAAGTTTCTGGCCACTTAACTGGGCCGCGAACCTCGTGGGAGCAGTGTTGATATTGGCCGTTATTATAATATCATCACGTACCTTAAAGACTGAGTTAAAATTGGCGAATGCTTAAGTAGGCATTTGCTATTTTTTATAATCCTTGCTTACGATGTTATGTTTTTTCATTTTCTCATTGAGCGTTCTACGCGGAATAGAAAGTTGTGCTAGAACTGCGCCTATATTGCCATTGTGTTGATATAAAACATCTTCGATAATGGTTTTTTCATAGAGCGCAATTCTGGTGCTTAAATCATCATCATTGTGCAAGTCACCGTGAATACTAGCTTCTAATTCAGCGCGTTTTTCTTTCACATTTTCAACCAGAGACTTAACATTAATTTGGTTATTCTCTTGCTTAGCGCCAAGTTGTGTAACACGGCTCGCTTGCGCTTGCTTTACATAATCAAGAAGCTGATCTGGCGAAAAGGGTTTTGTTAAAAATTCGAAAGCGCCTGCCTTCATTGCTTCAACTGCCAAAGGCACATCGCCATGGCCTGTGATTAAGATTACAGGGATGCCTTCATCTTTATTTTTAATTTGAGCGAGCAGTTCTATGCCATCCATTTCTGGCATTCTAATGTCAGAGATTACTACTATTGGCATGTCTGGTTTTATCGTTCGCAAAAGGGCTAAAGGCTCAGAAAAAGCACGCACCTGGATTCCAGATAATTTCAACCACTGCACAGTAGAGTTTACCATGGCTCTATCGTCATCGACAAACAATACAGGGCAATCAATTTCATCTGATCCAATTGATCCCATCAATTTATAACCCCTTTTAGTTTGTTATCTTAGGACGCTTTTGGAAGCTTGACTGTGAAAACAGCGCCGCCATTTTTGGCATTGTCAGCGGTGATTTTCCCACCTGCTTCATCTACAATTGCATAACACAAGGCCAAGCCTAGCCCCACACCCTTTCCAACTTTCTTTGTTGTAAAAAACGGATCAAATAGCTGGTCTTTAATCGGTTCTGGTATGCCTTTGCCATTGTCTGTAACTTCTACAAAGATGCTTGTTTTTGTGTGCCGTGTTTGAATAATGATTTTACCATTTTTTTGTGGGCATGCCTGCATCGCATTTTTAATCAAGTTGCTTATCAATTGTTCGAACCTAACATTACTACCGCGCACTAAGATTTTTTCTTTGGATGGTATAAATTTGATCTGAGTATTGCTCTCTTTTAACAACAGTGAATATTGTTTGAGAATTGAATTTATCACTATGTTGAGATCGATTGTTTTTACTTTTGTGACGGGCTTTCTGGAAAACACCAAAAGGTCAGAAGTGATTGCGCCAAGGCGTTCTGTCATAGAACTAATCTGTTCAAACACATTTAACACATCTTCTTTTCGACCTTTGGTGGTGAGCAATTTTCCACTGGATGAAAATGTTCTAATTGCAGAAACGGGTTGGTTGACCTCATGCACGATTGCCGCCGACATTGTGCCCAACGCGGCCAATCTTGAAGATTGAATTAGCTCTGCCTGCGTTTCTCGCAACTTGGTCTCAGCCTTGCGGCGGACCTTTACTTCTGACTTCAAGCGTTTGTTGATTTGTCTAATACGCTCTGCTTCTGCGGCTTGGGCTTTTAAAGTTTTTTGGTGCGCGCGGCCACGAATGAATAAAGCCGCTATTGCAAACAAGGCGCACAATAATAACATTAAACCACCCACCACCCACGCTGCAGTTTTTGCTGGTGCATAGGGTATTAGATAGTGCATTTTCCAATTTGTATTTGGTAGTTTTAAGCTGGAAACATTATATTCTATATCGCGCAATATAATTATATCTTCAAACTTATTGTTATCAGAAATAAATTCTAATTTGCTCGGCACCGCGTTTCCAAATTTACGTGACTTTACCAATTTAGCACTATAGGCGGGCGAGATATTTGTAATGGCGCTATAGGTTAATTGTGGATCGGTGGATAAAATCACAACACCATCTTGATCGGAGATAAGCACGTTTTCGCCAGCATTTCTCCAATCGTTTAACAGCTCTTCAAACTCTGTTTTTATGACCACCACGCCAATCGGCTTATCATTTTGTTTTATCGCTTTAGAAACGAAAAAACCTGGCCGCCCAGTTGTTGCGCCCACTGCGAAAATACGGCCTTGTTCATTATCCATTGCGCTGGTGAAATAAGGTCTAAATGCATAATTATTGCCCACAAAACTTTCTTGCGTTTTGTAATTACTAGAAGCAATCGTAGTGCCTTGGTTGTCTAAGACATACAGCGCCGCGCCTTGCGAAAATTCGTTCACTTGAAACAGATATTCGCTAAAAGCCTGTCTGCTAGAAGTTCCATTTATCACCGTTATTGCATCTGGGTGAATTGAGACAGTATCTGGTAAATGAGACAGTCTTTGAAGTGAGGAACGTAAAGTAGCGCGATACAAAGAAAGCCGCTCTAAAGACGTAATAACAGATGCTTTATTAAACCGCGTTAATGCAATTTGGTAAGCTGAAAAACTCACCAAGCCAATGACTGCTAATATGCAAAATATTAAAAAAGAACGCACTTTAATAACCATTCATAACGTTACATATCTAAACATTAGTATCACGTTATTTGAAGGGTATTTCAAGCTATCCACATGGCTATATTGCAAATATTCATGTCCATAACCCTTAGTAAGATTTAACTCAAAACGAAAGCTTGGGATAAGTTTACTCTGCGAAACTATTCATAATAATTCTTATTGTACGAGCGTAGCAAAGAATAAAATTAAATACTAAGGAGCGCAACTTGCTAATTGAACAATTATTTAATTCGGTCGAACAAGATGACACGATTATCGCGGCGGCTGACATAAATCCATTTGCCTGCGCCCAATTGATGACTGCCAATAATATTGGCGCATTGCCAGTGGTTGATGATGAAGACACTATAGTTGGTATATTATCAGAACGAGATGTGATGCGCGCCATCGTTAAAAACAAAGATAGTTTTTTTAATTTAATCACTCAAGACGTTATGACCAAACAAGTCATTTGTTGCGCGTTAGGAGACGACGTTCTAGAGGTTTATAAAATACTAGTAGATAATAAAATCAGACATATTCCGATCGCGAATAATAACAAACTAATTGGGATGTTAAGTATTCGCGATTTTAAAATTTTGGTGATGTAATTAAGCAAACAGTTTTTGGATATGTTCCATGTTAATATGATCTTTGATTTCTTCTCTTAATTCATTTTTGCAGCCTGTTTCGAGCTTAGATAAATGAGCGACCAAATTAGCCACAGCCACTAATCTTTGGCTGCAAAAATCAATCTTCTGCATTCTCATCATATCTTCATTTGTAAGCGTTGTAGAAACGCTTTGCGGTAGATTTTCAATTTCAGAAGATATGGCTAAAATTTCAGTCGAAAGAACTTCAAGTACAGGCGTTATTTCCTGTTGTTCTTTTGTTTCAATATTACTCATTAAAATAACTCCATGGCACCAGTTTCTACTTTTGGTAGAACTCGGGATAATATTGGTTTTTCGAATTGCGTTTTATTTAAGAATTTCTGTCTAGAGCGGCCTGTTGAAGGATGAAATTCTATTCTTCTTCCAAGTTCGCCACCCAAATTTTTGGTTACAACATTTAGGCCTTCGGTCTGGGTGTATTTTAGAATAAACTCCACATTACGTTCTCCTGCTTGCATGCTGTTGTCAGCGAGCATTGCGCCGCCAAATAATTTAACTTCAAGCCGCCTCTTAACGGCGCCTTGTTTATAGAGGTCGTTCAATAAGAGTTCCATTAAGTTTGAACCATACATACTAGATTGCACATCGGCTGATTGTTTTGCTTCACCGGGAAGTAAAATATGATTCATACCCCCAATTTTTGCAACAGGATCAAAAATGCAAGCCGCTACGCATGAGCCCAAAATAGTTGTTAATACCAACTCTTTGTTATCACCAATCGTATGGGTGCATTGTGGAACGTTTTGCCTATTATTCGATTCAAAAATCAATCTATCGCACCGAAAATAGATTCAATTGCAGATTTTAAACCAGGCTGTGAAAACGGTTTTGATAAAACATCATTCACCCCTAATTTAGTTGCACCATCAACCGCTGCTTGATCTTTTTTACCTGTCAATATTATTGCCGCTGTTTTTCCAATTTTCGAGTGATTTCTCACAACGTAAATTAGTTTAAACCCATCTATATCTGGCATGTGGAGATCTGTAATTAACAAATGCACTGGTGAATTCACCATAGCTAAAAAAGCTTCACGCCCACCTGAAGACACTGCTATATTCGCAATGCCAAGCGTTCTAAGACCTTCAACAGTCACCATTCGACTGGTCACATGGTCATCCACTACCATAACTTTTAATTTTTCTTTAATTGCCACTTTATTCCCCGTTCTCTAAATCTTTATGAGTGCGTTAGCGATATTTTCTAAAGGCAATACATGTGCAGCGGCACCTAATTTTATTGCAGCTGCAGGCATACCAAATACAAGACTCGTTTGTTGGTCTTGGGCTATCGTTTTTGCGTTGTTTTGATTGAGTGCCAACATTCCGTTGGCGCCGTCATTTCCCATTCCTGTTAAAATAGCGGCACTGATCTTCTTACTTCTTATTCTAGCGGCTGATTGAAATAGCATATCAACCGAAGGCAAGTGTCCATTTACTGGCTCACCTGGTTCAAACCTAATTCTTGGCGAAACATTACCTGCAATCGTTGTGTGGGCAATGCCGCCTGGTGCAATATAAATATGACCTTTTTCTAACGTAGCACCGTTCGTAGCCTCAACAATTTTTGGCTTGCAAATTGCGTCTAATCTACTTGCTAAACTTTTTGTAAAAGCAGCAGGCATATGTTGTGTTACAACTGTTGGAGGACAATCTTTAGGGAACCTGGAAAACAATTGAGTTAATGCTTCTACGCCGCCAGTTGAAGACCCGACAACAATAAGCTCTGGTGGCGTACCATCATCACTCGTATTATTTACCGTTTCTACATTAGTACCCTTACTTGCCGCATTCGATATTTTTGCATTACGCTTAACAGCATCACCTGACCTTGCGGCTTGCTTCACCATCATGCACATTTCTTTAAGCGCAGTTTCATCGTCAAATTTTGGCTTAGGCAAACAACAAAAGGCACCCTTTTCTAGCGCTTCAAGTGAAACATCAGCGCCACGCTGAGTGTGTGAAGAAATCATAACCACTGGCATTGGGCGCAATGTCATAATTTTCTCTAAAAATTGGATGCCATTCATACCTGGCATTTCTATATCCAGAGTAATCACATCTGGATTCAACTCTTTTATTGCTATGCGTGCTTCCATTGGATCTGCAGCAAAGCCGATTACGTCAATATCTTTATCAGACTCCAATACAACCGCAATTAGCTTTTGCATTGATAACGAATCATCAACAATGAGGACCCTGGCTGTCATTACGCACTACCTTTAGAACTATATTGATATGTGGTTGCACCCACAGAAATAAGATTTTTTGCAGCCGTACCAACCACACGTTCAGAATGCCCAATATACATAAAGGCATCTTCTAGTAGATGTTGTGAGAACTTGTTAAATAAACCTGCTTGATCTTCTTGTGTGAAATAGATCAAAACATTTCGACAGAAAATCACGTCATATTTCATACGAATTGGCCATGGCGCCATTAAGTTTAACGTTTTAAACGACACCATTGATCTAAGCTTTGGATCAATGGCGTATCCGCTATCTACTTTTTCAAACCACTTATCCATGGATGAACCTGGCATTTTGGCAACCATATCATCAGAATAAATTCCGCTACGACCCGTTTCTAGCGAATATTTATCAATATCAGATGCTAGTATTTTAAAATCACATTTCAATGCATCTGGATAAGCGTCTAATACAGCGCAAGCTACTGTGAATGCCTCGCTGCCATTAGAACACCCTGCTGACCAAATTCGTACTTTTTCACGAGCCTTCATTTTTTTAATCAAGCTTGGCAACACCTTCTCACGAAAATGAACAAAATGATGTGGTTCTCTATTAAATGAAGTCACATTGGTAGATATTGCACATATGAGTTCATCTAATTCAGCCGCACCATTTGATGAATTTACAAGATTTAAATAATCTCTAAAACTCCTCAGATCTAGCGTACGTAATCTTTTTTGTAGGCGTGATTTAACAAGGCCTAACTTGGCCTCATTTAAATCAATGCCTGCGTTTTTTCTAACAATACCAGCAATTGCGTTGAAGTCTGAATGACTTAATTCAATGCCACCATCTTGTCTTTTTTGGGCAAGATTATTCATGCAGCAATACTTTCTGCTTCAGGTAATAGCTTTTCAGGAATTACTTCACAAATAATTCTGTTGTCTAAAACAATCACGCGATTGAAGTATTCTTCTGCCTCATTTGTATCTAAATCTGGAAGTGCACGAAGATCGTTTGGATCGACATCTAATATATCTGAGACAGAGTCTACCAATAGACCAAAAGATTTATCAGCTACTTGAACCACGATTACAACATGGCGCTCTGTTGGAGAGTCTGCTGGTAAACCCAAACGTTTTGCTAGATTAACAATTGGAAGAATTATTCCGCGCAAGTTTATAACACCCATCAAACTATCAGGCGTGTTTGGTAAAGTAGTAGACTGCGTCCATCCTCTAATTTCTCTAGTAGAGGTAATCTCTATACAAAACTCTTGTTTGCCGACTTTAAAGACCACAAACTCTTCGTGTTTTACAGTTGTATCATTCATTTTTTAATTCCTTAGGCAATTTGGTCGAGAACAGGTTGAGATGGTACTTCGCGATTTTTGCGCATAACAATTTCTTCAACATCAAGAATAAGGGCGATGCGGCCATTACCAAGAATGGTTGCAGCTGCAATGCTCTCAATGCGACGGTAATTACTTTCCATGCTTTTAATAACTACTTGTTGTTGCCCAACAATTGTATCAACAATGAACGCACTCATAGAACCGTTTCCAGCTTCTACAATCAGCACAGTCCCATCATCATAAGCTGTTCTTTTTTCTGAAAAGCCCAAATCGTGTCCAACGTCTACGATTGGTATAAGTTGGTTTCTGAGTTTGAAAACCATATGTCTGTCACCAATTTCAAAGACGTCTTCATCTTTCAATTTGATGGTTTCAATCATGGAAGAAACAGGAACAACAAACATTTGTTCAGCAGTTTTAACCAACATGCCGTCCAAAATTGCCAGTGTTAATGGCAGACTAAGGGTAAATATTGAACCCTTACCCGGGCTTGATACAATTGACACGCGACCACCCAACGCTTGGATTGACTGGCGCACTACGTCCATACCAACACCTCTGCCAGAAACATCGGTAATTGTTTCTGCTGTCGAAAACCCTGGTGCAAAAATTAAGTTATCGATTTCTTCGTCGCTTAAGTTTGCTTCCGCTTGAACGATGCCTCTTTTGATTGCAATTTCCAGAACTTTTTCACGGTTAATACCCGCGCCGTCATCGCGAACTTCAATAACAATTTTGCCAGAACTGTGAGAGGCGGCTAATTTGATTTCACCAACTTCTGGCTTGCCTAGTTCTAATCGTTTTTCTGGACTTTCAATTCCGTGGTCGACAGAATTTCGGATCATATGCGTAAGCGGGTCTGAAAGACCCTCGATCACTGTTGTGTCAACCTCGGTTGTTTCGCCTTCTAAAACGATGGTCGCTTTTTTACCAGTAGCATTGCTTACTTCACGAACAACACGCGACATACGCATGAATACTGGTTTGATTGGCTGCGCTCTAATTGACATAACGCTGGACTGAATTTCACGGGTCAAATTCTGTAATTCGACTAGAGCCAAACCTGTTGGAGACGCCTGCGCAAAACCTGCTTCATGCACCTGCAATGAAAGCATTGATTGAGAAATAACAATTTCGCCCATCAAGTTTATAAGTCTATCGACTTTTTCTGAATCTACGCGAATGGGTTTTGAAACCCTTGCTTTTTCCTTTGCTGGCGCAGCATTGAAAGTTTCTTTAGGTTTCTTGTCTTTTGTCTTTTCAGCAATTTTTGAAGGGACCTCTTTAACCAAAGTTAACTCTGGAGTTGGCTCTGCCAAATCAGCCTCATTGTCTTCAGCACTGGATGCTGATGTCACTAAATTAGAAATAGTATTTTCTGTAATTGCATCATCTGCAAATGGATCTACTGCAAAGGGATCTATATCTTGCGGGTCACTTCCAAAAGGGTCATCGCCTCCAAAAGGATCATCTTCTACGACTGGCGTAACTGACATTGTGCAACAATCTGAAACCCATTCAAAGACACTTTCAACTTCGCTTTGTGTTACTGTTGTTTCAACAATAATTTCCCACGCAAGCTGATTGGTTTTAAAATCAAACTTATCTAAAGCTTTAACAGCTTGGTCATTGGGTTTAAACTCACAATCACCTAACTCTTTTAGTTCACGAAAAATTTTCTGCGGATCATGGCCAGTTAAATATAGGTCATGAACGGGTGCAAATTTTATTTCGAATTTATTATTTGCTACTGTGTCTTCAACAAAAATATCATCGATGTTGACCCCAACACTTTTGAATTCAACTTCTACTTCTTCTCCATGGCCAACTAAATCAAATTCAGCCTCAAGCTCACCAGATATTTGACTGCAATCAATTGGATCACCGCCATCTCTCGCCACAGCAACCACGTCGCTTAGGACATCCGAAGCGCGTAATAATAATTCAATTCTCGCTTCACTAGATTGCGAAATGTCCACTCTTAATATATCCAACGCATTTTCAAATACATGTGCGTAAGACACCACGTCGTTTAAACTAAAAGCGCCAGCGCCGCCTTTAATTGAGTGAACAGCTCTGAATACGGAATTAATCGTATCAAGGTCTGGGCCTTCACCTTGAATGGTGAACAAACCTGTTTCTAATTCTGCTAGTTGGTCAACACATTCGGCAAAGAAGGTGTCTCTAATTGCATCGAGTTCCAAAATAGACTTCCTTACGGTAATACGCGTTTAACTGCACTGATTAACTTTTCAGGATCAAATGGTTTTACAATCCAGCCTGTTGCACCAGCATCACGAGCACGTGCTTTTTTTGCTGCATCACTTTCTGTGGTCAAAACCAAAATCGGCATACGAGCGCCAACAGTACCGCCACGAACAGTTTCGATGAATTCAAACCCATCCATGATTGGCATATTAATGTCTGTGATAACGACATCTGGATTTGATTCTTTAAGTTTTTCAACACCGTCTGCGCCATCTTCTGCGGTAATCACGTTAAAGCCGGCTCCTGAAAGACACATTTCTAACATTTGGCGCATTGTTCTAGAATCGTCTACCGCCAGTACAGTTGTAGTCATGCATTTTCTCCTGTTTCCAACATGGAATTATTCAGACCCAAACTTAACAATGCTGTGTTAAAAGCTTGAGATGGGTTTTCAATTTGAAGCGAAACTAAATCTTCTACCCAAAGCTTTTTTGCTGACAGCAAAACTTCAATACAGGGCGTATCAATTCTGGTTACTTCGCTTGCGTTAATGGTTAGGTTTTCATTTCTGCTTGCAAGAATACCGGCGATGAACATTTCAACACTGTCTCCTGCTACTATTGGTTCTAATTTTATTTCAGCCATTTTCTAAAACTCCTCCCACTCTTCGTCATTGACTGCAGCATTACTTGAGAACGCACTTGTTACGCGCGAGATAAGATTTTTTGCTGGAGACTTAGCCGGTTTGTGATGCTCGGTTGCTATTGTTGTTGTTTTTATTATTCGTTTAGCAGGGGCTTTTTTAGTAGCCGCAGCGTTTGAATTAGCAGCTGGTATGTTTGCTGCCCTGTTAATTGTATTTGAACCAGCACCCCCAACTTTAAACGCACTCATAAGGTTCGTTAGTTCGTCTGCTTCATTGCGAAGTGAATGACATGCTGCTGTTGCTTCTTCTGCCATTGCTGCATTTTGCTGGGTGCCTGCATCCATCTCGGAGACGGATGCATTTAAATCATTAAGCGACTTAAACTGCTCTTTTGCACCCACCGCAATTTCGTCGACAACGACACTAATCTCTAACACTTGATCTGCGATCTTGTGCAACGCCTCGCCAGTCTCACTAACGAGTTTAGAGCCGCCAGCAACTTGTTCAGTTGATTTTGAGATCAACTCTTTAATTTCTTTAGCCGCAGTAGCTGAACGTTGAGCGAGTGCGCGCACTTCAGATGCTACCACCGCAAACCCTAGTCCAGCGTCACCAGCCCTTGCTGCTTCAACACCAGCGTTTAGTGCCAGTAGGTTTGTTTGGAAGGCAATTTCATCGATAACAGAAATAATCTGGTTAATCTCTTTTGCAGAAGTTTCAATTTCACCCATTGCGGTCAGCGCTTTTTCAACCACAACACCACTTATCTGCGCATCGGTTTTTGCGGTTTCAACTATGACACGCGTATTCTCAGCGCCTTCGGAAGCGCTTTGAACGGTTTTTGTAATTTGTGCCAATGTATTGGCTGTTTCTTCTAATGAAGCGGCCTGTTTTTCTGTCCGCACTGACAAATCGTCAGATGCCGTTACAATTTCACGAACGCCCGTTCCAAGGCTTTCTGATGTGTTTAGAATTTTAGTAAATGTATTTCCGAATTGCGCAATGGCAGAATTTAAATCTGTACGCAGTCTATCAAGTTCACCATTAAAAGGCTGGTCTATACGACAGCTCAAGTCACCTTGAGCCATGCGTTTTAGAGCAGAGCCAATCGCATCTATTGCTTTAGCGGTTTCTCTTTCGCGATCTGCACGCTCAGCATCTGATATAATTGAAAGTTCAGCAACGCGTTCACGCTCACTGGTGATATTTTTTTCAGTTTCAATTTTTTCATAGTTAGCATCACGAAATTTAGTTAGCGCAGTTGCGATTGCACCAATCTCATCTTTACGATTTGTATGTGGCACATTTCCAACATCAGACCCCATCGCCAATTGAGTCGTGTAATCTGCAATTTGGGTCATTGGCAATATCAAATAATTACGTGTGATTGCCAGCGCAGTTACAAGTACCAGCATTGATGCTGCAACAATTGCATAATATATCATGTTTAGCGTAGATATATTTGTTGCCGTTGCGACTTCTCTTTCTTCCAAATATATTTCGATTTGTTGTTTGGCTACGACAATCGCTTCTCTGTGTTGAGTAAAGACAACGTTGATTTTATCAACAGCTCTGTGCACATTTGCACTTGGCTTACTGATAAGTTCACCAAAAAAATCTACTTCTGCAACATCCCAAAATTTTGTTAAAGCGCCTGCTGCATCCACCGTAATTGTATCGCGAACTTCTGCTGGAATGTCAGAATTCTTCCAGTGCTCAATTCTCTCGTCAAATAAAGCGCGCTGCTCTTTAAATTTAACTAGGTTCTTTTCAGCTTGTGTCGTGTATCTTAAAGTGTGCAAAATATTTGCATATGCTTCGATTGCAAAAACTGATGGCGGAAACACATCGTCTACCAATTCATGACTACTTATAATTTGATTGTACGTTCTGCTTCCAATCTCGCCCTTGCTGTTTTTGTACAGTGTAATGGCTAAAATTGCTGCGAAACAAGTTGCAACAATAATACCAAACAGTATTGCAGCTCTTGTTAGCCCAATGCCACTAATCTTGTTTTGAGGGGTGGCGATGGATGAAGTATCACTTGCTCTATCCGCAATTTCATCTGCGGTTTCTATATTTTTAATGGAATTGAAGTGCATGTGTAGCCTCAAGAATGAGAATAAATAACATTCCGGGGCTAAATCCGGCTTAAGGAGATAAGTATCATACAGAGGCCAAAGTAGCCTTCTCCTAGCCCTAAAATACTGAGTTAGTTGTTAAAATAAGGTAAATAAAACAATAATTAATGGGGTTAATCGTATTTAATTCTAATTTTCACACCGTAATTACAACCCTAGATGCGCACTTGTTCTCACTATTAATAAAAGAGTTCCGTACTTCTTCGCCTACAAGAGAGGGCAGCAAATGAATGGTTAAGAATTATTCATAGCGCGATCTTTAACGCGGTATGGCACACAATAACCCAATACATCCACAATGTGGGATTTTTGGACTTACACTTGAATGTACGCAAAATGTGCGCAAAAAAATCTTTTCTATTAAGTCCAAATCTATACAAAAAAACCCACGCAATTGTTAAACTGCGTAGGTTAAATATTTTGAAGTATTCAAGGATTTTTATATTCTAAAGTTTTAAAGTCCGCCCATGCAGATGTACTTTAATTCAAGAAAATCTTCTAAGCCATATTTTGAACCTTCACGGCCAATGCCCGAAGATTTAATACCGCCAAACGGTGCTTGGGCTGTAGAAATTGCGCCAGTATTAATACCTACCATGCCATACTCAAGTGCTTCTGAAACACGCCATACGCGCGATACATCGTTGGTAAAGACGTAAGAGGCCAAACCAAACTCTGTATCATTGGCCATTTCAACGACTTCGTCTTCTGTGGTAAATTTAAACAAAGGCGCTACTGGACCAAAGGTCTCTTCGCTGGCGATTAACATGTCTTGTGTAACATCAGCTAAAATAGTTGGTTCAAAAAATGTGCCACCTAATTTGTGCGGTTTTCCGCCAGCTATAATTTTTGCGCCCTTAGAAACTGCGTCTTTAATATGCTCTTCAACTTTTGAAATTGCACCTTCGTTAATCAAAGGTCCAAATGTTACATCATCAGAAAATCCATCACCCACTTTTAATTCAGCTAGGTGATTAGATAGCTTTTTTGAAAATGCTTGGTAGATATCACCATGCACATAAATTCGGTTAGCGCATACGCAGGTTTGTCCGTTATTTCTAAATTTAGCTGAAATCACGCCTTTTACGGCTGCATCAATATCGGCATCATCAAATATGATAAATGGTGCATTGCCGCCAAGCTCTAGTGCCATCTTTTTAACAGTTGGCGCGCTTTGTGCCATCAAAATTGAACCAACACGTGTAGAACCAGTGAAAGATATTTTACGCACAATTGGGCTAGATGTCATTTCTGCACCAATCATTGGCGCATCGCCCATTACGATATTAAACAAGCCTTTTGGCAGGCCAGCGCGTTCTGCTAAAATGCCATGTGCAATGGCAGAGTAAGGCGTTAGTTCTGCAGGTTTTAGAACGATAGAACAGCCAGCTGCAAGCGCTGGTGCTACTTTTCGTGTAATCATAGATGTTGGAAAATTCCACGGCGTTATTGCAGCCACAACACCCACTGGCTGTTTAATAACAAAAATGCGTTTGTCTTCAGATTGGCCCGGTATGATATCACCATAACTGCGACGTGCTTCTTCTGCGAACCATTCAACAAAACTTGCAGCATAAACAACTTCGCCTTTTGCTTCTGCCAAGGGTTTGCCTTGTTCAGCAGTTAAAATAGTCGCAAGATCGTCCACATTTTCAATGATTAAATCATACCATTTACGCAAAATATCTGAGCGTTTTTTAGCAGGTACCTTCGCCCAGCTCTTTTGTGCTTTTTCGGCAGCTTTAATTGCTTTTTTTATTTCATCAATGCCAAGCGATGGCACACTACCAATAACTTCATGTGTGGATGGGTTTATAACCTTGATGCAATCATTGCCTGCTTCTAGCCATTCACCATCAATTAGGGCCGCGTGACGCAGCAAAGATTTATCGTTGAGTCTCATTTCATACTCCTAGGTAGCAATTGAACGTCTTCAATTGCTAAAATTTATGTCTCGAAAGTTGTTTTGCGTAAAATGGAACGTTTATCTTTGTTCAGTCTTCACAAACGTAGCCGCTTCTTCTCTTGTTTCAAATATATGGGGGGGGATAGCACGGTTTTTCAAGTCTTGCCCAAGTTTTTGTCGAAGAAATGCACTGGTTGTATAACGCGTGGCAGTTAAAAAATACTCTCGTTGCAATCGTGAGAGTGCATCAGCAAATTTGCTGGCCATTTTTGGCGAGATTGATACGCCATCATGATTGGATATTAAATTTACCTTACAGCCGATATTTTTAATGAAAGAACGCGCGGTTCGGTAGAATTTTGATAAATCTTTTTCCGTTTCAATTTCTAAGCCACTCAAATTGGCAAACAATATGTTTTGTTCTTTGTCATAATACATACGATCTGACATTTTCATATCAAGTAGCTTTGAGCGCAGATTCATGATCTTTTTATCAAAGATAGTTAAATCCATTTCTCTAATATCATTCATAATAGGAACAAATGACATATTCGCTAAAATATCTTTTTCGATATCAATGCCAGGAGCAACTTCAGTTAACTCTAAGCCCTCATCTGTAAGTTTGAAAACACAGCGCTCTGTAATATAGAGCACTTCTTGTTTTAGTTCTGCGCTATAAGCACCATTAAAGGTAATTTGTTCTACGCTATCAATGAATTTTCTGCTACGGCCTTCTTGAAGGATGATGAGCTTTTTGTCTTTAATTGCAACCTTCAAGCCTCCAACGGTAAATGTACCTACAAATAGTACTTTACGTGCATTTTGAGAGATATTGATAAACCCACCTGCGCCAGCAAATCGATCTTTAAAGCGACTTACATTAACATTGCCGTGTTTATCGGTTTCCGCCATGCCTAAACAAGCAAGGTCTAATCCACCGCCATCGTAAAAATCAAATTGCTGATTGGTTTGAATAATCGCGCTCGCATTTACAGCTGCGCCAAAATCTAAACCAGACTGAGGAATACCGCCTAAAACGCCTGCCTCGGTGGTAAGTACAATATGTTTAATAATCTTTTCTTCATTGGCAACAGCGGCAACACCTTCTGGCATGCCAATACCCAAATTAACAACACCATTAATTGGAAGTTCAAAAGCAGCACGACGCGCAATAATTTTTCTTTCGCCAAACTCCATAGGCTCTCCGTGGCCCTCTGCACTGCGCATTCTTCCAGTGAAAGCATGATTATAAGGCGATAGATATGTTTGAAGGTGTTCACTTGGATCCGCTAAAACAACACAGTCAACAAGATTGCCTGGGACCACAACCTCTTTGGGCTGCAATGAGCCTTCATCTGCAATTCTTTCAACCTGAGCAATAACAAGACCGCCACTGTTTTTTGCCGCCATTGCTATCGACAACATATCAAGCGTAAGCGCTTCACGCTCCATGGTGATATTGCCCAACTTGTCTGCTGTTGTACCACGGATCAAGGCAACATTTATTGGAATAGAATGATAGAATAACCATTCTTCGCCAGCCAATTGCTGAACTTCTACCAGCGCATCTTTTGAAATTCTATTGATTGCGCCGCCAGATTGACGTGGGTCTACAAAAGTTCTCAAGCCAACTTTTGAATGCATGCCAGGATTTCCAGCGGCTATGTTTCTATACAGTTGAGAGATACAGCCTAACGGCAAATTATAGGCTTCAATTTCATTATTAACCGCCATCTTTCCAAGTTTTGGAACCAGTGACCAATGGCCCCCAATGGCGCGTTTAACCAAGCCCTTATGTGCAAGCCGATTTAGACCTCTGTCTTTTCCATCTCCAGGCGCAGCCGCAAATAGTAATGTAATATCTTTTGGCATTTGAGATTGGATAAAACGTGATTCCAAACCTCTTAAAAGGCATTCTGGGGTTCCAATTCCTACAAAACCAGAAACGCAAACAGTATCCCCTGTTGCTATCACTGCTATCGCATCCTCAAGACTTACAATTTTATCTACCACTCAATCCTCCAATAGACCAATGCATCAATTTACTTTAGTTTTTTCTCACTCTTGTTCACGCTCTTATTTTTCTTCTTAGCTTTTGGCCGGTTGGCGCTTTTGTCTTTAATCTCAGTTTTGCTTTCACTGGTACTCTTACTCTTGGTTTTTTTCTTATTCTTTGTTTCAAGTTTTTGAGTTTCTAAAAGCCATTTTGTAACACCGCCAGCAACAACACCTTGTGCTTTGCGACTTACAAAAACACCAACATGCCCACCAGGAAATCCTATTTCACTGTAAAGACTAGGTTTTACAAATTTGCCTAACGCTTTGGTGCAGCTTACTGGAACAATATGATCGCGCAACGCATAAATGTTAAGGACAGGGCACTTAATGTTTTTAAGATTTATTTTCTTTCCATTGATCTTATATTTGCCTTTGACCAATTGGTTTTTTCGGTAAAACTTATTAAGCCAATCTTGACCAGCCGCTCCTGGGTGATCTGGTCTATCGGCAATCCATTTTTCCATACGCAGAAAATTTAAAATCGCATCTTCATCACCATTCAATCTTGATAGGCCAAGATTATATTTGGTCATGCTGTTCATTGGGGTGAGCGATGAAAAAACTGCTCCAGTCATCGCACCTGGCAACATGCCATAAGTCTCAATGATTAAATCGATGTCTTTTTCTTCGAGGTTTTGGGTCCAGATATTTAAGAAACCTTCGCCTGGCCAAAAATTTTCTTGATCTCCATCAAAATCAATCGGGGTAATTGCCAATACAAGCCCTGAAATTAATTTTGGCTTATGCGCGGCAAGGATTGTTGAAAATGTACCGCCTTCGCAAATACCAAACAATGTAATAGGCTTATTGTCATTTTTAGAAACAAGATATTCAACACAGCTTCTTAAATATACATCAATATAATCACTAACTGTGATGAATTGATCTGCTCTTGTTGGGTTACCCCAGTCAACAACAAATACATCTACACCTTCTGCTAATAAGTTACGAACCAATGAGCGATCTTCTTGTAGATCAATCATTGTTTGGCGACCAAACAAGCCATAGCAAATTATAACAGGGGGGACATTAGCCTTCTTTTTTGTAAGAGGGCGATACCTAGAAAGCGTAACCTTATCGAGCTGAAAAACAACATCACAAGGCGTGGTAGCAATCTGCACGTCCTCTTGCTTTGTTTTACTTAAAGTAGCGCTGGACTTAATTGCCTGGAGGCCTGAATCCAAAATTTGCTTCCAAGCGATTTTATAGGCCTGTGCAGCGGATTCATAAAGATCTTGATCTGAATTGGCATCAGCGCTCATTTTTTAGGATTCGCCTTAAGTTTTGCTTTTAATTTTGCGACTTCTTTTTTAGTTTTATACAAATCAGTCTTTAATTCGTAAACTGTTTTGGCAAGGTCATCTAGTTCTGTGCGCGTTGGCATTTGATAACTAGCCGCCCAGTTCTCTGCATTTTTCTGCTGTCTTTTCTTAATTTTTACGCCGCTTCGAAGCAGGCCGCGCTGGGCATCTAAAAACTCGCTTTTTCTTTGCATTTCTAAAAGTTCTGAATTTGCGATTTTAACCCACGCATCCAATGCTTTTTGAACATTGCCTGACTGCAAATCTTCTATGGAGAATTTTTTACTGTATTTTTTAAAAACCTTAGTCCAAGTTTCATAAAGCACCCCAGAAAAATCCGCTGCAGACTTTTGAAAATCAAGTGTTTCTTGTGCTATTTCAGCCATATCAAATTGCGGGTTTGCAAGATCTGCAAATTTTGGACCTTGAATAATATTTTGCAAGACTTGGTTTAATTGGTCAGGCGCGGTTTTCATCCATGTTGTAGGATCAAGCAAAGCAAACAAATCATCTGAAATACCTTCAAATCCAGAAAACCCTGTTTGATATTTCAACATATCAGAAGGGTCCCATGAGGGTTTCCATGCATTTGCAAAATTTTGCCAAACAACACCCTCTGGCATTTTCATATCTGCACCTTTGCCTGTAAAGGCATCAGAAAGAGATTTACCAAAATTTTCTGCAAGCTCGGTTTGTGCTTTAAAGAAAGCAGATTGACCTTCTTGCCAAAACTCACTCATTTTTTCAAAATCTTCTTTTGGATTGCTCATACTAATGCCTTTAATCTATAGCGTCTAAATTACAGTATTTGTTTAGAGTGCTTGTGTGTAAATGTTTAGCGCAGCTTCATATGTCATTTCACGTGGATTGTTTACCAACAAACGTGTTTGCTTCATGGCATCTTCAGCAAGCATTGGCAGGTTGTTATGATTAACGCCGACCTCTGCCAATTTGCTTTGCATGCCCAATGCTGGCCCCATCGCTTTAAAGCCCTCAACCATGCCCTTGCCAATTTCAGCAACTGATTTACCAGCTAACTCAGGAAATATGATTGGGCCAATTTCAGCATATTGCTCTGCGGCACTTTCCATATTGAACTCAAGCACATATGGCAAAACCAACGCGTTTGAGAGGCCATGGGGCACATGAAAATGACCGCCCAATGGATAAGCCAATGCATGAACAGCGGCTACTGGCGAGTTTGCAAATGCCATGCCTGCAAGCATAGAGCCTAAAAGCATGTTACTGCGTGCGTCTCTGTCTTCGCCATTCTTACAAGCTGTGTGAATGTTAGCGCCCAGCAAACGCAATGCTTCACGCGCTAAACAATCTGAGACAACGTTTTTCTTGAACTTAGAAGTATAGGCTTCAATCGCATGCACCATGGCATCGATGCCTGTTGCTGCCGTTATATGCGCGGGCAAACCAACGGTTAACTCTGCATCTAAAATTGCCCAATCAGGAATTAATTGCGGTGAAACAACACCCTTCTTCTCATTTGTACCAGTTGTCACAATAGAAATTGGTGTTACTTCAGAACCAGTACCAGCTGTTGTTGGCGCAAGGACAAGCGGCAAACGAGAGCCTGTTACAAGCCCAACACCGTACATTTCTTCAATCGGCTGGGTAGAGCCTGTTAATACTGCTATCAATTTCGCAGTATCAAGAGAAGAGCCGCCTCCAACAGAAACAACACCATCTACGCCAGCAGCTTTTGCTTCTTCTACCGCTGTTAAAATCATGCTCACTGGCGGGTCAGGCACAACATCATCTATAAGATGTAAATCCAGACCAGCAGATTTAATGCCTTCTAATGCGGCATCGGCTAGCCCTAGTTTTAAAATCATTGCATCGGTAACGAATGCAACTTTTTTGCATCCCATTTTTGCCATTAGCTCACCAATTTTAGCGGTGGCCCCAACTTCGCATAGAATTGAGCTGGTAGTTTGGAATTGAAACGCGTGCATATATGCAGATCCCTTTAATCAAAATTCAATTATTAGTGTTTAATAATTTTAAACAGCAAGTTTAATCAATACTCTTACTTAGTAAGATTTCAACTCTTGCAGTTTTTTGGTCAGTTTCATATTTTCTGAATAATCAACTGGGCAATCAATAATGGATACACCACCATCGTTAAAGGCCGTCTCTAAAATTGTAAGCAATTCTTCAGCTTTATTTACTTTATAACCTTTTGCGCCAAAGGATTCTGCAAACATTACGAAGTCAGGATTTGTAACATCGATGTGTGACTTGCGCCCAAACTCACGAAGTTGATGCCATTCAATTAGGCCATATTTATTATCATTGAAAATTATAACAGTAATATTAAGCCCCAAGCGAACAGCGGTTTCAATTTCTTGGTTGTTCATCATAAAGCCGCTATCGCCGCAAACCGCAAGAATATTACGCTCTGGGTAAATTAACTTAGCGGCAATTGCGCCCGGCAAAGCGATGCCCATAGAAGCAAAACCATTGGAAATAATGCACGTGTTAGGGCGTTCTGCTTGGAACATACGCGCCATCCACATTTTATGCGCGCCCACATCTGAAATCACAATATCTTCTGGGTTTAGTGCTTTGCGAATATCGCAGATAATTTTTTGCGGTTTTACAGGAAATCCGTCATCATCTGCATGTTCGGTCAGTTCAGCAATAATTTTGTTACGCAATTTTTCCATTGGCTTGCTTGGCTCACGCTCGCAACGTGCCGCAATACGCTTCATTGAATTTTTCAAATTGCCAATAACACCAGCTTCAACAATGTAGTGCGAATCTACTTCTGCAGGCGAACCATCAATATGGATAATTTTATGTTCCATATTCTTGTTCCAATGGGCTGGATCATATTCAACCATGTCGTAACCAATACAAATAACAAGATCGGCTTCATCAATACCAAAGGCAACAAGGTCATGGGCTTTAAGACCAACCGTGCCCAAAGACAATGCATGAGAAGAAGGCATTGCGCCTTTTGCCATAAAGGTGGTTGCTACTGGCGCGTTGATTGCTTCTGCCAACTCAACCAGCTCGTCACAAGCGTCAAATCGAATAACCCCATTACCAGCGATGATGATCGGATTTTTTGCTTTTTCAATAATTTCTGCAACCTGTTTACATTTACCAACAGGGGCATGTGGCGCAGTTGCGCTCTGAACTTTTAAGGGTTTGGCATCGCCAACTTCCATATCAGCAATATTTTCAGGAAAATCGATAAAAGATGCACCAGGTTTTTCTGCCTCTGCGAATTTGAACGCTTTGCGAACAATTTCTGGAACAATTTCTGGCTCACGGATTTGAACGCTGTATTTTGTGATCGGCTGAAACAGATTTACCAAATCAAGAATTTGATGGCTTTCTTTGTGCATTCTTGTCGTCGCGCCTTGCCCAGCAATCGCTACCATTGGCGCACGGTCCATATTGCCGTCTGCGACGCCTGTAACCAAATTTGTAGCGCCAGGGCCCAAAGTAGACATACAAACGCCTGCCTTGCCTGTTAAACGCCCATACACATCCGCCATAAAAGCTGCGGCTTGTTCATGCCTTGTTGTGATGAATGTAATGTTGCTGTCGAGCAATGCATCCATAACTGCTATATTTTCTTCACCGGGGATTCCAAAAATATATTCCACACCCTCATTTTCTAAACACTTAACTAATAATTTTGCGGCAGTCATCTTGTCATTATTCTTCATGCAAATTTCCCTATAATGGTCTCATGTACTTTTTATAATTTGATATTCAAACATAAGAAACCCTGCTCAACAATAGATGGCTTTGATTTATTTCGTACATTTTTAATTTTTATCCCTAGAAATTACAATAAAAATCGCTTTATTTTCCACCACTTAGCCAAAAAATGATGCAGCGCAACATATTTATGTTGCATTGCACAATAAAGCTCGCTATATACCCCTCAACACAACAGTTAAAAACAAATTTTACAGTAGTATCTTCCCAAACCTAACCTCGTAGAAGAGAAGGAATTTAAAATGACTAAGCAAACTACAGATTCAATGAAAGCCGCAGCAACAGACGCATTTGCTAAATCTCAAGAATTCGCAACTAAGAGCCTTAGCTCTTCTGAGAAGATGTTTGATAGCGTAATCGAATATAACGCTGCAATCTTTAAAGGCACTGAAATTGTTGGCAAAAAAGCTTACGATAACTATGTTTCTAACGTAGCAGCAAGCTTTGAAGGCTTGAAAGCATTGAACAAAGCAAACGATGTTGCTGAATTCTACAAAGCGGCTACATCAAACATGGTTTCTGCATCAGAGCGTCTTTCTGAGCAAAGCAAAAACATTGCAGAGCTTTCAGGTAAAGTTTTAAAAGAAACTTCTGAAGCTGCACGTCTTGCTTACACAAAGAATATTTCAGTTAGCTAATCGCTAATTTCTAACAATTGTTAGAATGGAAATTATTAAACTGCCTGTAGCAAACGCTGTGGGCAGTTTTTATAGCATCTATAAAAGACCATACCAACCCGTTGCTTGTGCAACGCATCATCTAACTTGTGCACCGCGCTAATTGTGCATAAAATGCCTCTGTAAACTTTGAAGAAAGGGTTGCAGCGCACAATGATGATACGAAGGTGAATTTCATATGCCTAAATTAAAAGAAAAAAAGGCCACAAAAAGAAATATTTATCCTGAAGATACGATTGTTATAAAGAAATATCCGAATCGACGCCTTTATAATACTTCGACCAGCGCATATATTGTTTTAAAAGACTTGATTGGCCTTGTTAAAGAAGACGTGGAATTTGTAGTTGAAGACGCTAAAACAGGCGAAGATATTACACGCTCTATTATGAACCAAATTATCTTTGAGCAAGAATCACAGCACAAAGACTTTCTACTTCCGTTAGAATTTCAAAAACAATTAATAAGTATGTATGGCGATGCGTATGGGCATTTGGTTCCAGACTATCTTACACAATCAATCGGCTTGTTTGTTTCTGAGCGCGCGCAAATTGCTAAAGCCTATAATGATGTGATTAATCGCAACACCGATGCGATGATGGAATATGGTAAAAAGCTAGCGGAGCAAAATACTAAGATTTTCATGAACTCATGGGATATGATGAGTGGCTCGATTCCTAAAGCGTCTAGCGACAAGAAGAAAGAAAAACTTGTGAGCAAGAAGCACGATGAAGCAAATGAACTTGACGATATACAGCAAAAAATAGATGCTCTACAGTCTAGATTACAATCTCTTAAATAATTGGACCCATCATAAATGTCTCACAGTAAACACCAGCCTGAAAAAGGTTATGCGTCGCACTTTGTGCTGGGTTTAGGGTTTCATGGATTTCACAGACTAAACTATTTAGAATGGGGTGATCCAAAAAAAGCAAAAGCAAAAGAAACGCTTTTATGTGTTCATGGATTAACGCGTAATGCGCGAGACTTTGATTTCTTTGCACAACAACTGTGTGGTGATTATCGCGTAATTTGCCCTGATGTTGTTGGCAGAGGTGAGAGCGACCACATAACCACTTCTGATTCATATAATTATCTACAATATAATGCAGACATGAACGCGATGATTGCGCGTTTAAATGTAAAAGATTTAAATTGGATCGGCACCTCTATGGGTGGCATCATTGGAATGGTGTTGGCTTCGCTTCCCCAATCTCCAATCAAACGATTGGTGGTCAATGATATTGGGCCTGAAGTTTCAAGAGATGCGCTAATGTCTATTGCCGAATATATTGGCAAAGCGGGCGAGTTTGCGGACTTAGAAGCAATCGTTACTCACCTGAAAAAAATCTATCCAGAATTTGCACCCATGAGCGAAGCTGACTGGCAGCACATGGCAAAATACTCTAGCCGTAGAACGAAGTCTGGAACCTATAGGCTTAAAGTTGATAGCCGCGTTGGTGACCAATTTCGTGAATCAATTTCCTACTTTAATGTAGACATGTGGGAAACATGGGAAAAAATTACCTGCCCGGTGTTGGTACTTCGTGGCAAAGATTCCACATTTTTGAGTTCAGAAACTGCTGAAAAAATGTTGAGCTGTGGACCGCAAACAACTCTCGTGGAATTTGATGACACTGGCCACACACCAACCTTGCGTAATGATGAACAAGTTGATGTGATTAAAAACTGGCTTAGTGAAAACTAGGCAAGTATTTATTCTTGTCCAAAGAATATTTAGACTTATATATTGTAGGAAAAACCATATACCGCATCAACAATGGCAATAGAATAAAAAAGTAGACGCCCCTATGGCGGCATCTTTTGGTGACGCTCAGTTAGCGCCTCCCGAGAGAACACTAAAGACTATTCATTTCTGTTAAAAAAGCAGGCATCGTAGACTTGGGGGACAATGCTTAAATCTGTGGCACACTGATCATAACCTATAAGTTCATCAGCAGACATGTATTGTATATATGGTGAAATTAAATACCGTCCTTCACCACTCTTGAAATAGCCGAACTTGTCTAATTCGCCTTTGACACTTGGGTCTGCATCAACAATAGACTTACGTAAATTATCATCTTTAATATGGTTTTCTGGCAATTGGTCGGCGGGGCCATCATAGTAATTATTGACCATAGTGTTTGCACTATGCACGCCAATAAGAACCCGTCTGTTAAGATAGTGATGATCGTAAAGCGCAAAGCCAGTTCTATGGCCAATGAGGGTTCTTCCATTTTCTTCTATGCTAGAAAACTGATCGAGAACATCGGTGGTTTCATCTAATACATAGGAGAATATTTTGTGTATCTTATTATAGAATAGGAAAAACCGCACACCAGATTCATCGACTACGAGACCAAGATATTCCTCTCCGTTGGCGACTATATTTTTGGGAGGCTTAACGGTAGAAACGTCGTTGAGTTGAAAAACAATCGACTTATCTTTGTAACTTACCCGATAAGAAAAAGGGCTCAGTTTATCAACAGTAACGCCATCTTTAATTGTTAGCGGCTTATACATCATTTCGCCAGCTTCATTGGCCTGATTTGCCTGCTTAAACACCGCGAAATGGATGATGCCTTTGTCGCGATCTTGTGCGGCTAGACGTAAATTTCCTGCATAGATGGCACCATTTGCAGGAAAGGTGAAATAGTAATAATTTTCGGTTGGATAGACTGAAACCTGATTTGGTAATTTTGAAAAAACAAACTTAAATGCGTCATCAACATTTTTAATTTTCAGACCTTTCCCTTTTTGTAAATTCTCAATCCAAGTTTGATTTGTTGAAATTTTAAGGTCACTATTCTCAGCGGAAATGGCAAGAGAGGGCATAGTGAGGGTGGCAAATATCGATATACAAAGCCAACGACTTACGCTTGCAAATGAACGTGAACTAAAGCTGAACTTAAAATTATCATTGTTTCTTTTTATCATTTTAAAATTCCTCGAAAGTATAGCCTAGAGATTGGGGAACAGAACGGCCCATCAAAATTTATTGATGGGCCGTTTTAGAAAGTTATTTTACCTTATTTGTAGGTTCGGGTTACGCAGGACACGTGACCCTTTAGGAAGGTGAACTCGTGATCCTTTAGGACGGTGAACAACTGAACCTTTAGGCCGATGCACAACAATCGAACCTCTTGGACGGTGAACAACTGAACCTTTAGGCCGATGCACAACAATCGAACCTCTTGGACGGTGCACAACTGAACCCTTAGGGCGATGCACAACAATCGAGCCTCTTGGACGGTGCACAACTGAACCCTTAGGGCGATGCACGATCGAGCCTTTTGGACGGTGAACAGATAAACACTTCTCCAATGGCACTCTAGCCGATGCACCATCACGGTCATCCGTTGGATCGGTGTTCCACTGCGTTCCACCTGGTGCCCATTCAATTTCTGCAATGTTACG
>NVRK02000042.1 GCA_002400845.2 Hyphomicrobiales bacterium
ATTGTGTATTCCATGCCAGCACAGCCAGCATTTTTAACACCAATGCGAATGCCTATAGCGCCATCACTAGACGCTAATATATCGCCCAATCGCTTTTGAGCATCTTCATTTACAGTAATTACTTCAAATCCAGCCATATCAATCTTTCAAGGTAAATAAAAACCATACTTATCATATAAGTATCAAATCTAAGTAAAACAATGTTTGTAATTGGATTTTTACTCGCTGCATAATTTTCAAATCATTCTATATCATTTACTTTTAGATTTTACTTTTGTTAGTGTAGAATAGACAACAGCCGCTGACATTTTCATTTTTGAGTGATTTTTACCCATTCTGCTTCTGATATTTACGCTCGCAATTGCACAAATAGAATTAAGGCGTTTCATTCGTTCACATTTTGAATGTATGGTTTTATAATATTTCTGCCTAGCGCTTTCACTCGATTTTAGGCTAAGTTCTTTATAATGTTTCTTACCGTTCAAATTTACTGGCAGCTCGCTAATTGTGTATGCTTGCCCAAGATTAATTTTGCCAATTCCGTCTTTTTGAGAAAAAAAGAATCTTGCACTAACTTGCAACAAATTAGTGGAACCAATTTTAATTAACTTTGCACTCGCCCTGTCCACCTTACATTTATTGGCGAATGTTTTTTTCATATACTCACATTCTTTATTGGCAACATCCAAAACACGGCCAAGTGCTAAAATATTATAATCCTCTGGCTTTGGTGTTGCTTCGCCTGGCGCTAAAAATTCACCAATTCTTGCATAATAGTGTAATTTTACAATTCTTGATTTTGTAAAACCATCTAGATTATTCAAGGCTGTATAAGAATGCTTATAGCCTCTGTCATTCCTAGCATTTATTACGTTTATCAAACCGTTTGACGGGCCCTTATCAACCTGAGCTGCAATGTTCATATACTGATGAACCATGCTTCCCATTAAGATTGCTCCAGTTAACTGCAACCCCGTCGTTATGATTGCGGGAAGGATAATAAACACGAACAATATTATTATGATTATTCTTTTGCCTGTCATTTTAAGACTTCACCTTAATATATTAACTAGGTTTTTTACCCAGAATTTTTTCGATTTTTTCTATAACTATTTTTTTATGAAATTCGTCATAAGTACGTTCACCACCAATGACAATATGATCTTGATTGGCTATTTGAATTTGGCTTTCGCTTAATGGGATATATCTTATAAGAGCGTCATTATTTAGCGGTTTAGGCCCAACTAAAACATGACTAACCCTAAGTTCTCCAACGACATTGTCTTCTGGCGACACGCCAAACTTAGTTTTAAACCAAAGGAGATATTTTCTGTAAACATCTTTTTGTTTTGCAACAGCATCTAACTCATCACGCAAACTTGCCCTTTGAACATAACGCATATGCTTTTCTGGTCGCCTAACGGGGTTTACTTTACACTGTTTAAGTTTTCTTTTTCCGTACAAAATACTAACTGGAATTGAACTATCCAAATTTGCAAAAGCAATCCCATGAGTCGAGATTGCCGCAATATTTGATATTATTACATCTTTTGCCTTATGAATATTCCAAATCACGGCGTTTTGACTTGTCAGTATTAAATAGACTGGCTTATCGGTTTGCGTAATAAAAACATCGACATATTGCATCGAATCTTCACCACGGCTGCCATTCATATTTTCTACGGAGAATATTTCGTCAATCCAATGATTATTGTCTGGGTTCGAGCGAAATGCTTGGTTGCGCAAATGAGTTTCTGCTCGCTTAATTACTTTGTTTTTTGAAAAAGCAAAAATACCAGCTTTAGTATTTGATCCACCGACAAATACGACACCTGCATGCTCATCTTTTCTCACTTTGCGAAAGTGACAAGTGTTTTTTGCTTTTAATACAGATGCAGCAGTTGGCGTTGAATACTTAGTTGGTTTTTTAAACTCATGAACAATTTCATGAGGCCAAATTGCGGAATTGTTTTTACCAGCAACAACTCCTGCATAAGCCACTTTACCCCAGTTTTTTTGTGTAAATCGACTTTCAGGATCTCCAGTTGGTATTTTTGATGGCCGCCATGAAAAATTATAAACAATCACCCCAACCAATAGGGAAATTACAACAATATTTATAATTCGCTTTATATCCATTACCGCCTACATACAACCTTAAGTTATTACAATGTAGAACAGGTACAACTATTATCTTAATTGAACGTTAAAACAACCCAGTAGCGATTTGTGCTTCTTCAGACATACGATCTGTTGTCCAAGGTGGGTCAAAAACCATCTCCACTTCCACATCCATAACGCCTTCAACAGTAGCAATGGCAGTTTGTACCCATATAGGCATTTCACCAGCTACTGGGCAACCAGGTGCTGTTAAAGTCATTTCTACTTTAACATTACGATTGTCTAAAATATCGACTTTATAGATCAAACCCAGTTCATAAACATCAGCAGGAATTTCTGGATCATAAACTGTTTTAATTGCCGCAATTATATCCGTTGCCAAGCGATCAATCTCTTCTTGCGGAAGCGCTGATTGCGTAGCAGAGATATCAGCCGTATTTGGCTCAGTTGAAACTTCGTTCTCTGGTGTTTTATTTTCAGGTGTATCAGTCATACTATTTCTCTTTATCCGATTTCTCGTTATCTGACATTTTTTTACCATAAATACATAGGTGACAAATCAATATTGCTGCACTTATAGATAAGGCAATCCAGCCAACTGTGTTGTTACCAATCCAAAGCGAGTAAGCTCCGAACACAATTACTAAAATATGTAACCACCAATACTTCTTTGGATTCAATAAACATTCTACAAATGGTTGTAGTAAATACTCCATCCATGTTTTATCCGAAAAACTTACGGGCTTTTTCTAGCGCTTCAGCCAAAACATCAATTTCAGCCTTTGTATTATACATTGCAAAAGATGCGCGGCATGTAGATGTAACGTCAAAACGCTTCATAAGCGGTTGTGCGCAGTGTGTGCCTGCGCGAACTGCAACGCCTTGGCGATCTATCACCATAGACACATCATGGGCATGAATGCCCTCTATCTCGAAAGACAGTATAGCACCTTTATTGGGTGTTGTGCCAAAAATACGCAACGAATCTATTTTGGTTAGCTGATCGGTCGCATAATCGCGCAACATATTTTCGTGAGCCAATATTTTATCGCGGCCAATAGTTTCCATATATTCAAGCGCTGCACCCATGCCAATTGCTTGCGCTATTGGCGGTGTGCCCGCTTCAAATCTATGGGGCGGCTTTGCGTAAGTAACACTATCCTCAAACACATCTAAGATCATTTCGCCACCACCTTGAAAAGGTTGCATGGTCTCTAGCAGTTCCATCTTGCCGTATAAAAAACCAATGCCAGATGGTCCGTATAATTTGTGACCTGTCGCGCAATAAAAGTCTGCATCTAGGTCCACAACATCTACAGGCAAATGCACTGCGCCTTGCGACCCATCTACGCATACAATTACGCCATTATCATGTGCGTATTTTACAACTTCTTTAATGGGAACAATCGTTCCAAGCACATTAGACATATGTGTCATGGTTACTAATTTAGTTCGCTCTGAAAATGCCGCCTTGTATTTCTCAAAAGAGAAACCGCCATCATCTTCAACATCTACCCAAACTAATTTCACGCCAAAACGTTCACGCAAAAAGTGCCACGGTACAATATTAGAGTGATGCTCCATTTGAGAAAGGATGATTTCATCCCCCTCTTTTAGGTGCTTCATCGCCCAACCATAAGCCACCAAATTAAGCGCTTCTGTAGAACCAGATGTAAATATAATTTCGTCGACACTTGGTGCGTTGATGAATTTGCGCGTTATTTCACGTGATTTTTCATAAGCATCGGTTGTTGCATTGGATAGAAAATGTAAGCCGCGATGAACGTTTGAATATTCATCTTCATAAACATGAGAAACAGCATCAATAACGGCGCGTGGCTTTTGACTAGAGGCC
>NVRK02000043.1 GCA_002400845.2 Hyphomicrobiales bacterium
ATGCGTTCCAGAAGAAAACACAGAAGACGCCAAAGACCGCACTTGAAACAGCCCGTAAGCGGGCGAAGGAGGTAACATGACCAAACTGGCTGACCTGAAAAAAGAGTTTCTGAGCGACCCTGACAACAAGGCTGCTTACGATGCACTTGGCCCCGAATTTAATCTTGCGCGTAAACTCATTGCAGCACGGGCTGCGGCTGGGTTGTCTCAAGCTGAAGTTGCCGAGCGCATGGGAACAAAGCAAAGCGAGATTTCTCGCATCGAAGGGGCGCGCCAAAATATCAGCATCGAAAAGCTGGCTCGCTTTGCTGACGCTGTCGGCGCTAAACTGGATATCCGTATCGACCCAGTTTGAGCGCAACGGGTGCCAAATATCCCTCTAAAACCAATCCATATTTACCAAAAAAACGCGTAGCGCCTTTCTTGTTCTATAGGTTCTATAAGTTCAGGGCATAATTATTAATGTATTTCAATGTGTTGCGAAGTTACAGGTGACAAATTCAGACTGACAGGTGACAAATTCAGACTATTTCACGCATTTACAGTAACGTATTTGTCACTTAATAGTGCGGCCATGGGAAAGACAACTGAAGTGGCTGCTGATCGCGCCTATGACCAAACTAAAACCGTGTTACCAAAAGAGGTAGCGCAGGGCATTTACATGCAACATGCGCCGAGCCTGCAAGCGCTCAAGTTGATGCATTTGATGATTGGAACGGCTGGAGGGCGAATGGCTGATGACGTGCGCCACGAGTTTAAGCTCTCAGCAGTAAAAAAAATTGAAGGTATGAATAATCATACCCGCGCCTCTCTCGCACCTTTATTTGAAGAATTGCGGGCAGCTACAATCAGGGAAGGCGACCCAAATATCGAAACTGATCGAGTGGTGATAGGCGGCCTTCTTGATCAGGCGGTTCTGGATCGTAGCGATCCTGTAAGTGGTGACATTTTACTGTCATGGTATTTTGGGCGGTCGTTCCGAGATATGGCGAGAGCATCTAACCATTGGGCCATTCTAGACCGGCAAGCAGTGTTTCATCTGGGCAGCAAATATTCCGTACTGCTGTTCCAGTACATCTCTAGCTTGCAGAACCTTAAGCACATTTCCAGCAAGCGGTTCACTGTATCAGAACTACGATCATTATTTGGCATTCCTGAAGGAAAGTTGGTCCGGTTTGCCGATGTAAACAGCCGTGCATTAGGTCCATCCATAGATGAGATTAACAGTGATCTGACCCGACTTCACTTAACGGTTAAGCTTCACAAGATTGGCCGCACGGTGTCAGAGGTTGAGATAACTTGGGAGATAAAAGCAGACCTCACCAAAGTGAAGGACGAGCTTGATCGTCCCAAGATAGGTCGAAAAGCGCGGCGGGATGGGACGGCGGAAACGCCAGTGACGGCCTTCCCCGATTTTGGCAGCGTTAAGGGCACTCAACCATGGGATAGGATCGCACGGGACAATGCGCCACGCATCGACGGGCGGCATGTACCGGACTTGCGAGTGTTGGCCGACACATTCCGAAAATGGTGCGGCCAGAAGTCGATACAGCTAGACATGAAAAATATCGAGAAGACCTTCACGACATGGTGCAAAAGCTATTCAGCGCGATAGGCCGCACCACAAACGGCCATTTTTTGAAGCCTATGGGGTGACATTAGCGTCAGGGACTAGGTTCGTATGTTCGTCATGATGAATTCATGGGTATTCGGTTCGTATGGTTATGGTTGATATACTTTGGGCGACACTTGTAACAGGGAGATACATGACACCTGTGTCATGGGGTGGATGGCAACAGTGTCATGTGGGGGTGTCATTGTTGCCATCCCTCAAAGCCTTGTTTTATTGATTAAACCTGCGATATATCATTGTAACGAAAGGAGCTGGTTATGGCTACATTTAAAATAGGAAAAGCAGACGCAGACAATCTGCATGTGAACGAAAAGAAGTGGACGAAGCCTCTGATGGAGGCGGGTTGGAGCGCGATTCCCAGCATCTTGATTGAGAAGCAACAGGCGCTTGGTCTTGATCCAGTGGACATGAATATCATTCTGCACTTGATCCAGTACTGGTGGCATCCTGAAAATTTACCGCATCCTTCGGTCGCGACGATTGCAGATGCTATCGGGCGTGATCCGAGGACGGTGCAACGTCGGATTACTGCTCTTGCTGATCTTGGCTTTCTAGAGCGCACTGAGCGTAGGACATCTCGCAATGGGAGCGATACGAACTTGTATAGCTTCAAGGGATTGATTGCGAAGTTGCAACCGTATGCCGCTGAGAAGATCGAAGAGAAAAACACAGCTATTGCGGTGAAGAAAGCACGTGTTGCGCGTAAGAAGCCAAAGTTGGTGGTGGACAACCCTAAATAGTTTTGAAGGTTTGGGGCCAGATATTTTGCCTGCGGCTAGTATAATGAAATAATCGAGCGAGAATAACAAAAACAATATGACAACGTATGCATTTATAGACAGTCAGAATCTCAAAAAATCTATTGAAGAGATTGGTAAAGAAATCGACTACCGGCGCTTTAGGCTATGGTTGAAGAACAAGAAGGGTATCGACAGGGCTATCATGTACTTTGGGTACATGGGGGGACAAGAGCTTCACTACACGCAGCTTCGTGCGTGTGGCTTTGAGCTAGTGTTTCGCCCTGTGGATCGTCAAAATGGGCGGCGTAAGGCAAACGTTGATATTTGTCTGACTATCTCCGTCCTTGACCAAATTGATGACTTTGATGAAGCATACTTGGTCACCTCGGATGGTGATTTCTTCGACCTCACCGAACGTTTGAAAGAGCGAGGGAAGCTTGGTGGTGTGATTAGCCCACAAACATCTGGCGCATGTTCACGCTTGTTGAAGAAAAGCTGTGACGGAAGAATTTCGTTTATCCCCGATAACATCCACAAGTTTGAGGTGCGCTAAAAAGAAAGCCACCCCGCAGTGTCGAAACAACTTTTGGGATGGCTTCCGAAGTGTGTTGAAGGTGCGCCGCAGTGTCGAAACAACTTTTGGCACGTTCCCTTCGTTGAGCCAAATATACACTTAGTAAACGTAAATGCAAGGCCTGTTCATAATCGTACGCAACGTACGGTAAACAAAATAACAATTAAGATAGCACTGATTGCGCAAATTTTTTTTTACAAGGCCTTGGCGCCACTTCCAAAAACGGTCCTTTCTTGCGCTTCGGGGCAATGTGCTCGGTGAGTGTGTTTGTGGGGGCGACAAATATGCCGCCCCCACAAACAGCTCAGTTTCCAGATGGCATCCCGATGCTGAAACCCTCATCCTTCAACTGGTCGCGAATGTGTTGAAACCTCTGGTATTGGCTCAGAGTAACAGGGCCGGTGTAGGTTTCACTTTGAAGCGGTCTCGGCGGGTACCGTCACCAACATCGTGCAGCTACAACGGACTGAAGAATCTAGACTTTGCAGTCAAGCATCCATTGAACCCCGTACCGATCGGTGAGCTTGCCATAGTAGCTCCCCCAAGGCTGCATCGCGAGGGGC
>NVRK02000044.1 GCA_002400845.2 Hyphomicrobiales bacterium
ATCTGGGCGCTTCTCATTCAATGTAAAAGGTGGACGTTGCGAAGCCTGCCAAGGCGATGGGCTGATTAAAATTGAAATGCACTTTTTGCCAGATGTTTATGTCACCTGCGATGTATGTGACGGAAAGCGGTATAACCGCGAAACGCTGGAAGTACTTTTCAAAGGCAAATCAATTTCAGACGTTTTAGATATGACTGTTGAAGAAGCAGCAGACTTCTTTGCGGCAGTGCCAGCAGTGCGCGATAAAATGGAAACCCTTAAACGCGTTGGCCTCACTTACATAAAAGTAGGCCAGCCAGCCACCACATTATCGGGCGGCGAAGCACAGCGTATTAAGCTTGCAAAAGAATTATCAAAACGCGCTACGGGCCGTACCCTTTATATATTAGACGAACCAACAACAGGTCTGCACTTCCACGACATCGCAAAACTACTCGAAGTACTGCACGAACTGGTAGACACGGGCAATACAGTTGTCGTGATTGAGCATAACTTAGAAGTCGTAAAAACGGCAGACTGGGTACTTGATCTTGGTCCAGAAGGTGGCGATGGCGGCGGCGAACTCGTAGCCATTGGAACACCAGAAGACATCGTTAAAGAAAAACGAAGCTACACAGGCCATTACCTCAAAGAATTGCTAGAGCGCAGACCGCAAAACCAGGGCAAGAGCACAAAAAAGACTAAGAAATGATAGGGTGGGTACAGGGCTAATAAATTGGCTCATTGTAGATGGACTTACCGTCTACACTAATGCCCTTTATCAGCCCCTCGCCTTTTTTATTCAACGCAACAATGATCCCTAATTTTCGATCATTGCGAATCTTTTCCAACTCTTTTGCGCGTTTCTTTGGTGCGAAATATCGATCAAATGGAAAGCTTATCTGATACGTGGTTTTCTCTGGATCTTTGCTATTTCTTATATAGGTCAGCTTACCTTTTAAAACGGGATTGTCAGATGCCTCTGGCAACTCAGAATAAATAACAACTGGCACCCAAAATTCTTCAGCCCCTTTTTTCAAAGAAACATAAACAGCTTCGCGCCGCTTAAGATCACCAACAATTTTAACATCTTTCTTGAGTATTCTACCGATGCTCAAATTCAAACGAACATAATGACCGCGAAACAAATCTCTTGGATCAACCATACCAGTTTGCAAATGTACTTCAGTGCCATTTGCAAGCTGTTGCCCGCGATCATAAATAATTTTTACGAGTAAACCAGTTTGAATAGCTGCCGCAATAAGTGCACCAATAATTATGAACTTTAAATTTTTCATGATGTTGCTCCCCATTTTTTAAGCACTTTAGGAAGTACAATTGCCCCTATCACCAATATCAAACCTGCTCCGAAGTAAAACAGGCTTGTATTCATTAAAGAACCCATGGTTTTGAAATATATAAATAGCATTGCAACAGCAAAGCCCAAAAAGCCGATCACTGAATATGGCCGATACTCTAATCGCCAGCCCATGCGAATGATCCAAACTTGGGTCGCTAACATAAATATAGCAATGAGAATGGTGCTAAATTGAAAAAAGCTGAGTAAAACCAATGCAATAAATGCAAACAATGCTGACACCACAATGTCATATCTGTGTTCTACATTTTTAAGATAAGCATAAACTGCAAATCCGACCGTCAATAAACATATAATGGCCGAAAGCCATAAAACTGTCATCGAACTTAATTCAAAAGATACACTGCCTCCTCGTAGCAAAGATTTTCCACCTGTTAAGAACCAAAACATTTGCAACATGCTAACAATTAGCAACAAATAAGCGATGGCCGTTTTTTCAAACTCATTCAACCATGCTTTTAAATCCAACTCTAAAAGAAGTGCTGCAATCCCAAAAAATCCAATGAGTAAAACAACGTTTAGAATAAAAAACCAAGATGTAGATAGTGCGCTAACCAATATCCATATTGCTAAGCCAATCATCAGTAAATGCGCTGTAAACCTGCTTGCCAGCCACCATGCAATAACGGCACAAACCAGCCAATAAATTAAATATTCAAAGGATAAATCCTGCCTTCGACTAAATAATGGGTAATCCATCAATAACCACAGCGTAATCAAGATTACACCCAGCGCTAATGCAGGTGACGACCGTGTCAAAACTGCTGCCAATATTGTGCCAGCGGCCCAAAGCCATACAGCATCTCTGGGCTCACCTTGCATGTGATAAATTTGCGCAATCAGCATGATAGAAGCGCCGAATATACAGCACGCCAACAGCACGAACAGTTGAGCGGCCCAATTAGGTCCGCGCGCCATCAAATAAATAGCAACAACCCAACTTGCCAGCAGCGAAGCGATCAATAATACCACGCGCGCAAGGCTGCTCATAGCATCCCAATTGGCGGCAACAAAAGTTACAAAACCAAATGCTAAGCAGATGACACCAAGTAGAATTGGAATATAGGCAAAGGATCGGGTTGGAATATTTTCATTAACATCTAAACGCAAACTGTCTGCGATAGTTGTGTTAATCACATTACGATCAACCCAATCATCAACTGCGCTTAAAAGGGTGTGCTTTTTATTCCAAAACGCCATAATCGTATTTCCAAATTCGATTCGAGAAATACAACTTAACATTTAAAATCAAAAACACTACAGCACCGCGATTAATTCGGTGAGTTTAGCTCTTCAGCTTATAGCCCGTTTTAAACATCCAATAAATTACAGCCAAACAGCCGAATAAGAATACACTGACAGCAACAAGGCTAACAACTGGGCTAACATCTGACATTTCAAAAAACGCCCATCTAAACCCACTCACTAAATAAAGCACTGGGTTAAAATATGTGATCGTCTGCCAAATATCTGGCAACATGCTTACAGAATAAAAACTACCACCCAAAAACACGAGTGGTGTTACCACTAACAATGGAATCAATTGCAGCTTCTCAAAACTGTCTGCCCATATGCCAATGATAAAGCCAAGCAAGCTAAAGCTAATGCAAGTGAGTAACATAAACACCATCATCAATATTGGATGCGCAATTGTAACGTCCACAATAAAACTGGCTGTGATTAAAATGATGATGCCAAGGATCATTGATTTAGTAGTAGCGGCTCCAACATAGCCAAGTACAATTTCAAAAAATGAAATTGGCGCACTCATTACTTCATAAATCGTGCCCGTAAATTTAGGAAAATAAATTCCGAACGAGGCATTAGAAACGCTTTGAGTAAGAATGGTCAGCATAATCAAACCAGGCACAATAAATGCGCCATAATCAATACCGTCGACTTCTTGAATGCGTGAACCAATTGCCGAACCAAACACCACAAAATACAGCAAGGTTGAAACAACAGGCGAAATAATGCTTTGCATTAATGAACGACGGGTTCTTTGCATTTCAAAATTATATATCGATTTTACTGCTTGCCAATTCATGAACCAGCTCCTTCACTTACCAACCCTACGAAAATATCTTCCAACGAACTTTGCTTCGTTTCAATATCGCGTACTAATATTTTTGCTGTCGAGAGGTCACTCAACAAAGATGTAATACCTGTTCGTTTGCCAGACGCATCATAAGCATAAGTTAAGCTCATTTTATCGTCGCTTAGCTCCAAGTTATATTTAGATAAGGCTTTAGGAATGGATTTTAATTCTTTGCTAATTTGCACAGTTAGCGTTTTTTTGCCAAGCTTTTGCATAAGTTCAGCTTTGTCTTCTACAAGTACAATCTTACCACGGTTAATCACAGCAATACGGTCCGCAATCGCTTCGGCCTCTTCAATATAATGCGTCGTGAGAATTATGGTCACACCAGTTTGTCGCAATTCTTCAACAACGCGCCACATATCTTTGCGCAGTTCAACATCAACACCAGCAGAAGGTTCATCTAAAAACAAAACACGAGGCTCGTGCGATAATGCTTTTGCAATCATCACACGGCGTTTCATGCCGCCAGAAAGTGTCATTAATTTGCTATCTTTTTTATCCCACAACGAAAGGTCTTTTAAAATTTTCTCAATAAGCTTTGGAGATTTTGATTTCCCAAACAATCCACGACTAAATGAAACAGTGTCCCAAACGCTCTCAAAAGCATCTGTCGTTAATTCTTGTGGCACCAAACCAATTATAGAACGTGTTTGACGAAAATCTTTGACAATATCAAAGCCATTAACTCTAACCTGCCCAGAGCTGGCATTAATAATACCGCATATAGTAGAAATTAAAGTGGTTTTTCCCGCGCCATTTGGGCCAAGTAAAGCAATGATCTCTCCCTCGCCTACTTCAAGATTTACATCGTCCAACGCTGTAAACCCGCCCTCATAAATTTTGGATAAATTTTGTATTGAAATTATTGGCTTCATTTTTTGAAGTTACCTTGGTTATTTATGTAGTGCAACAGCTATAAGTTTATTTTCAAACACTGATATAAAAAACTATATAGCGCTCTACCGACAGATAATGGCAACAGCTTAGACGCAGTGATAATATGTTATGTAGTGTTATCCTAATATGTTCAGATAATTCAATTAATATCAAATAGCCCAATTGCAAGCCTATTAATAATATTTTAATTGGCTTTGCATTTTTTGCATAGCTTGTCTGCATTTTGAACACTGGTAAAAAATTGGCACCAGACCTATATCTCCACTGTAAGCAAACATTGATTTGCAAAATAATTCGAAAGGACGTCAAAATGAATATTCTAGGAAACTACAAGAAATGGCGTACATACCGTCGCACTGTTGATGAGCTATCTGCGCTTTCTACAAGAGAACTTAATGATCTTGGTATTAGCCGCACAGACATTAGACAAGTTGCTAAACGCGGCAACTAAAGATTTGTATCAGGTCTCTCCTCCCAAATGACCTGATGCCATAACCAAACTCTACTCCTCCTTTCAGAGTTTGGTAAAAATAGACGCTCATTGCTCCTCCCGCAGTGAGCGTTTTTTTATGCCTTATTGAAAATACAAGAATAGTGTATTCAGCTTATAACTCCAGCTTGAATCTAATGCCGCTTCTGTTAGAACCTCGGCACAGTATCAATTTAGCTATTCAGCGGTTAGAAAACAAACATGAGCAATAAATTACACATCATTGGCGGCGGATTAGCAGGATCAGAAGCCGCATGGCAGGCAGCAAATTTAGGCGTTGATGTTATATTGCACGAAATGCGCCCTGTTCGTGGAACAGATGCCCACCAAACAGACAGTTTGGCAGAACTTGTATGCTCAAACTCTTTCCGCTCAGATGATGCAGAAGTAAATGCCGTTGGCATTTTGCACCGTGAAATGCGGGTTGCAAACTCACTCATCATAAAATGTGGTGACGAGCATAAAGTACCAGCAGGAACCGCATTAGCGGTTGACCGTGATGGATTTTCAGCCGCAGTTACCAAAGCGATTGAAGCGCACCCAAAAATTGAAATCGTTCGCGAAGAAGTAAAAGGCTTACCGCCCAAAGATTGGGGTCACACCATAATCGCAACAGGCCCATTAACCGCGCCAACCTTAGCCGAAGAAATTGCAAAAGCAACGGGTGCAGATGCACTTGCATTTTTTGATGCGATTGCACCCATCATTCATTTTGATTCTATTGATTTTGACAAAGCTTGGTTTCAATCGCGCTACGATAAAGTTGGTCCAGGCGGAAATGGCAAAGACTATATCAACTGCCCAATGAATGAAGAACAATACAACACCTTTATTCAAGCCTTAATTGATGGTGAGAAAACAGAATTTAAAGAATGGGAAGACGTTCCCTATTTCGATGGATGCCTGCCCATTGAAGTAATGGCAGAGCGCGGCCCTGAAACATTGCGCCATGGCCCAATGAAACCAATGGGACTGACCAATGCGCACGATCCAGAAACAAAAGCTTATGCAGTTGTTCAGCTAAGACAAGACAATGCCCTTGGCACACTTTATAATATGGTTGGATTTCAAACCAAACTTAAATACGCGGCACAGGTCGAGCTATTTCGCACAATTTCGGGCCTTGAAAATGCTGAGTTCGCAAGACTTGGCGGCCTGCACCGCAACACTTATTTAAACTCACCAAAATTATTAGACAGTGAACTGCGATTAAAAGGTTTCGAAAACATACGCTTTGCGGGCCAAATTACCGGCTGTGAAGGTTACATTGAAAGCGCTTCTATAGGCATTTTAGCGGCCCGTTTTGCTGCTGGCGAAATACAAGGGCGCAAAATTGAACAACCACCCATTACCACATCTATGGGCTCTTTGTTAAACCACATCACAACAGGCCACGTTGCCTATGATGACGATGGGAAAAGCAACGAAAAAACCCGTCGCTCATTCCAGCCAATGAATATTAATTTTGGACTGTTTCCGCCTTTAACGGAAAAGTTACAAAAACCAGAAGGCCTAAAACGCTGGCGCGGTAAAGACAAACAACTTGCGAAGAAAAAAGAATATTCAAAACGCGCAGAACGTGATTTTCAAGCATGGCTCGATGGGCAAGAAGTTTAAAGCCCAAACACAGATGTTTTCATCAATGCCCATTGCTTAGACAGGGGTGAAATAACAATTGGATCGCGTAGGTTTTTCGTCTTCTTACTTGCGCGTTTAAAAACTAGTTCTGCACAACTAAGCGATAAAAACACGCCCTTTTTATCTTTAGGTAACTTGGTGATCTCAAACTTCGCTTTTTTCAAATGTTCTTGACCAAGCCCAACAAACCCTTGATAGACAGATACATGATTTGGCGTCTCAGTTGAGAGCCATGATGCGGCATCAATTCCGCAGGCTTCGATTAAATCTACTGGAATATAGATTTGCTGTTTGTCCATATGAAATGGCGTTCGAAGCAAAATATTGGCAATGCCAAGTGCCACTCCAGAGTGTCCGCATGCATTGGCTAAAATAGCATCATGTTCGACACCACTCATTAACGCCAGCATTTGAAGTATAAAGCTTTCGCTCTCGCCTAAATATGCTTCCAACGTTGCTCGGTCTGGCATTGGATCATTGTATAAATCAAATACTTTAGCGTCTAAGAACCTGACAAAACCTTCCTTTGGAAGATCATATTTTTCAACGGTTGCTAAGAGTGAGCTTGCAAGTGGGTTAGCATTTGCTTCACCATCTCGCTTGCTCAAAAAAACTTCACGCCACCATTGCAAGCGCACTTCGCCCGGCATCGGCTCGCTAACCAAATAGGGAATGCGGTCAATCTCTTGCTGGAACGCTAAAATTGCTGCCGCAGGCCCTCTTAATTCAGCAGGTAAAAACAACAATTGCGCATATTGATCGCTCTGTTTTAGCGCTTCAATACAATGACTAAATTGCGCATCATCATGTGCATTAGTACTCATGTCACACAGCCAAAAATGCAGCGGCCACGGCACGCTCTTCTGCCAATAAAACATTAAAGGTTCTGACAGCCGCGCCTGTGCTCATTGAATCAGCTGATATAGTCGCGTTACGAAACACTTTGCGTAATTCTGGCTTAATCGGCGCAAGATCAACGCCAGTGCCAAGCAATAAAATTTCAATGTCTGAGGCTTCTTCAATCAATTGATTAAACGCATCTGGTTTAATATCTTCAAGCGTTTTCACATCCCAGCCATAAATGCCAGATGGCAAGCACATGATGCTACCAATATGACTCATACCAGCAAAACGAAACCCACCATTACCATAAGCCTCTAGTGGTGCACGCCCTGGAAAATGCGCATCTCGAATTTCCAAACCACTTCCACTGCCAATGCTGCTAAATGCGTCTGAGATTGTTTTACGACCGACCATTTTCTGCCCTTAATTGCAAAACCTAATCAACTTATAGATCAATTGGGCTTGTATTTGCTGTGAGTTCTTTTTCTGTTTTCTTATCAGACTTAGCGCCTGCCACTTGGCCTGGGCGAAGGTTGAAAAGAATAAGAATTGGAGCCGCAATGAATATTGATGAATACGTACCAATAAACACACCAAAGATCATAGCAAAGGTAAAGCTTGCTAACACTTCGCCACCTAAGAAATACAATGCAGCCAGTGCTACCAAGGTTGTAACAGATGTTAAAATTGTGCGAGACAATGTTTGATTGATAGAAAGGTCAAGCAATTGCGGTACAGACATCTTTTTGTATTTACGCAAATTCTCACGAATACGATCATATACAACAACAGTATCGTTGAGTGAATACCCCACAATGGTCAAAATCGCAGCGATAGATGAGAGCGAAAACTCAATTCGCAACACAGCAAACATCAATATTGTAAACAACACATCGTGGAAGGTTGCGACAACAGCACCAACAGCAAACTGCCATTCAAATCTGAACCAAATATACACCATGATCGCAAGCAATGCCGCAACAATGGCAATGGTACCTGTAATGGCTAATTCACCCGAAACCGTTGGCCCAACAACTTCAGCGCGTCGAACTTCATAGTCAGACTCTAACGTTTCTTTAACAAGCTTCACAGCCGTTTGAACAGCCTTATCGCCTGCCGCATCAGCACCCTCGCCATCAATAATGTCTTGTGCTTCTACACGAATTAACACGTCAGATGGTGAGCCGAACTCTTGCACTTGCACGTCACCAAGATTTAACTCGCCCAAGCGCTTTCTAATGTCTTGAACATCTGCCGCAGCTCTAATCTTATTGCCATCAGCATCAACTTGCTCTGTAAATGACTTGGTTTGTACTTCTACTAATGTGCCACCTTTAAAGTCGATACCAAAGTTTAAACTAACAGCGAAGAACAAAATTATTGACATAACAACGCCAATTGCGCTGAATGGAAATGAGAAACGGCGCTGTTTCATAAAACTGATTTCAGTTTTATTGGGTACCATTCTTATAGGGCGCGCTGGTAGCTCTTTTGGTTTTTGGTAACGAACCCAAAGTGCAACCATCAATCTAGTAAATGTGTAAGCTGTAAATACAGTTGTTACGATACCAACAGCCAGCGTTACAGCAAAACCTTTGATTGGCCCAGAACCCAATGAGAACAAAATAACAGCCGCAATAAAGGTTGTTACATTGGCATCTAAGATAGTGCCAAAAGCAGTTCTAAAACCAGAATCTATAGATTGTATTAGGTTTCGCCCATTGCGCCGTTCTTCACGTATACGCTCGTAGATAAGCACATTGGAATCCACCGCCATACCCATTGTCAAAACGATACCAGCAATGCCTGGAAGTGTAAGCGTTGCGCCCAATACAGAAAGCACACCAATCAGCATCGAAATATTTGCAATAAGAGCGATATTGGCGATTATGCCTAAAAACCCATATGCAAGCACCATGAAGACCAAAACTGCAAATGCACCGACAAGAGAAGCGATGCGGCCAGCTTCAACTGAATCAGCACCAAGTCCGGGACCAACACTGCGCTCTTCAATAAAGTTAAGTTTTGCAGGCAAAGCACCCGCACGTAATAATATTGCTAAATCATTTGCAGATTCAACATCAAAGCTACCAGAGATTTGAGCAGAACCACCAGGAATTGCCTGTCTAATAACAGGCGCTGAAAGAACCACATTATCAAGAACGATCGCAAAAGGCTTATTAACATTGGCGGCAGTTACGCGGCCAAACTTTGCAGCACCTTTTGAGTTAAAGCGAATGTTTACAACAGAAACGCCTGTTTGAGAATCAAAGCCAGAAGTTGCCTCAACTAAGTCCTCGCCTTTAACCATTGCGCGGCTTTTAATTAAGATTGGAATTTGAACATCAGGATCGTCCGTCACTTCATATAACAGTTTAGTACCAGATGGTGCACGCGCACTACCATTAGCAACTAGAGTTGCATCGCCCTCTTGTGATACAAGGTGAAAGCTCAGCTTAGCAACTTTACCAATTACATCCTTCAAACGCTGAGGATCATCAAAACCCGGTACTTGTACTAATAGGCGATTATTACCTTGGCGTTGTACGACAGGTTCAGTTGTGCCCAACCCATCAATCCGTTTGCGAACAACTTCGATTGATTGCGTAACCGCAGAAGCGATAGCATTATCAATGCCCTCTTCATTTAAGGTTAAGCGAATTAAATTTGGCTCAGGCTGAGTAAGATCTACTTCAGTAACAGCAGCACCGCCAAAAATACCTGAATTTACAGGCTGTAAAAGCGGATCTAATATTTCTAAAACTTCGGCAACTTTTGCAACATCAGTAACCCGAATGTTCACACTATTATCTTTAGCCGATTTAGTAACACGTCTTTTGATGGTTCTACTATTACTCAACGAAGACCTTGCATCATCAAGCAAGGCATCCAGTCGCTCTTCAAGCATGGAAGGTTTATCAACCTCCATCAAAACATGGCTACCGCCTTGCAGATCAAGCCCAAGGGTCATTTTCTGACTTGGCAACCACGACGGAAGTTTAGCTAATGTTTCTTTAGAAAGAAGATTAGGCGCCGAATAACTTAAGCCAGCCAGCACGACTAATAAAATTGAAATTATCTTCCAACGAGAAAAATATAGCATAGAAAAATTCCATTTTTGGCAGGAACGCATTCAGCGCCCTGCCCATAGATGTATATAGATTTATTAGGCGTAATATAAAAAATTAAATATTACGTTCTATTTTTTTGCTTTTGCTTTTGTTGTCGCTTTTGCTTTAGCCGCTTTTGCTGGCTCACCTTTAACACGTACTTCAGCGATCATCGCACGCATAATTCGCACTTTAATGTCTTTGGCAATTTCAACTTCAACTTCAGCATCATCAACAACTTTAGTAATCTTACCAACGATACCGCCATTAGTAACAATATTATCACCACGTGCAATTGCAGCCAACATTGCTGTATGGCGTTTACGCGCTTGTTGTTGTGGACGAATTAAAAGGAAGTAAAAAATTACACCCATTAAAACGATAGGTAAAAAATCAAACAAAACACTACCGCCACCAAGAATTGATTGCGCATAAGCTGGGGTCACAAACATAGACCATCTCCATTATTATATTATATGTTCTCTAGTCCGATTAATGATATTCAATCGAACGTTTTCAAGAACCTTGTTAAAGTCGCGCGGAATATAGCCATACCGCCGCCAATTGCAAACAAAGATGGTGATTTGATTGCGTAAAACAAGCACTATTTTAGTAATAATACCCTTATTTGGCTGTCATCAGGCTTTTAGGCTCACAAACGGCATGCTATCGCTAATAAATTATACAAGTTAGACCAAAGTTACAGACGCTAAATGGCGCTTAGAGGGATATACGTGACTCATAAAAACACAGATTCTGCCTTAGAGGCAATTAATGCATTGAATCAAAAATTGGATTTACTGACCAATGCGGTTCAATCCCTTGCGAAAAAAGCCCCCCCTAATAAACTCGATACACAAAGTGCAGATGCATTTGTATGGTCTCCTAACGACAATATTTTACAGCCAGTTCAAAAAGTAAATCGGGTCGATATATTACTGTTAAAAGGTGTCGATCGTGTGCGTGATATTTTATTAGAAAACACGCAGAGATTTGCAAAAGGCTTTACAGCAAATAACGTCTTGTTGTGGGGCGCGCGTGGCATGGGGAAGTCTTCACTGGTTAAAGCAGCACATGCCCATATTAACAAAACAAACAAACAGCCCATAAAGCTAATTGAAATTCATAGAGAAGACATCAATTCACTTCCGCACTTGTTGAACATGCTACGCACCATTGAAGCGCGTTTTATATTGTTTTGTGATGACTTGTCTTTTGACAATGACGATTCCAGTTACAAATCTTTAAAAGCTGCACTAGATGGCGGTGTGGAAGGTCGTCCAGATAATGTATTGTTTTATGCCACCTCAAATAGGCGCCACTTATTACCACGTGATATGATGGAAAATGAACGCTCTACCGCAATCAATCCTTCTGAAGCAGTTGAGGAAAAGGTATCGCTCTCAGATCGCTTTGGTCTTTGGCTTGGATTTCACAAATGCACACAAGACGATTATTTAGAAATGATCTATGGCTATGCTAAACATTTTAATCTTGAAATAGAAGATGATCTGCTAAAAAGCGAATCCTTAGAATGGTCAACAACCAGAGGCGCTAGATCAGGCCGTGTTGCTTGGCAATATATTCAAGATTTAGCCGGACGCTTGGGCAAAAACATACATTAAAATGAATAGCCATATTACAAACTAAAAAATCCCACGCGAATAAATCGCGCAGGATTTTCTATTATCTTAGCAGAATTGCCCCAACTGCTAAGATTGTAATTTGTTCACCCATTCAAAAAGCTTGACCTTTTAACTCTTTAAATAAGAAGTTGGATTAACAGGTCTAGAGTTTTTACGTACTTCAAAGTGTAACATTGGCGTTTCTGCATCACCTGTTTTACCAGAACGAGCAATTACTTGACCACGTCGCACTTGCGCACCTTTTTGTACCATCAGTGATTTGTTATAAGCGTAAGCAGTAACCAAACCACCATCATGACGGATAAGAACAAGATTTCCAAAGCCAGCAAGCTCGCTACCTGAATAAATTACCACGCCATTTTCAGCCGCTTTAACCGATGTACCCTCAGGTACAAAAATATCTATACCATCATTACGACCTGATTTTTTATTAGAACCAAATTTGCTAACAACGCGACCGCTCACAGGCCAACGCATAGATTTTATACCGCTTGCCTTAGGTGGTTTTGGTGCTTTTGCCGTAACTGCCGCAACCACAGTATTTTGAACTGCCTTGGGTGCTTTTCTTACCAATGATGAATTACCAGACTTGCTCGTTGTTTTTACAATCTGTGTGCCAGTCTTAACCTTTGAAATAGCACCAGTAGATATCTCATCCAGTTTGTTTCTTTGCTTATTAAAAGTATCGGCCTTATAGCTGCTTTTTGCATCAGGAATTGTCAATTTTTGACCAATTCGAATATTACTACCACTTAAACCATTTGCAGATTGGATAGCAGAAACACTGGTATTGTTATTGATTGCAATTCTGCGAAGTGAATCGCCAGATTCCACAACATAAATACTATCAATTGATACACTAGAAACTGAGACTGGAGCTTGTCTTTGCACATTATAGTCAGTTTTTACTGCCATAGATTTAGCAATTACTGGACGCTGAGACGGAGCTGGAACAGTCGTAAATTTAGGCTGACCTAAATTTCCATATGTAGAACGTGCAGCACGCGTACCTGGATGGTTGTCTGGCGCAGAAACTGGTGCAGATTTTGAATAAACATATGTTGGAATAACAACATTTTGCCCAGCTTTTAGTCCAGCAACATTATTAATAGCATTAGCAGACATAATAGCATTCACAGGAACGCCGTACCTTTTAGAAAGGTTATATAGCGTTTCACCCGATCCCATTTGAACAGTCGTGCCACCGATTTTACTCCAACCACCACTGTTTTGAGAGGTCACATTTGCAGACATAATCGGATCGACAGCTTTTGTTAGCGTGCTAACAACAGGTACAATAACTGCTTTTACTGGGGTTGTTATAGGTGCAACTATTTTTTTAGTAACAGCTGTTTTAACACTTTGTATCTTACTGATAGATGCCGTTTTAAATTTGTCGATTGCGACACGCTTCGCCATTTGGCCAGCAGATTGGTGCACAATACTTGGTGTCGGCAATGTAGGTGTGCTCAACTTAGGTAAAGCGGCACCACGAATAACACCTGATTTATAGGTCGGTGCAGGATTATAAGTTGGAACAGCGTTATAATTTGGCTGACTAAAGTTTTGATTTGTGTAATTCGGATGTTGATAAGTCGCTATTTGTTGGCGCTGAAATTGGCCCTGCATTTGGCGCTGCGATGCGCCATATTGCGTACCATCATCAGATGCAGCAATTCTAGGTCCAATTAGACCTAACGGAACTGGTGCATTAGATTTGCCAATACCAGCTGTCGTCATTGTATCGACATCACCTGGATACTGTTGATTAGCAGCTACAGCTTGTTCATATGCAGTTGGAGCGGATTTAGGAATTGCCGAATATAGGGCACGATCAAATCGTGTAGAATCACCACTACACCCAACGGTGACAGCACCTACTAAACTTAAAACAGCTACCTGCGACAGGCAGCGAATCCGATTACTCAATACAACGGAACGCATTACAATATCTTTCGAATTTACACTCTAATATAGAATCTATTAAAGCGTGTTAATGTTACCGATGCGTTAACTTGGCTGAAATAATTTGAAATATATATGTATGAAAAATCCGAACAGTCTTAAAAACTGGACTTAAATTGCTTTGGCAACACCACTTAGGAGTGGCTGCATTCTAACTTCAAAAAGCTCTTCGTAATTAAACCGAACGCCAATTTTAGTCATTTTGGTCATTTTTTGTACACCATCCGCAGGGCCTATGGGTGCTAGCATTATGCCGTTAGAAGCAATTTGCTCTAAAAAGTGCTTAGGTGGATGCTCGCACGAACCATTTAAAATAATTCGATCAAACAATGCGCCCTCAACGCCATTCTTACCGTCTTTATGCTCAACAACAACGTTTGCTATCTTAAGCGTCTCTAAACGTCGTTTTGCTTTCTCAACCAATGATCGATATCGATCGAGAGTAGTAATTTTTCCAGCTAAATGCGAAAGCAGTGCGGCCTGATAGCCAGTACCCGTTCCAACTTCTAAAACGCGTTGTTTTTTATCAAGTTCTAAGACTACTAAATTTCTAGCGATCTGATCCGCAGACGTCATAATCTGACCGCACTCAATTGGAAAGGATCCACGAGAATAACAATCTTCTAAAAAGATTAAAGGCACAAAATTTTGACGCGGCACAGCCTCAAAGGCATTAAACAATTCATGGTCTAAAATACCAGAAGTGCGTAACCGTAACAAAAGGCTAGCAACTGCAATCTTCTTATTTTGTGCCAATATAAACCTCGTATCAAATGATTCTTATTTACTAAAATACTTCATTAAGCGACTTGCGAAAGTCGTGATCTGTCTTATCTACTTTTAACGGTGTAACAGATATTTTATTGTTACGCAGGGCTTGAAGATCAGAACCTGGAATTTTCAGTTCATCAGACTTTGCAAAGCTCAGCCAATAATAAGGAAGCCCCCTACCATCATTGCGCTCTTCCATACCCAAAACGTGTTCATTAACACCTTGGCTAGTAACCTCAACGCCTGCAACTTCATCTGAACTGCAATTTGGAAAATTCACATTATAAAATGTACGTTCAGGTGTTTCCAATTCAATCAATTTTTGAATAATAGCGGGCGCATGATCTTGTGCCGTTTGCCAAGGAATGGTTTTCACACCATCGTCAAACACATAGGCCTGACTAAGCGCTATAGATTTAACACCCAATAAAGAACCTTCCATTGCACCAGCAACAGTACCCGAATACGTGACATAATCACAAATATTTTCACCAGAATTAACACCTGATAAAATCAGGTCAGGCTTTTGCGGTAAAATTTTACGCACACCCATAATTACGCAATCGGTTGGCGTGCCCGTAAGCGCATATTTATGAGTAGATACTTCGCGCAAACGCAATGGCTCATTCATCGTGATAGAGCGCCCTACACCAGATTGATCTTTTTCTGGCGCACAGACCCACACATCATCCGACAAAGTTCTAGCAATACGCTCAAGCACCGCAAGACCTGGTGCATGGATACCATCGTCATTGGTGATTAAAATACGCATTAAGTTTTTTCACCAATCACGTTTTTACCGCCCATATAGGGTTTAAGTGCATCTGGAACGCTCACACTTCCGTCTTCATTTTGATAATTTTCCAAAACCGCTATCAACGCTCTACCAACAGCAATACCAGACCCATTTAAGGTATGTACGTGATGAAGCGTTTTGCCATCTTCGTCTCTATAGCGTGCATTCATGCGCAAGCCTTGAAAGTTACCACAAAACGAACAACTTGAAACTTCACGATAGGTATTTTGGCCTGGAACCCATACTTCAATGTCATAGGTTTTACGCGCGCCAAACCCCATATCGCCAGTACAAAGGGTAACAACACGGTAGTGTAAACCTAATAATTGAAGTACTTTTTCAGCGCAACCAAGCATGCGCTCTAATTCATCTAAGCCGCTATCCTTGTCAACAATCGACACCATTTCTACTTTACCAAATTGGTGTTGGCGCAACATGCCTCTTGTGTCGCGGCCGGCAGAACCAGCCTCTGATCTAAAGCAATGTGTCAGTGCGGTGTATCGTTTTGGTAGTTTAGATTTATTCAAAATATCACCGCGAACAATATTGGTAAGCGGAACCTCGCCAGTTGGTATTAACCAACGACCATCTGTTGTTTTAAACAAATCTTCTGAAAATTTTGGCAATTGCCCAGTACCAAACATCGTCTCGTCATTCACCATTACAGGCGGCGAAATTTCATCATAGCCATGTTCGTCACTATGAAGGTTCAACATGAATTGACCAAGTGCACGCTCCATTCGAGCAATATCCTTGCTCAATAAAACAAAACGCGCACCAGAGATTTTTGTGGCAGTTTCAAAATCCATCTGCCCCATAGCTTCGCCAAGTTCATAATGCTCTTTTGCATCAAAACCTAAATCGGGCTTTGAACCCCATTCGCGGTAAAATACATTGTCTGCTTCATCATTGCCCTTTGGCACGTCATCAAGTGGAATATTGGGTATCACACTTAAAGCATCGCTTAATTCAGTAGTTAATTGACGCTCAATTTCTTCAGCTTCGCTTAGAAAGGTTTTAATCTGTCCAACTTCTACTTTTAGCTTTTCAGCAAGGTCTTTATCGCCCTTGCCCATTGCCGCACCAATTTCTTTTGATGCTGAATTGCGGCGTTGCTGAGCCTCTTGCACTTTACCAACGTGGCTACTGCGCTTTTCACTAAGTTCAATCAAACCATCAAAAGGTGAAGCTACCCCGCGCTTTGCAAGTCCAGCCTCAAATTCTTGTTTATGATCGCGAATCCATTTGATGTCATACATCTTTAAAAACCTTGGAAATTGACGAAGCGTATCCAGCCCCGAATCTGTGAGAAATCACTCTATTGGTAACGTGTGGATATTGGGTTGCAATGATTTGGTCAACTCTGCACAAGACAAGATATCTTATGCTTCATCATCCAAATCAACCTCATCACCCTCTTCTTCAGCAAGCCGTTTAGCTTTAGACTTTTCGATCAGAGACGCGCAAAATATCGATATCTCATATAACAAATATGAAGGCACTGCTAAACCAATTTGGCTGATTGGATCTGGCGGTGTTAAAACAGCGCCAACAACAACAATACAAAGCAGTGCATACTTTCGTTGCGCTTTGAGCCAAGTAGAATTTGTTAGCCCTGCTCTTGCCAATAACGAGATAACAACTGGCAATTGAAACACCAAACCAAAAGCAAAAATTAGCGTCATTATCAAACTTAGATAAGAGCCTACTGCCTGTAGGTTTTCAATTTTTGCGAGGCCATTACCGCCAGTTTGCTCAAGAGACAAAAAGAACTGTGTCGCAAGCGGCATAATCAAAAAAAACACCAAACACGCACCAGCAATAAACAGCAATGGTGTCGCCACTAAAAATGGCAAAAAAGCACCGCGTTCGTTTTTATACAAACCAGGAGCCACAAACTTATAAATCTGCGTTGCAATTACAGGAAACGCGATGAAAATTGCGCCAAAAAAAGCGATTTTCATATCGACAAAAAACTTCTCTTGCAAAGCAGTATAAACAAATTGCACGTCATCTGTACCTGCGCCGCGCTGATATGGAATAACCAAAATGTTGAAAATTTTATCTGCAAAAATAAAACAAATTACAAAGAACACAGCAATTGCAATCAGTGCTTTTACCAAGCGCTGACGCAACTCAACTAAATGCTCAATCAAAGGAGCGCTGCTGTCTGAAAATTCACCATCAACATTAGGGTCATCATTAGCGTCTTGATTTTTAACTTCAGTACTCAAATCGCTCATGTCTTAACACTCTTGGTAGCACGCTTGGCTACAGTCTTATTTTTACTGTTTGTTTTTGGGTCAACCTTAGAGGCAGTCTTAGACTTAGAAACAGTCTTCGAGGCTGACTTTGCCACAGTAGCTTTCTTAGTAGACACTTTCTTGGTAATTGCCTTCTTCGAAACTTGCTTGCTAGATTTTGATTTCAGCTTTGCCTTAGATGTTGAAGCTAAACTAGCAGTTTTCTTAACAGCAGCTTCATTCTTAGCATCAACTTTAGCTAATCTTTTGCTAGTCTCATTTTCTGGGAATAAAGAGGCTACATCGCCATCATCTGATTTTTTTGAATCGTCATCAAGACTACTCATAAAATCATTTTTAACATCACTAACAACATCTTTTATACTATCTAACGGATTTAAAGACTTGCCAGTTGCAATGTCTTTAAGATCGGCTAAATCGCTTTCTTCAATCGCATCGTTAAATTGCTGCTGAAAATCGCCAGCCATGCGTTTTACGCCCGAAATTGTTTTACCAACTGTGCGCAATAGTTTTGGCAAATCTTTTGGTCCAACCACAACAATTGCAACAACTGCAATCACCAATATTTCGGACATACCAATATCAAACAAGGATTATTCCCCAGCAAATAAGAGAGTTAAACATTCTAAAGGACTAACTAAAGGACTGAAATTTAGCTTTTAGTTTTCTTTTTAACTTTAGAAACAGTCTCTTCAGCGCTTTGTTCTATTGTTTGTGCTGTTTCCGTTGCTTCTTCTTTGATGCCTTTTTTGAATGCATTAATGCCTTTTGCAACATCACCCATCACACCAGAAATTTTACCACGTCCAAACAGCAAAACCACAACAACACCGATTATTACAATTTGCCAGATACCAATCTGTCCCATAACTCACTCCATACTTAAACGTTAAAGGCTCTTGCCTAATTTTGTGCACAATAGACTGCCTAACCAGTTAACTGCAAGCTTCTATGTGCGCTTTATTGTCTATTTTTATTTTCTTCATATATATGGTGAATATCAGGCGAAATTACATCCATAAAATTCATATTATTGTGATACTTTAGGTGAATAAACTTCTATCTCTTATAGACCATCGCTTTATTCTTATTCACACTGACCATGACCAATGATGTAGACTGTGGCAATACCCCAGCTTTTAGGCGTATTTTGAGTGGCTCTTCACGACTCTCAATCACGACATCCAACACTTCGACATTCCCCAAGAAACGCCGCGCAACAACACGCCCAATCACGTCATTTTCACTAGATTTAATTGCTGCACTACTTTTTGAAACATCAATTGCCTTCAAACTAATATCGGTTTGGCGAACACAAACAGCAACTTTGCCACTAATTTTTTCATTAGATTTAGAAGAAATGAAATCAATACTAATTTTTCCAAGACACGTATCAGCAACACCATTTTGCAATTCACCGTCTAATATATTCAATTCAGAAAAGAATCTGGCTGCAAACAAGCTAACAGGCGAAGAATAAATTTCAGCCGGCGTACCGATTTGTTCAATTGTGCCATTTTTCATTAATGCAATACGATCACTTACATTCAGCGCTTCTTCTGGATCATGCGTTACAATTAAAACCGTCGAACGCGTGTCACGCAACAGGCTCAGTGTTTCTTCCCTCACGCTTTCACGTAACCGTGCATCCAGACCGGAAAACGGCTCATCCATTAACAAAATACCTGGTCTTGGCGCAAGCGCCCTTGCAAGAGCAACACGTTGTTGCTCTCCTCCAGACAAATTATGAGGATATGATTCTGCACTGCTAGCAAGGCCCACGCGGTCCAAAACACGCATCGCATGGTCAAACCGTTCCTTAGCGCCCAATGCTGTTAAGCCAAACTGAACATTCTTAATAATTGTCAAATGCGGAAATAGTGCGAAATCTTGAAAAACCAGACCAACACCTCTTTTCTCTGGCATTACAAAAGTATCATCACCAGAAACAATCTGTTTATCAATTAAAACACGACCTTCACTTGGTGCAACCAAACCAGCGGCAGATTTAAGCAATGTTGTTTTACCAGAACCAGAAGGCCCAAGTAAGCACATCACTTCACCTGGATTAATTTCAAGCGAAACATCATTCAATGTTTGAGTATCACCATAAAAATGCGAAACATGATCAAATTTAAGGCTCGAAGCAATAACCACGCCAGCAGTATTACGTTGCCCCCAGCGTCGCTCATCAGAACCGCTTATAAACTGCTTAGTTTTCGTTTTAAAAAAATTGCCTAAAGGCATTACCAACTCCAATATAGAAATTGGTTTATACTTTAAAACTTCACCATTCCCAAGCCATCAACTAAACATTTAATTGAAAAACCTCAAGAACTTATCAAGAAGTTATAGTGTCGCGTTTATTGCGATATACGGCTATGCGATTACATCGAACTTTTTAAGGCGGTCTAAAGCAAGTTGGCAACGTTCATTAATTGCACATGACTTTAAGCAAGCAAAGCTTACAAACAGCTTCAACAAACTCCAATAAAGCACTGAATTAATGTATAATAATGAGAGTTAATTAGACTTCAATTCGACAGAGCCATCATCGGGAAATACTTCAGCCGCCATAAGACCTTTGGG